>JADZCI010000039.1 GCA_020851655.1 Bryobacterales bacterium
CCTGCTGCTGGTTCACACGCCCGAATGGGTGAGGAAACTGGAGACCGGCACGCTCACCTACCAGGACATCGTGAAGTTGGAGGTTCCCTACTCCCGCAAGATGGTCGAGGCGTTTTTTCTGGCTGCCGGCGGCACCACTCTCGCAGCGCGGCGCGCCCTCGACTCAGGCGTCGGATTCAACATCGGCGGCGGATTCCATCATGCCTTCCCCGGACACGGCGAAGGGTTCTGCGCGGTCAACGATATCGCCGTCGCCATCCGTGTTCTACAGCGCGATGGGGCGATTCGCACCGCGCTGGTGATCGACTGCGACGTCCACCACGGCAACGGCACCGCGGCTATTTTCAGCGGTGACCCGTCGGTCTTCACCATCTCGCTGCACCAGTTCAACAACTACCCGGCCGAGAAGCCGCCTTCCACCATTGACGTTCACCTCAAGGATGAAACGCGTGATCGCGAGTACCTGGAAAAGCTCCAGGATGCCTACGGCATCGCGGTCGAAGGGTTTCGTCCGGACCTGGTGGTCTATGTGGCGGGAAGCGATCCGTACTACGATGACCAGCTTGGCGGATTGTCGCTCACCATGGAAGGCATGAAGGAGCGCGACAGCATCGTCTTTACGCTGGCGCGGCGTCACAAGACTCCGGTCGCCGTGACGCTGGCGGGCGGCTACGCGCACAATCTCAGCGACACAGTCGCGTTGCACGTCAACACGGTGCTGGCGGCGCGCGATGCGCTGGCCCGGTGAGGGCGCCAGAGGCTCATTCCGACGCGGCCGGTCCGGTCGACTCTCTCAATATCAGCTCGGGGTCGATCATGATTTCTTTGCCTGGAGGCTTGCCGGTGTGCGTCTCCGGCGCCAGGAACTGGAACATCAGGTGGCCGATGCGGTCGCGGGGAATGTGAAGGGTCGTCAGCGGAGGGCAGCAGAATTCCGACAGCTTGATGTTGTCGAAGCCGGTCACCGAGACGTCCTGTGGAACGCGCAGGCCGTGCTGCCGCAGTTCGCGCAGCACGCCGGCCGCGACAAAGTCGTTGACGCAGATGATGGCCGTTGGCCGGAACCCGGTCGCCAGCAACTCCCGCGCCGCCGACCGGCCCCCTTCGAGGCCGTCCTGGTCGGCGGCCGTGCGCCATTCGGCGCCCGGAGCGTACCGCGACACGGTATCGAGAAAGGCCTGCTCGCGTTCGCTGGTTGGACCGAGCGCCGAGTGATGCCCGATGAAAGCCAGCTTCCGGTGTCCCAGCGAGTGCAGGTATTCAACCACCTGCTCGATGCCGCGGCGGTAGTTGACGCGAATGTTCGAGATGTTCCGGGTGGCCGTGCCCACGTCGTAGAACACGGTCGGAATCTTGCTGTTGGTCAGTTCCTGGATCAGGTCAGCGTCCATCTCGGAGACAACCACGGCAAGACCGGCCACCCGCCGCCCGATCATCAGGCGGATGCTGCGTGTGAGTTGTTCCGGCCGGTAATCGGTATTGGCCAGAAACACGTCGTAACCCTGGAGACGCGCGTCGGCTTCAAGCGTCCGGAACACGTCGAAGAAAAACGGATTCTCCATGTTGGAGACGATCATGCCCAGCGTGCGGCTCTTGCCGCCCGCCAGCGTGCGGGCGTGCAGGTTGGGGTGGTAGTTCAGTTCCTGAACCGCCCTGAGAACCTTGACGCGCGTCGCGTTCCGGACGACGTCGATATTGTTAAGAACTCGTGAAACGGTCGCCGTGGAAACGCCGGCCCGCTTCGCCACTTCCTCTAAGTTCATCCGCTAGTTTCTAATCACTTTCCAGGCACGGTCATTATAACCACAAATACCGTAATTGTAACTGGCCAGGGCTCGGGCGAGAGTACTGGACCGTGAAAGCGCGTTTGACCCCGCGCGCCCCGGCGCGATAAGATGATGAGGGATCGGAAGTCCTTTCCGTCCCAACGCGTCCCCATCGTCTAGCCCGGCCTAGGACACCGCCCTTTCACGGCGATAACGCGGGTTCGAATCCCGCTGGGGACGCCAATTTTTTCGCGGCGCCGGCACGCCAGTTTTGCCGTTCAATCTCGCTTCTCCTCACGAGTGGCGCCGCTTGAATCAGACGACGAGGAGAAATCAGAAGTGTTAATCAACAGACTGCCGCGGCTTGTGGCGATGTGTGTCCTGGCCGTATTCGGATTGGTGGCGCACGCGCGCGCCGCCGTGGTGGCGATCGATCAGCGGGCCGCGCTGGCGGGCCGGGTGACGCCGCAGGATACGCCGGGCTTCCCGGTCACGATATCCGAGCCGGGAAGCTACCGCCTGACGAGCAATCTCGTCTTGTCCGACGCCGCGATGACGGCGGTTCAGATCACCGCCGGCAACGTCACGCTCGATCTCAATGGCTTCAGCATCATCGGACCGAACGTTTGCACGGCGAACCCGATCACTTGCGCGATTCGCGGCGGAGGGATCGGAATCATGGCCGTCGGCGACACCGGCGTGCCGAGTCCCGCCAACATTCGGGTCATGAACGGCATGGTGCGCGGCATGGGATCGCACGGCATCCGGATGATGGGCGAGTCGACCGTGGTCGAGCGGGTGCTGGCGGTGAGCAACGGCGGACCGGGCATCGTAGTCGGCAATGGCAGTGTGATTGACAGCGAGGCGCGTTTGAGCGGCTCGGGTACCGCCATCGTCGGACTTCACGTCCGCGGCTGCACCGCCGCCAACAACGTGTTCGGCATCTTCGTCCGTCCCGGCGGAGTAGCGGCCGGCAACACCGCCATGGCCAACGAAGGGGGAGGGATTTCGGTGACCAACGCGACAGCTACCGGCAACACCGCCACCAACAACGTGAACTACGGGATAGACGCCATCTGCCCTGGCGCGCTGACCGGCAACACCGCCTTTGGGAACACGGTGATCAATATCCGCACCAATGGACTGTGCACGGTAACCGGCAACGCCCAGTAGGAGGCGGGCCGGCCGCGCTTCAGGCCCCAAAGAGGTTGACGTTCAGAAAATCGTTGCGGAATTTGCCTTTGGGATCGTACTTGCCGGCAAGCTGGCGGAAGCCATCGAAATGCTCATAGCGCGACCGCAGGACCGCCGGCGGCATGGCAAACAGCTTGCCCCAGTGCGGCCGCGGCGCGTAGGGCTCAAGCTCCTTCTCGATCAGCGGCAGGAGACGGCGCACGGCGGGCCAGTCCTGCTTCCAGGTGAAGTGAATGGCCACGCTCGGCCGCCCGCATGCCATGCTCATCCACAGGTCGTCGGCGGCGACGGTCCGGATTTCGCTGATCAACAGGTGCGGCGACACCTGCTCACCCAGCCGGGCGATAGCCAGAATCGCATCCACCGCATTCTTGCGAGGCACGAAATACTCCGACTGCAATTCCTTGCCGACGCTCGGCGTGAACCCCATCTTGAAGTGCGGCAGGCGCTCGTACCAGGGACCGGGCAGGCCCATTTGCGGCGTGCAATTTTCGGCGGGCAGTTCCGCAATCGGGTGCAGGTTGCGCTTGGCGAGCCGCGCTTCCAGCCATTGCTCGGGCGCGACAAACTTCACCCGCGTCTTGAGCCAGACCTCGTTGACCCGCGGCTGCCGCCAGTCGGTGAACAGGCTCACGCTGTAGGCGCTGGCTTGGATGTCGTCAAAATGATCCTTGACCTGGCTGAGCGGCATGTTCTCGTAAACGTACTGCTCCACCTTGAACGACGGCTGGATGTCGAGCGTCAGGCGCACGGCCACGCCGAGCGCGCCTAGGCCAACGACGGCGCCCCCAAAGTCGCCCTTGGCGGCGCGGCTCAGTTTCACCAAGCCGCCGTCCGCCGTCACCATCTCCAGCGCATTGACGGCGGTGGCCAGGTTTCCGTTCTTCTGTCCCGAGCCATGCGTGGCGGTGGCGCACGCTCCCGCAATCGAGATGTGCGGCAGCGACGCCAGGTTATGCAGCGCAAACCCCTTGCTCTCCAGGTAAGGGCAAAGTTGCGCGTAGGTGATTCCGCCGTCAACCGTCACGGTGCGCGCCGCCGCATCGAGCGCGACAACCTCGTGCATGGGTTTGAGCGAGAGCAGGTTGTCCCGGCTGTCGGCGATTTCATTGAAGCAGTGGCGGGTTCCCAGCACTTTGATGCGCTGCTGCGCCGGAAGGATAGAGCGGACCTGTTCGACGGACGCCGCCTCATGGAGACGGTCCGTCCCGTAGGTGAGGTTGCCAGCCCAGTTTTTGAGCCGTTCAGCGGCGTGGGCCAAGTGTGAAGCGAGGCCGCCGGACAGCAGTTGGAAGAGTGTTCGTCGATTCACGGCGTTCAGGGATGATATCAAAAACGCGCGCATAAGTGACTTGGAGTCACCCAACCACACGGAATTTCAGGGCTTTTGTGTCCGCTGTCCGGTAAAATAGGAATTATCCGAGGGGCTTCCCTTTATGTTGCGAACCAAAGTCGACAAACCCGAAGACTTAAATCCCGCCGAAACGAGCGAATGGCTCGAGGCACTTGACCAAGTCATAGACGAAGGAGGGCCGGACCGGGCGAGCTTCCTTCTGGAACGGCTATCCCATCACGCGGCGCTACAAGGAGCGCCCGCGGCGTTAAAGGTCACGACGCCCTACGTCAACACGATTCCGGCGAGCGAGGAGGTTCCGTACCCTGGGGACCGGGCGATCGAGCGACGGATCAAGAGTTTCGTGCGCTGGAACGCGGTGGCGATGGTGGTGCGCGCCAACAAGTACGACGACGGGATTGGCGGCCACATCTCGACATTCGCCTCGTCGGCGACGCTGGTCGAGGTGGGCATGAACCACTTTTTCCGCGCCAGCATTGACGGGCTGCCGGGAGACCTCATCTACTTTCAGGGTCACGCGTCACCGGGGATGTACTCGCGCGCCTACCTGGAAGGGCGGCTCAACGAGGACCACCTGAAGAACTTCCGGCACGAACTGCGTGAGCAGCCGGGGTTGTCTTCGTATCCGCATCCGTGGCTGATGCCCGACTTCTGGCAGTTTCCGACGGTGTCGATGGGCTTGGGTCCGATCAACTCGATTTACCAGGCGCGCTTCATGCGCTACCTGGAGAACCGCGGCATCATCGCCAAGACCAACCGCAAGGTCTGGGCATTTCTGGGCGACGGCGAGACGGACGAACCGGAGACGCTCGGCGCCATTCGCATTGCGTCCGGCGAAGGGCTGGACAACCTGATCTTTGTCGTCAACTGCAACCTGCAGCGCCTGGACGGCCCGGTGAGGGGCAACTCGAACGTCATACAGGAGCTGGAAGGCGCGTTTCGGGGCTGCGGCTGGAACGTCATTAAGCTGATCTGGGGCAGCGATTGGGATCCGCTGTTTGCCAAGGACCGCGGCGGGCTGCTGGTACGCCGCATGCACGAGTGCGTGGACGGCGAGTACCAGAGTTACAAAGCGCGCGGGGGCGCCTACGTGCGGCAGGAATTTTTCGGCAAGTATCCCGAACTGCTGGAACTGGTCGAAGACCTGACGGATGTGCAACTGGCGCGGCTGGCGCGCGGCGGACACGATCCGGTGAAGGTCTACAACGCTTATAAGCGCGCGTTTGAACACACCGGGCAGCCCACGGTCATTCTGGCCAAGACGGTGAAGGGCTACGGCATGGGCGAAGCGGGCGAAGGCCGCAACACGACGCATCAGCAAAAGAAAATGAATGAGAACGAGCTCGCTCACCTGCGGGCGCGCTTCGACATTCCGATTCCGGAAGAGACGGTCACGACGGTGAGCTTTTACCGGCCGCCGGAGGACTCGCCCGAGATGCGGTACATGAAGGAGCGGCGCAAGGCGCTGGGCGGTTCGCTGCCGGCGCGCCGGCCGTTGCACGTCAACTTGAACGTGCCCGGGCTGGAGGCGTTTGCCGATTCACTGAATGGTTCCGGCGGACGTCCGGTCTCGACCACGATGGCGTTTGTCGCGGTGCTCAAGCTGCTGCTCAAGAACAAGGACCTGGGCAAGCTGGTGGTGCCGATTATTCCGGACGAGGCGCGGACGTTCGGCATCGAGTCGCTGTTCCGGCAGATTTCGATTTACGCGCCGCACGGGCAACTGTACACGCCCCAGGACAGCGAGCAGTTCCTGTATTACAAGGAAGCGCAGGACGGGCAGATCCTGGAAGAGGGGATCACGGAAGCGGGCTCGATGGCGAGCTTTACGGCGGCGGGCACGGCGTACGCCATGTACCAGACGCCCACGATTCCGTTCTTCATTTATTACTCGATGTTCGGGTTCCAGCGGATCGGCGACCTGATCTGGGCGTTTGGCGATGCGCGCGGACGCGGCTTCATGCTAGGCGCCACGGCGGGACGCACGACGCTGAACGGCGAAGGGCTGCAACACGAAGACGGCCACAGCCAGGTGCTGGCCTCGACAGTGCCCAATTGTGTTTCTTATGATCCGGCGTACGCCTACGAGATCGCGGTCATCGTGCAGGAAGGATTGCGGCGGATGTACCAGGAGAACGAAGACGTTTTCTACTACATCACGCTGGGCAACGAGAACTACGCGCAGCCGCGCATGCCGGAAGGCGGCGAGGTGCGCGAGGGCATTCTGAAGGGCATCTACAAGGTGCATGCGAGCGAGCACGGCGAGGCGCAAACGCAGTTATGGGGCAGCGCCTCGATATTGAACGAGGCGTTGCGGGCGCAGCAGATTTTGTGGGACAAGTTCCAGGTGGCCGCCGATGTGTGGAACGTGACCAGTTACAACGAACTGCGGCGCGACGCGCTGGCCTGCGACCGCTGGAACCGGCTGCATCCGGCGCAGACCGGCAAGAAGCCGTTTGTCATGCAAGCCATGGAAGCGACCAAGGGTCCGATCATCGCGGCCAGCGATTACATGAAGGTGATGGCGGATCAGCTTGCGCCGTGGCTGGGCGGGCGCATGGTGGCGCTGGGCACGGACGGTTTTGGACGCAGCGACAGCCGCCCGTACCTGAGGCGGTTTTTCGAGGTGGATGCCGAGTCGATTGCCTGCGCGGCGCTGGCGCAGTTGTCGCGCTGGGGGCAGTTTGACCCGCAACGCGCGCAGCAGGCCTATTACGACTTCGGGATCGATCCGGGTTCGAAGAAGAACCCGGCTGTGAGCTGATGGTCTTCCTCAGAGAGGAGGATGTCCAGCGGTTGCTGCCGATGCGGGACGCCGTAGCGGTGATGCGCGAGACGTTTGAAGCGCTGGCGGCGGGCGAGGCGGGCAACCATCCGCGGCACCGTTTGTACGTGCCCACGGGCGCGGTGCTGCACAGCCTGGCCGGCTGGTGGAAGGGCTACTTTGGGACCAAGGTGTACGCCACGCACGTCAAGCACGGGGCGCACTTTCTGGTGTGGCTGTGCGACGCGGCAACGGCCGAACCGCTGGCGTTGCTGGAGGCCAATCACCTGGGGCAAATTCGCACGGGCGCGGCCAGCGGCTATGCCACCGATATCATGGCTCCGCGCGAGGCCTCGACGCTGGCGGTGATCGGCAGCGGGTTTCAGTCCTGGACGCAGTTGGAAGCCGTGCTTGCCGTCCGCCGGATTGAGCAGGTGCGAGTGTACAGCCGCACGGAAGACAAGCGCACCCGGTTTGCGGCCGAAGCCCAGGCGGCGTTCGGCGTGGACATCACCGCCGCCGCGTCAGCCGAAGCGGCGGTGCGGGACGCCGACATTATCGCCACGGCCACCTGGTCCAAGGATCCGGTGATTGAAGCGGCGTGGGTCAAGCCCGGGGCGCACATCAACGCCGCCGGGTCAAACCAGGCGCAGCGGGGCGAGATTCCCGCCGATCTGGTTCACAGCGCACGCTGGATCGCGGTGGACTCGCTCGAGCAGGCGCGCATCGAGGCGGGCGACCTGCTGCTGGCGGGAGACCTGGACAAGATGCCTATCGTGGAACTCCAGGATTGGGGTACGCGCTCACGCGGCGCGCGGGATACAACGATCTTTAAGTCGATTGGGCTGGGAGTGGAGGACGTGGCGGCGGCGGCGTTCGTCTACCGGCGCTACTCCGGCGCCGACAACTGATTGTCGACTTCGCGCCACGCGCTGATCTTCAAGCGGCGGCAGACCCAGCAGAGCTCTTCAGTGGAAAGCTGGGCGACCGGATCGCCACAGACGACGCACTTGGCCTCGGCGCCGGTGGCTTTTTGGGGCCTGGGCTCTGAAGGTGGTTCGGAAACAGTGCGGTTCCGCTTGACTCGGCGCATCGTGATTCCAGTGTACCGCTAGAGGTTTCGTTTGAGAAACGAGCAGATGTGGTAGCCGTCCACAAACTTGAACGGAGTCTTGCCTAAAGTATAGTGGCCGCAGGGCAAGACGACTTTCCGGTAGTCGAGTCCGAACTGGTCCGCCATACGCATGGTTTCCTCCGACAAACGTGGTATGAACGTTGTGTCGTAGCGCGCATACAGGAAGAGCGAACGTTTCTTCAGGCCGGCAAACTTTTGAAAATAAACCGTCGGGCTGATGCACATCCAGAGGTTGCGGAGGGTGTCGAGATCGACGTGGCTTTCCAAACCTTCTTTTACATGCATAGTAGATAAGCCCGTCCACACCACATCTGAGAAGTAAGTCGAGCAGTGGTTGAAGACGTTGACGGCGATCCGGGGGTCGTGAGAACTGGCGAGGAAGGCGTAGCAGGATCCCAGGCTGGTGCCGACGATGCCGAGGCGCTCGTAGCCTTGCCGTTGAAGCCAGTCTATGGTACTACGAATGTCGATCACAGCCTGGCGTGTGGCGTCGATGGTGCGGCCGATGTTGGAGGAGACGGCGTAATCGGCGCGTTCCAGTTCGGCGGGCATACGGTAGTCGTGGTAGGGAAGGCTGAGCCGGAGGGCTGACATGCCCAGTTTCTGGATACCGATCGCGAGCCCGTTGTGGGCTTGGGCCGGGGCGTTCCAGTGCGGGAGCACGATGACGGCTTTTTTGGGATCTTTGGCCGGAAACCATTGTCCATGAACGACATTATTTTCCGGGTAGGGAGTGCGGACAGGAGACGTGAAGCGCAACCGGCCGTCTTTCAGGTGAAAGTCGGCCGGCGTTTGGTAGCCGTAAAAGCCTTCGCTGGTGGCGATGGCGGACTGGTTCAAGCGCAGGAGATAGGTTTGAGAGTCGTGGCCGTTTTGGGGGTAGTCGCGGGCGACGGGCCAGCTTCGAGTCCACTCCAATCCCCAATCGAAGGGCCGCACGACGCGGTTGGTGGCAGCAAAGCAAAGGCTCCGTTCCCAGTCCTCCATCCAACGGCTGTACCAAGAGGAAAGAACTGACATCCGAGCGTAATCTTCAGGGTAGCAGGGGCGCGCTAGCCTTGGCGGGAGGAAGATCCAGCCGGGGGCGCGTTGAGGGGCCAGCCGTAGAGGCAGACGTGATCGAAGGCCCAGAGGTTGACGGCGTTGAGGCCGAGGTCGCGGGCGCGGGTGATTTCCTGCTCCCAGGGGTAGCTGCCGCGGAAGACGGGGACCATGATGCGGATGGAGTCGCGGGGCCAGCCGAGTTGGACGGGGAACTGAATGGCTTGGAACGAGAGGTCGAGGTTACGGGACCAGGCGCCGAAATCGAGCGCCTCGAGCTTGAAGCGGTCGAAGCCGCTGGCGGGCTTGGATTCCCATTCGACGGGGAGGTTGACGAAGCGGTTGAGCCTGCCGCCGAGATTGTGAACTCCGGCGGGCACCGGATGGTTGACGTCGTAGGGGAACAGGACTTCGAACTTCGTACCCGGATAGAGCGCCGCGACGTGGGCGCGCAGGGAGGCGGCATAGTCGCGCAGGCGGTTGCGCAGGAACAGGGCGTCGTTGAGGAACGGCGCCGGGTCGTCATCGGGGGAGCGGAAGATGTGCAGGGGCCGGCCGAGCGCGGCTTGCGCGTCGGCGGCGGTGGCGGGGTCGTAGTAGGCCATGCCGCCGGTGGGACTGGCCGGGTAGTTGGTGAAGTACCACCAGCAGAACTCGCCGAACTGGAGCCCTGGCGTAAGTCCGGCCTGAGTCATGAGGCCGGCGAGGCAGGCATAGACCTGCTTGTGGAAAGCCAGCATGGCGGAGTTGAAGGCGCAGTGGGTGGACGAAAGGCCGCCGAAGCCGACGGACGTGATGACCGGTTCGCCGCCGGGGAAGCAGGCGGCGAATCCGGCGGGCGGATTGACCAACTCCATGGAGGCGGCCGATGTCACTTCGAGGTTGCGGCGTTTGCACTCCTTGTAGAAGTCGAGATGCCAGTCGCGGGCGCCGCGGTTGAGCGGCACGGCTTGGTTGGGATCAACCTGCCACTGGCCGGAGGCGCCTGAAGCCAAGGCGTCGTTGACGGTGAACGTACCGGTGGAGCCGGTAACGCGCTCGACGGAGACCTCCAGGCGGTAGGCGCGGTAGGCAGCCTCGGCCGAGCGCGCGGTGATGGTTACCGAGGCGCCGGAAGAAGACGCCCAGATGCCGGTGAACTCGGCGTTGATGAGGAACTGGAAATGCTGGGCGATGTCTTCGGGGGTTTCGTGGCTGAGCACGGCTTTACGGCAAAGCTGGCCGGAGATATCGAGAAAAACCCCATCGCCGGGCAGGAACGATCCGGAGAAGGTGATGGTGGCGGCAGGCATCACGCCACCGATCCGCGTACGCTGGTTCCACCAGAAGACGCCGATGTACTCGTTGAGCGGCCCGCGGTAGCCGAGCTTGTCCATCATCCACAGAATGCGGGTGGGTGGGAGCTTGTAGGTGTGGTCGGTGGAGTAGTCGAGGGCGGGCGCCACGTCGGTACGAACGGATGCCGGGTCCGGGATATCACCGGGGACGGCGGCTTCAAGAAAGTCGAAGTAGAACGGCTTGCCGTCGTTGAGGGTGAAGACGACTTTGTGGTCTCCGGCGGCGAGTCCTGTGGCGAGTTTGAGCCGCGTGACGAGTTGCGGCTCGGCGCCGGGATAGTCGGTGTTGACGCCAGGTTGGGGCGTGTCATCGATGGTGACGGCGGCGGCGCCGCGTCCGGGGTAGAGAGACGTGCCCAACCAGAGATCGTGCGGGCGGTCACAGTAATACCGGATGGTGACGCTGGAGCCGGTGACCGAGGTGCCGCGCGCGAAGTTGTCGGAATAGAAGCCTTCCTCGTTGACCCATCCGGTTGAATAGGAGCAGCGGGCGTCGGAAGAGGTGATGCGGACGGTTCCGGTGGAAGAGACCTGCAAACGGCGCTTGGCTTCCGGTCCGGTAACGGTCCAATTGGTGAAGGCGGCTTCCCACTCGGTGGCAATGTATTCCTGGGCGTGGGCGAGGCGTGGCGCGAAAGTGAGCCACATTTTGCGGATCTGCGGGATTCCGAGCGCCGCGAAATCGAGTGTGACGCGGAGGGTGGCGCCGGAGGACCCGCCGGTGAAAGATGCGGTGGGGCTGGCGGTTTTCAGGCGCTCGTTCTTGGAGATCGCGTAGAGCGTGATGAAATTGGCGTCATAGCCGGACTCGACGGTGGTGAGCGAAAGCGTCGTGCCGCTGGCGGTGGCGCGCAGGGAATAGGGTGTGGCGGCCTGCTGGTAATTGGTCGCATTGATTTGCGAGGCGAGTTTGGCGGCGACGGTGGTGGCCTTGACCTGATAGAGGGTGTCGGGAGCGTTGCCGGAGGCCGAGACGTTGAGGGCTTCGCCGGAGTCAAGGAGCCGCTCGACCTTGACGAAGTGGGGTTGGGCGCCGGTGGTGACGGCGGCATTGGGATCGGCGGCGGCGCGTGTGACGATCTGGCCGGCGATGGCGGCGCTGGTGTCGTCGGCGGCTTCGGTGTAGGCGTAGGTGTTGGGGCCGATGACGAGACTGTGAACGGTACCGGGTCCGGCGGCGAAGAAGGCGAATTCGGTGCGCAGCTTGCCGGGCACAATGTAGTCGAAGGCGAGATTCTGATACCAGAGGGTAAGGCGGTCCCAAGCGTCGAGCGAGCCACCCTGGATCTGGAATTCGGCTTGGGCCGGAGAATTGCCGCCGGAGATGACCGAGGCGTAGTCGGCAAGGCGGATACGGGCCGCGCCGCCATTGGGCCGCTGGACATCGAGGAAGGGCCAATCGATGGCCGGGTATTTGCGGGAATCGAGCGGCATCAGCCCGTCGTAGGCCACGTCAAACCGCAGGGTGAGGCCGTCGAAATCGAAATCCGGCAGGTACTTGAGATCGGGATGCTCGTAGAAGTTGTCGGCGTCGTAGAGGACGGCGACGGCGAAGTCGGCCGCATCGCGGAAGACGCCACTGACTTTGAAGGAGTCAGGGGTTGCGGAATGGATGGCGGCGCCCGCGCCCAAGTGATCGAAGCCCCGCAGTTGGATGGTGCGATCGGGCTGGAGCTTGTAGATACGTTCCGGCATGGGAGGGTTGAGCGGTGTGGATTCAGCTTTGGGGGGGGCAGCCGTTAGCGCCGGGGGCTTCGGCCGGCGGCGCCGGTTTCAACGGCCGCGAAAAAACCGTTGAATGTGATGAATGTGATGAATTCGAGGCGGCGCCTTCGTAGGGCGGGAACTCGAAATCGTTGGCCCGCTGGTTGCGGCGCGAGATGGCTTCGGCGAGCGACGTTTCCGCCTGGGCGCGGAGTTGGGTGTTCTTGATGCGATGAATGTCCTGGGGCATGGGCATGAGGTGGGTGTAGCCGTAGGACAGGGTTTCCATCATGCTGCCGTTTTCGACTTTGAGCTTCAGCAGGCCAAAGGCGATGCGGGTGCGGACGGCGTGTGATGCGGATTCATCACCGAGCGTGTGCTGGAGGTAGTCGATGGCCGACTGGCTGGAGTCGGTAAACTGCTCGCGGCGGCGGGCGCAGGCTTCCTCGCGGGCGCAGAGGACGGCATTGTGGAAGCCCAGAGTTTTGCGCATCCAGTGATGAATGGTGGTGCGGTGCATGCCGCGGGCTTTGGCGGCGGAAGTGACGGTGGCGCCTTCGGCGAGCAGGGTGAGGACCTCGCGCTGCTCCTGGGTGAAGGTAGCGGGATCGAAGGGAAAGTGTGCATTTGGTTCCATCACCCGCTTTGTAGAACAGGTTTGGACGTCCGGGCTGGACGGGTGGCGTCAAGTGCTTGAGAACAGGAGAAATCGAAATTCGCAGCCGGTGTGATTCCCCAGCGCG
Organism: Bryobacterales bacterium; assembly: GCA_020851655.1. Taxonomy (GTDB): domain Bacteria; phylum Acidobacteriota; class Terriglobia; order Bryobacterales; family Bryobacteraceae; genus JADZCI01. The sequence continues at coordinate 13,039 of JADZCI010000039.1, forward strand.
GCGAAGCAGGGGTCAGGTTTCGACGGGCGTGGCGCGGGCGTTGAGGAAAGCCTGCCGGCAGTCCATGACCAAGCGGCGGGCTTCGATGGGTCCATGCCATCCGCGAATGCGTGTCGGCTTGCCTTCCAGCTCTTTATAGATGGTGAAGAAGTGCTCGATCTCGCGGCGCACGTGGGGAAAAACCTGGTCCATGGTGTGAACCTGGTCGTAGCGCGGGTTGTGATTGGGAACAGCGAGAATCTTCTGGTCACCCTCTTCGTTGTCGACGAGGTCGAGGATGCCCACAGGGCGCACGTAAATCAGGCAGCCCGTGACGCTGGGCTCATGGACGAGGACAAGCACATCGAGCGGGTCGCCGTCGTCGGCGAGAGTTCCGGGCACAAAGCCGTAGTCTCCCGGATAATGGAGCGGCGAGTACAAGGCGCGATCCAGCCGGAAAACGCCGAGATCGGCGTCGTACTCGTACTTATTCGACGAGTTCTTCGGGATCTCGACGATCATGCGAATGATTTCCGGAGAATCGGGTCCGGGGTCGATGTCGTACAGGTTTGGCATTCTTACTTGTTGGCGTGCCCCCGCTTGGTTAACCGCAGGCTACCACAAGGAGGGCGGGACGCTCACTGTTTTCTGGGTGGAGGCGCCTCGACGTAGGAGGATTCGGCGGGCTGGTGGCCGGCGTACTGGTCGTTGTCCTTGACCTCCTTCTTGAGGCGCAAGAGTTCCTGTTTTAGGGCGGCGACGGTTTTCCGCGCCTTGGGATCGTTGTAGATGTTATGCATTTCCTGGGGATCGGCCACCAGGTTGTAGCACTCCCATTGATCCTTTTTCCAGTAGTAAATCAGCTTGTGGGTAGCGGTGCGGACGCCGTAGTGCGCGCGCGTGTTGTGGTCGCCGGGATCGTGGTAATAGCGATAGTACATGGCTTGGCGCCAGTTGCCGGGCTTGTTGCCTTTCCAGATGGGGACGAAGCTGCGCCCCTGCATGTCGTCCGGGGTCTTCTGGCCGGCCAAGTCGAGGAAAGTCGGAGCAAAATCGCAGTTGATCCCGATGGCATCCGATGTGCTGCCGGCCTTGATGGCGGCCGGCCAGCGGACGAGGAAGGGCATGCGGAGGGATTCCTCGTACATGAAGCGCTTGTCGTAGAGTCCGTGCTCGCCGAGGAAGAAGCCCTGATCGCTGGTATAGATCACGACGGTGTTTTCCTTGAGCCCGCTGGTGTCGAGCCAGTCCAGCAAGCGTCCGATGTTGTCGTCGACGCTTTGCACGCAGGCCAGGTAGTCCCGCATGTAGCGCTGATACTTCCAGTCTTCCAGTTCTCTGCCCACCAGTTTCTTTTGGACGCCGCCGATTTCGGTTTCGACTTCATCCGGTTTGGTTTGCAGCCACTGGCGCAGCGCGGGCCCGGCGAGACCGGGCGGGGGCGCGAGTTTGAGATCGAAGCGGGTGAGGTCGTGAAACACCGACTGTTTCTGCTCGCGGAGGGCGTCGGTCCTGCCGGCATAGTCGTCGCGCAGGTTGGATGGCTGCGGGATGGTCCGGTTGGCGAACATGGCGCGGTGCTTTTCGTCGGGCGTCCAGGAGCGGTGCGGCGCCTTGTGGTGCGACATCATGAAGAAGGGCTTGTCCTTGGGACGGCGCTTGAGCGTGTCGATGGTGAGGTCCGTGATGATGTCGGTGACGTAGCCTTTGTACACGGCCGAGCCGTCCTTGTCGTACAGCACCGGGTCGTTGTAGATGCCTTGTCCGGGAAGGATATTCCAGTAATCGAATCCGGCCGGGTTGCTTCCGAGGTGCCACTTGCCGATTGCCGCCGTGTAGTAACCGGCCTGTTGAAGCATCTTAGGCGCGCTGGGCTGGGAAGCGTCGAACCGGTTGAACACCGGCACGCCGTTCAAGTGGCTGTATTTGCCGGTCAGGATGGTGGCGCGGCTGGGCGTGCAGATCGAGTTGGTGGCAAAGACGCGATCCATCCGCATGCCCTCTTTGGCGATGCGGTCCATGTTGGGAGTCTGGTTGACTTTGCTCCCGTAGCAACTGATCGCCTGCGAGGCATGGTCATCGGTCATGATGAACAGGATGTTGGGACGGGCCGGTGCGGCGGCGGCTCGGGATGCCCGGCTCGCCAACCACGGCATGGCCAGCAAACTCCGGCGGGGGATGGTACTCATGGCGCCTACCAGCATACACACAGGCAGGCGCGTCCGGTTCAGCGGGAGGGCAGGGGTACGGGGATTCCGTTTTCGAGGACCTTGGACGGTTGCGACCCCAGGGAGCGGCCATTGACGACAATTTCGAAGGTCTTGTCCGGAGGCGCGTTCTTGAAGACAACGATGGGATCACGGGTCCAGGTGAACGGGCTCTCCAGTTGAAACGAGATGCGCGGCCCTGCGACGCGGGCATGGGTGAGATTCAAGCCGTTGACGCCGACGCCACGTCCGGAAGGGACGTCAAAGGCGGCGTCCTTAAGAAAGTCTGCTTCGATCTCGATGCCGGCCATGCCGCTGCCGGCGCCCCAATGAAAGCTGCTGACTCCCGCTTTGGGACCGTAGCCGCGGTGCGCCCAGTTCTCCGATGGGGAAACGGGGAACTGTGCGCGGAGCGCCTGAACGCCGCGCTCCAAGTAGTCTGGGTCGCCGAGCTTGCGATAGTAGGCGAGAAGGACGTTGCCCGCCAGGCTCTGGCGCGCGTCGGACCACTCGGCGTCGGAGTTTTGAGTTGTGAAACCACCGAGGAGCATGGCTGGACCGGTCAAGCCTTCCAGGACCGGGTTCGTCCAACTTTGCTGGTAAAGGAGCAGGTAGTCCAGCAGGCGCCGTCCCTTTTGCAGGTAGGAACGGTCCAGGGTCCGATCCGAAGCCAGCAGATAGGCGAGCGGCGCGTGGATGAGCGCGAGGTTGTTAGCGGGCCACTGGCGGGTCCGGGTGTCGAAGGAAATGAATCTGGGACTGCAACTCCAGAAGGTTTCGAAGTCGTACCACTGACGGTCCGCGGCGACTTCCTTGTCGAGAAAGGCGAGCGCTTTGAGAGCCGCCTGGAGATAGGCGGGCTGGGCGGAGGCCTTGTGCAAGGTGAGCAGAAACAGCGCGACGCTTGCGGTTTCCGCCTTGACCGTGGTGGAAAGATCCCGCTGGACCGAGCCATCGGCGGCAAAGCGCGTAGGGAGCATGCCGTTGGGGAACTGGCGGGCGAGAAAGAAGTCAGCGAGGCGTGAGGCGCGCTCGAGTATGGCCGGACTGTCTTCAGGCGACAGCGCGGCTTCGCGCCAGCGCAGGAGCCAATAGGCGGTCCAGCTCATATCGAAACCGAGGAAGCCGGTGGCGACGCTGGTTCCCGCTCCGTCGCCCGCCGCCCAGCGGACCGTTCCGTTGGCGGGCAGGGCGATGCACTGGAATGCGCCGTCCTTACCTGGAGCTTCGAGGGCGAGCCGCACGGTCTGGCGCGCGAGCCGGAGAAGTTCGGGTTTGTTGTTGCGCCGCGCGTAGAGGGCCATGCCATAAGCGGTGCGCAGGCTGTTGAACCACGCGCTGAGGTAGACGGCGGGTGCGGGCGCGCCCCACCGGATGGTGCGCACGGCGCCTCCGGCCGCGCCGCTGGGGAGAGGAACGGAGAGCCAGTTCTGGGGCGATTCCCGGTCCCAAACCGCGCGCCGCCACTCGTCGAAGAGGTGGGACGATTGGTACTCGGGGGCGGTACCGGCTTGAGCGGCGGCGGCGATGGCGAGCTCGGGTTGAGCCAGGCGCCAGTGAAGCCGGACAGCGTCGCGGAATGCTTCATGCGGAGCGGCGTCCGCCGTCACGTACAGGAAGTAGGAGTTTTCGACCGCGTGCGGCGCGTTCCACTCACGGTCGAGGTCCTCACGATAGACGGAATGATAAGCCAGCCGGGCGGGGATGAAGCCGGCGGTGAGCATGCCCGCCGGCGCATCGAGATCGATGGCGTGGTTGCAGCGTTGCAGTATCTCGCGCGAGAGAGCGTTGGTGTTGGGGACGATGCCAAAGGCGCGCCGCTCGGACTGGACCAGAATCAGCGGGGCTTTGTAGAAGGCGTCCGGGTTGAAACCGCCGACCGATGGCGAGAAGGTCCAGGCCGGGGGGATGGCGGTGTGGAATTGATCGGCGAAGGCGTGGAGCGGTGCGCTGTGTTCGAGGCGGGTTACGGCGTGGACCCACGGGCCGTTGTCTTGGAGGGTGAGGGTGCGGCGGATGCGGGCCGGGCCAGCGGAGAACTCTTCGACCAGCGTATTGCCGCCGGAGGAGAGGGCGGTCACGCTGAGCGGGATGACGGCGCCGCCGGGCGCTTGAAGCGTGACGGGCCCGGCGCCGCGGCCGGCCGAAGCAGCGATCTCGACCCACGAGGCGCCGTCACGGGCGAGGTAGCGTTCCAGCAGGCGGCCGGCGGTGACGCTCACCTCGACGCGAATCCGCGCGCCGTTCAACTCGACTCGTTGGGGAACCTGGCATAGCGCCCAGACCGGCAGAAGCGCGACGGCGAGCCGCGGCGTCATGACGGTCAGGTTTCCAGAACCAGCGGTTCGCCGGGCACGAGATCGACGGCCTCGGAGAAGATGAACGTGAGCCGCTGAGGCGCGGCGCGGTCGAGGCGGCAGGAGATTGTCCGGCTGCCCACTTTGGCCGAAGCGGATGCGGGGGCGCCGGCGCGGCCGGCCAGTTGGACGGAAGCGCAGGGCAATTTGCCGGCGAGGACCGCCAGCGAGAAGCGGAGGCGTCCATTCCGCTGCGAGGTCGAGAAAGTGCCCCAGCCGGTGGCGGTGGACCAGAATGACGTGAAGCTGGAAGGGCGAATCCTCGGCGCCGCGGTCACCGCTTTTTGCGCTCCACGGTACTCAAAGCCGCTGAGGGCCAGGATGCCGGACCAAGCGGACATGGCGCGCGCGTAGTGGTGGCCGCACTCGGGTTCGTCCCAGGGATTTCTCCGTTCGCCATCGTAGCGGCGGCGGACATTTTCGAAACACTGGATGCCTTCGCGGGTCATGCCGGCATAGATCAACTGGGTGGCGTAGAGATATTCGATGCCAGTCCAGGCTTCGGCGAAGTAGGGGAACGGAGTCTCGGGCCGGGGCACTTTGCCGTAATCGCAGATGAGCACGGCGGGCTCGTCGTTGAGGGCGTAGATGCGCTGGACGGACTCCTGCTCGTACAGGTCGGGGCGGTAATTGTACTTCCAGATCGACGCCATGGTGGCGCGGATGTTTTCAGGCTTGAGCAAGGGCCCGAGGCCGGCGATGTCGGCCAGATACTGGCCGATCAACTGGTCCGCCAGGCAACCTTCGCCGAGCTGAAAATCGGGGTGCTCGGAATCCTCGGCTCCGCCGGTGGATTGAAGCACTTTGGCGATGCGATCGTGGGGGATTCCGGTGACTTTCTGAATGTAATACTGGCCGTTGAAGAGGTTGGCGTCGATCCACTGGCTGCCGCGCGTGAACAGATCGCGGCACTGGGCGGCGAACGCCGCATCTCCGGCGGCGCGGCCCATTTCTTCGGCGGCGCGCAAGGCTCCGAGGTAGTAGACGCCGCACATCGGATTGGGACCGTAGAACTCGACATCGTAGGTGTTGTGCTGGACGCCTTCCATGACGCCGTCGCGGTCGGCGTCCCAACCACCGGGGACCCAGCAAAACTCGACGGTCTTTTTGATCTCCGGCCAGAGTTTGTTGAGCCACTCGGAATCACCGGAGAGCTGCCAGTCGGTGTAGGCCTTGATGATCTGGCCCATTGTGCCGTCGGCCGCGGTGATGCCGCCTTTCTGGCCGCCTTCGGGCAGGGCCAAGCGGATGGGCATCACGCCGTCGAGGCGGCCGGCCAAGTTGAACGCGGACTCGCGCATGGAGCGGGCCAGCGCAGGAAAGAGGTGCTGGGTGGAGGTCTCGTAATTCCAGACATGCGTGCAACTGCCGTGGCAGCAGCCGCGATCGTCATAGATGCCTTCGAAGCCGCGGAATTTACCGTCGGCGGTCCTGAAGCAGGTGGGGGTGACGAGCGTGGACAGGTTGGCCATGGCCGCGTCTTTGACGGGCGCGGGCAGCGTGCTTTCGCGCATGGCGGAGAGGAACTGGCGCATTCCTTTTTCGAGAACGGGCAGGTTGGCCGCGGTGTGTTCGGCGGCCTGCCAGGCGCCGGAGAAGCGCTGGCTGTAATGGTTCCCGATGTTGGCGTTGGGATCGGACTCGCCATCCCGGGTCCACCAGCCGCACCATGCGGGCGTGCGGTTGGGAAAGTGCCAGGCAATGAGGAAGGTGAATTCGGCTTCGGCGCCGGGGGCGATGTCGCGGCTGAGGCACATCGAACCAACCGAGTTTCGCTTGGCGGCTTCCGGGCCGAGGCGTCCGCCGGCGGAGAAATCGTCCCAGAAATGCAAGGGGCTGGCCCACCACTTGGCGCGAGGCCAACCGCGCAGCGCCGTGACTGTGCCGTCACCGGGGAGGACGGCGAGCACGAGCGAACCCGCCATGGGTGAATCGCTGGCGGCCGCCTGGTCAGTCATCAAGAGGCCTTCGATTCCGGCCGACTTGCGCAGTTCGGCCCGATGAGTATGGTCGCCGCCGCGCGCGCGCGGATCGGTGCCGACGGGGTTATCGATCGAATAAACGATGGATACCGAGGCGCGTTCGGCGCCCGGGTTGACGACGCGATAGCGCAGCACCGCAACGGGCAGGCCCGAGTCATCGGCATCGAGAGGGATGAAGGGGGTGAAGGCTTCCAGCGTGACCCGCACGGGCAATTTCCGGTCGCGGAACGCGATCCTGGCGAGCGGAAACTCACCGGTGAAACGGGCGTCTTCCATGCGGGGGAGCCCGGACATTTGCGCGGGGCTCAAGCCGGACTCCGTCTGGTAAGGGGGCATGATCCGGGCTTCGAGCACGCGCACGACGGGGTTGGCGGCGCCGGCGCGCGCCCAGATGGCGGGGAAGGCATAGCTTACGGTGCGGCCCTTGTCGGCGCGATTGAAGATTTCCCAGTCACGAAGCTGGCCGCGTCCGCCGAGGCTCAAGGAGCCGGCGCCGACACCACCGAGAGGGAAGGCGATCGTCTCCAACTGGCGGCCGCGGAAGACGCGGGGGTAGGAGAACGCGGGCAGTGCGGCAGGTGCGGGAGGCGGGGATGGCGGCGGGGCGCCTGGGCCTTCCTGGGTCTTTGGGGCGGGTGGCGCTTGAGCCGGCCAAGCCGCGGTTTCCGCAATGCCAGCGGCCAGCGCAACCTTCCTGATGAAGCCGCGCCGCCCGGTGGGAGGTGATTTCTTCATGCCGCTGAGTCCTTCGCGAACGAGTGTTTCCACACGTTCATATCAGAATAGCCGGGCGCAATGCCAGTTGGGCGGGCACAGGACGCGGTGGGCGGTGACGGGATCGGCCTCCTGCTTGGAAGAAATCCGGTCTCTCCGCATGCCGTCTATCTTCACGAGGGCGGCCAGTCTCAGCCTACGCTTGATGTCGCTCGAAAAATTGGCAGTGGCGATCGAGGTTGGCGCTGATATGCTGCTGGTTGAGAAAGACGAATGAGGGCCGGCGCTGGTCTTCACCCGGTTCGGAAGCGAAGTGAGGGAACAATGGCGAACCAAAAAGAACACGCTCATGAACTGATCGAGCAACTGCCCCCACGCCAACTCTCCGCGGTGGTCGGGCTTCTCGAAGCGATCATCGACCCAGTTTCACGGAAGCTGGCGGCGCGCCCATCGACGATGAGCCAGAGACCGAAGACGAACGGCGGGCTGTGGAGCAGTCCAAAGAGTGGCTGCGCCAGCGCGGCTGCAAGGGCATTGCCCACGAGGAAGTGCTGCAGGATTTCGGGCTGACGACAGAAGATTTCCACCGCATGGCTCATGGCAAGAAAGATTGAGTGGACCGATGCGTCCCGCGCCGACGGCATCGCCACATCGGCCGCGAAACCGCCATGCGGATTCTGGAAGGCCTGGGGACACCACCCACGCTCAAGCTGCCGGTTGGTGGGCGGTGACGGGATCGAACCATCGACCTCCTGCTTGTAAGGCAGGCGCTCTAACCGGCTGAGCTAACCGCCCACACCTGACTTCAGTGTAGCGTGGCGGATTCAGGTTGCCGCATGGGCTTATCTTTCGTCCGGTTTTGTAACGCGATCCGCGGCTGGGGACGTCTGTCGAAAGTCGAAGGACGCGAGGATTGTGCCACGGCGTGAAATCAATCGAGAGGACCTCTCCGTCTATGTTTCATTGCTGGCCCTGGGAGCGCTGCAACTGGCGTTAAGCGGGTGGACGCGGGACTTTACGCAGGACCCGTATTACTACGAACTGGCGCGGTCCTTTCTTACGCACACCGGCTATGGGTTCAACTCGCGGCCGGAACCGATGGTTCCGCCCGGATTTCCGGCGCTGCTGGCCGTGATGATGGTTGCGTTCGGCCAGAGTTACGCGGTGCTGATTCGTTTGATGGCGTTCTTTGCGACTTTTGGGCTGATCGCCGCTTACGAACTGCTGAAGCGGAAGGAAGGGCGCGTTATAGCAGCGGTTGTGTGCGTGCTTCTTGCGTCGTCACCGAGCTGGTTCGAGTTTTCGACGAGATCGCTTTTCTCGGACATGCCCTATTTTCTGACCAGCATGCTCTTTCTGCTGGCGGCGGCGCGGCTTGCTTCAACCGCGACCCGCGGGAGGCAAGCGGTAGTGTGGGTGCTGTGCGCGGCGCTGCTGGCGGCTTCGGTGCTGTTGCGGTCGACGGGCATCGCGCTGGCCGGAGGGGTCCTGGGATGGCTGTCCGTGTCGATGTACCGGGAGCGGAGATGGGACAGACGCCTGGTCGCGCTCTTCGTGCCACTGGCGGTGGTGGGCGCCGTCACCGAGATGTCCTGGCTGCTTTGGGCCGAGAAACATCCGGTGACGATGTGGCCGGTTCACGGGTTTCAGGAAAGCTATGTGGCGCAGCTCAAGCTGAAGAACGGAAACGATCCCGAGTTGGGATTTGCGACGTGGCGGGACGTAGCGAAGAGGCCGCTTGAGAACGAGGACGATATGGCCACTTCGATGGTGGCGCTGTATCTGCACAAGGCGGTCGCGCCGGCGTGGTACTCGCCAACCACGGTTATTCCGCTGGTTCTGCTGGCGGCCGGGCTGGCGTCCTCGTTTCGCGGGACCGGCGGCACGATGGCGGAATGGTACTTTGTGTGTTACCAGTTTCTGTATCTGTTCTGGCCCTGGAACTTCGAGTTGAGGTTTCAGTTACCGGTGGCGCCGCTGGCGGCGCTCTATATGTGGAGAGGGGCGGGGCTGCTTTGGAGCTGGACTCGAAGGATTCCGCGCCGTGCCGGAACGAGTGGGTTACTCGTGGCCGGGTCAGGTCTCCTTAGTTCAGTTATCTGGGGGTGGAGGATTGAACATCCTCCCGTGATGGCGTGCATTGCCGTCTGGGTGGTGGTTGCAGCCCTGGGGGCGGTGGTTCTGTGGGGCGGCCCGGACTTGATGCGATGGCTGTGGCGGGTGGCGGAAAGCACCGTGGCCGTACGGGGAATAGCGGTGTCCGGCGCGCGCGCAGCCGGTGGGGTAGCGGTGGTGGTCCTGCTGACGGCGGGCGTCTGGCGGCAGGCGCTGGCGGGAGTGGAGAATCTGCGGGCGGCGCCCGAGATGGACCCGAGTGTGGAGGCGGCGGAGTGGATTCGAGGGCACAGCCCGGCGGGCGCCGTGGTCATGGCCCGCTGGGAGGCCAGGGTCTATCACTACAGCGGACATAGGGTGATCTGGTTTCCTGCTTCGACCGACGCACAGTTACTCATGGCGGGAATCCGGCGCAATAACATCCGGCTCATCGTCGTAACCGACGCCGATGAGGGACACAGTTACTGGAAGCCGTCCGACGGGGAGTGTTTCCGGACCCTGGTGCGCGCCTATCCGGCGCTATTCCACACAGTCCACATGGGAGCGCACGAACAGGTGTATGAACTGTCCGGCGACCTCTAGCCGCCGCGCTGGAGGCGCTTGAGCATCTGGATTTGGCCGGCGTGGTAGAGATCGTGAACGGCGGCTCCACGGATGAGGCGCGCCTGGTGCGCATCGACGCGTTTGAGCGACGCGACGGCGTTGCTTAGGGCCTCGTGCTGCTCGTTGAGGAGCTTCAGGTCGGCACGCCAGGCGACTGCGCCGCCTTCGCCATCGCGCGGAAACCAGTTGGAGCCTTTGAGGGCGAAGGCGCCGCGCTTTTCTCCGGTCAGGCGGCGGCGCACGGCGTATTTCCAGTAGGCGGCGTGGACGACAAGCTCCCAGATGTTGTGCCGCCCCGCGGCCGGGCGCCACGCCGCCTGCGCCGCGGTGACACCCCGGAGCGCGCCACGCAGATTAGGGCCGTGCCAGGATTGCCGGGAGAAACCCTCTTCCAACAAGGTGCGCAGCAGTGGAAGCGCGCCGTCCATGGAGATCAGATCCGAATCACGATCTTGCCGAAATGTTTGGCGGCTTCCATGTGGGCGAACGCGGCGCCGGCCTCCTCGAAGCCGAAGTTGCCGCTGATGACGGGGTGAATCCGGTGGAGGGTGAAGAAGCTGTTCATGCGCTCGAAATGTTCCCGGGAGCCGACGTAGATGCCGCTCATGGTGAGGTTCTTGAGGACGATGGAGAACGGGTTCATGCCGAGGTCCCGTCCGGCGACCACGCCGATTTGGGCGATGTGCCCTCCGACGGCGGCCGACTTAAGGGACTTCTCGATGGTGTTGCCGCCCACCTCGACGACATGGTCGACGCCGCGGCCGGCCGTCATGGATTTGACGGCCTTGTCCCAGTCCGGCGTGTCGTTGTAGTTGACGGTATCGGTAAAGCCCAGGTCGCGCAGGCGGGCGATTTTCGCGGCGGCGCCGGAAGTGGCGATCACGCGCGCGCCGGCGGCTCTGGCGATTTGAGCGGCAAACATGGATACGCCTCCGGTGCCGAGGACGAGGACGGTTTGTCCGGCCACGAGTTTGCCGCGCTCGACCAGCGCGTGCCAGGCGGTGACAGCCGCGCACGGCAAGGTAGCGGCCTCCTCGAAGCTCAGATGGTCCGGCGCCTTGACGAGACCGTGTTCGGAGAGCGCGACCTGTTCGGCGAGCATGCCGTCCAGGTCGCCGCCCAAGGCGGAACGGTTGCCGTCGGGGGTGGGCGGCCCGGAAATCCAGCGTTGCATAAAGATTCCGGCGACGCGATCACCTACTTTGACGCGAGTGACTCCGTCACCGACGGCCACGACGTCGCCGGCGCCGTCCGAGCAGGGGATCTTATTGGCGGCGGCGCCGCCGTATTGCCCCTGGCGCATGACGAGATCGCGGTAGTTGAGGGAAACGGCGCGTATGCGCACCACGGCTTGTCCGGGCTCGGGTTGGGGCGCCGGCTCATGGCGCAAGTCCAGGCGGAACCCGCCTGTTACAGCGGTCAGTCGATAGGCTCGCATCTCACGAAAAGGCTAACAGAACCGGGGGCGGCGAAGCGCGGCTCTAATGGGCTCCGTTGAACTCCCGGACCGCGTTGAAGAACGCCATGATGTTGGCGACGGGTGTTTGCGCCTGGATGTTGTGAACCGAGTTGAAGACGTAGCCGCCGCCGGGCGCGAAGGCGTCCAGGCGGCGCAGGGCCTCTTCGCGGACCGCCGCGGGCGAGGCAAAAGGCAACGTTTTTTGCGTATCCACGCCGCCGCCCCAAAAGGTGATGCGATCTCCGAAACGCCGCTTCAGCTCGAGCGGGTCCATGCCGGCGGCGGAACACTGCACCGGGTTGAGGATGTCGAAGCCGAGTTCGATGAAGGCGGGAATGAACTTCGCCACGGCGCCGCAGGAGTGTTTGAAGACCCGCCAGGTGGTGTGGGAGTGAATCCAACCGGTGAGCGCCTGGTAGTGCGGATACCAGAGTTCGCGGAAGGTGGCTTCGGAGCAGAAGGACGAAGCTTGGGTTCCGAAGTCGGTCCCGCAGAGGTAGATGACGTCGATGAGGCCGCCCATGGCCGCGTTCAAGCGTTCAAGATTGGCGATGGCGATTTCGGCCTGACGCTCGAACACGCGGTAGACATAAGGGCGGCGAAGGCGGGTGGCCATGTACCATTCGGCGACGTCGCGGATGCCTTTGGGGTGGCGGAGGGCGGGGGCGGGCACGTTGGCGATGTCGCCGAAGCCGGTGCCGCCGATGGCGGCGATGACCGCTCTGCCGGCGGCGCGCGCCTGGAGAGCGGCGGCGCGCATAACGGCGAAATCGGCATCGGGCACGGGTTGGAACTCTTCGAGGTTATCTTCGGGGTTCAGCGCCTCTTCGTCGATGGGGTCCTGGCGGATGATGTTGTCGAAGAAGTATCCGTCGTGAGGCATGCGCCCGCTGGGCGGGACAGCGGTGTCGCCCCGCGGGTGCATGAGGATGTCTCCGTTGGCGTCCAGGGTGGGGTTGAAGAGGCCGGGGACGAGAACTTCCAAGCCGCCGGGCATGCGCCAGGGTTTCCAGTCCGCGGAAGGGAAGCCCCACTTGGTGGCGGGCCTGGCCACAGCGGCGGTGTCGATGCCGAGGGCCTGTTTGAGATCGTCTTCGATCTCGCCGAGCATCTGCATCAGCTCGACGACTTTGACCGGATGGGGATCGAGACCGAGGCGCCTGCGCAGCGCGTCGACACAACTGACGTGCATGCCCGTCACGGTGGTCCCGCCGAGGTCTACCGGAACCCGGCCGGGCGTCTGGCGGGAGAGCGCGGTGAGCACGCGCTCGCGGGAAGTCATGGCAAGGCCGCCACCAGGTCCTGCGACGTCATGGTGGGGCACCAGTATTTCTCGATGTGTTCGACGACCAGTTCGGTTCCGCGGCTGTGCGGGACATGCGGCGCATCCTTGGGGTCGTACATGGCGTCGGTGAGGTCGCGCACGAGGATGCACTTTACTCCCCAGCGGGTCATCTGCTTGATGGCGAATGTGCGGTTGAGGATGCACATGTTGGTATGGACGCCCATTACCAGCAGGGTTTCGATCGCGCGCTGCTTGAGGGCGCTGTAGACTTCGGCGCCGTTGTCGGAGATCAAGTCGCCGGGGCCGATGGTGAGGCCGGGATGCTCGCGCTTCCAGGCTTTGTAGAACGAGTCGCCTTCGGTATCGCAGCCGCCGTCCTTGTCGTCGATGGGCAGGGGGGCGTCCGGGACGTCGAGGACCGGCGAGGGGATGGCCTTGGGGACCTTGAGCATCGCGAGGCGCTGTGGCGCGTCCTTGTAGAAATCCATGGTTTCCGACGGGGCGTGGATGATGAGGATTCCGCGGGCGCGCGCCTTTATGAGGACGGGATTCATGCGTTCAACGAGCGCGCCAACGCGCTCCGTGGCGCCGCGGCACCAGTGTTTGTCCCACATGTCGCAGATGATGATGGCGGTTTTCGAGGGGTCGAGGCGCGCCACGGACTCCGACTGGCGGCGGACCTTGATGTCGACTGGCTGCGCCGCCGCCGCAACAGCGAAGAACAAAAGAACGGCTGCCGGATTCCTCATGCTTGTCGAATATCACCGATGCGGGCATGGAAGCAAGCGGCTTTGATCTTTTGATTAAATAGGTGCAGCGCGGGCGTCTGTTGATTAGGACTGGAGGACGCCCATCCATCACCCGGTATCCGAGCCGGGAGCTGCGGAGCAACATTGTAATGAGTACTATGGCGGTTGGCGGCGGACTTACCCGCTCTGCATCCTTTTACGATTCCGTGATCGGCAAGAAAGCTGTGATGGCGATTACGGGGTTCATCCTGTTCGGTTTTGTCTTGGTGCACATGGCGGGCAACCTACAGGTGTTTCTGCCGGTTCATGCCAACGGTGTGCATCCGCTGGACGAATACGGAGCGAAGCTGCGAGCCATGCCGCCGCTGCTATGGGGAGCGCGGATTGTCCTGCTGGTGGCGGTGATTCTGCATTTCGTCGCCGCCATACAACTCTCGCTGCTAAACAAGAGGCAGGCGCGCCCGCAGCGCTACGTGAAGCTGGCGCCGATTGTGTCCACATACGCTTCGCGGACGATGATCTGGGGCGGTCTGGTGATCTTCTTCTACGTCATTTACCACCTGCTCCACCTCACGATTGGCGCGCGCTTTGTGAATCCCACGTTTGAAGAAGGGCACGTTTACCAGAACCTGGTGAGCGGATTGCAGAACCCGGTGGTGGCGATCTTCTACATGATCGCCAACATTGTGCTGGCCATCCACCTGTATCACGGGATCTGGAGCATGTTCCAATCGCTGGGGATTGCGCATCCGCGCTACACGCCGATTCTGAAGCGCGTGTCGGCAGTCCTGGCATGGGTCATCGGGATCGGGTTCTGCAGCGTGCCGCTGGCGGTGCTGACAGGATTCGTGAAGATGACGGGAGGGAACCTCTAATGAACCTCGATTCCCGCTGTCCTTCGGGCCCGATTGAGCAGAAGTGGGACAAGGCCAAGTTTGAGATGAAGCTGGTGAACCCAGCCAACAAGCGGAAGTACTCGGTGATTGTGGTGGGGAGCGGGCTGGCCGGGGGCGCCGCGGCAGCCACGCTGGGCGAACTGGGATACAACGTGTCGTGTTTCTGTTTTCAGGATTCGCCGCGGCGGGCGCATTCGATTGCGGCGCAGGGCGGAATCAACGCCGCCAAGAACTATCAGAACGACGGCGACTCGGTTTTCCGGCTGTTCTACGACACGGTGAAGGGCGGAGATTTCCGGGCGCGCGAAGCGAACGTATACCGGCTGGCGGAAGTCAGCGTCCACATCATCGATCAGTGCGTGGCGCAGGGGGTCCCGTTTGCGCGCGAGTACGGCGGCGTGCTGGCGAACCGCAGTTTTGGAGGGGCGCAGGTTTCGCGGACGTTTTACGCGCGGGGGCAGACGGGGCAGCAGCTCCTGCTGGGCTGCTACCAGGCGCTGGAGCGGCAGGTTGGCGCCGGGCGTGTGGCGATGTACTACCGGCACGAGATGCTGGACCTGGTGGTGATCGACGGGCGGGCGCGCGGCATCATCACGCGCGACCTGGTCAGCGGCAAGATCGCGGCGTATGTGGCCGATGCGGTTGTGCTGGCGACGGGCGGCTACGGCAACGTGTTCTTTCTTTCGACGAATGCGAAAGGGTCCAACGCGACGGCGATCTGGCGCGCGTACAAGAAGGGCGCGGGCTTCGGCAATCCGTGTTTCACGCAGATTCACCCGACCTGCATCCCGGTCAGCGGCGACTATCAATCCAAGCTGACGCTGATGAGCGAATCGCTGCGCAACGACGGGCGGATCTGGGTTCCGAAGGAGAAGGGCGACAAGCGGACGCCGTCGCAGATTCCGGAAGCGGAGCGCGATTACTATTTGGAGCGGCGCTATCCGAGTTTCGGGAACCTGTCGCCGCGAGACATCGCCTCGCGCGCGGCCAAGATGGTGTGCGACGACGGCCTCGGCGTTGGGCCGACCGGGCTGGGCGTCTACCTGGAGTTTGCGGAAGCGATCGGGCGGCTGGGCCGCACGACGATCGAGGAGCGCTACGGCAACCTTTTCGAGATGTACGAGCGCATCACGGGCGAGGACCCATATTCGTCACCGATGCGTATTTTCCCGGCGGTCCACTACACGATGGGCGGGCTGTGGGTCGACTATAACCTGCAAAGCACGATTCCGGGGCTGTTTGTGCTGGGCGAGGCCAACTTCTCCGACCATGGCGCCAACCGCCTGGGCGCGAGCGCTCTGATGCAGGGCCTGGCGGATGGTTACTTTGTGATTCCGTACACGCTGGGGCACTACCTGGCGGGAGTCAAGCCGGGCAACCTGACGCCCGACGATCCCGAGGTGCTTGCCGCGCAGCGAGCCGTGGAGGACAAGACCAGGCAGCTTCTGGCGATCAAGGGGAAGCGTTCGGTGGACTCGATTCACCGGGAGCTGGGAAAGGTGCTGTGGGAGTACTGCGGCATGGCGCGCAACCGCGCCGGGCTGGAACATGCGATTGCGAAGATTCCGGAGATCCGGGAGGAATTCTGGAAGAACGTCAACGTGACGGGAGAGAATGCCGAGATGAACCAGGCGCTGGAGAAAGCCGGGCGCGTGGCGGACTTCCTGGAGCTGGGCGAATTGTTGTGCCGCGACGCGCTGATCCGCGAGGAATCCTGCGGCGGCCACTTCCGGGAGGAATACCAGACCGAAGAGGGTGAAGCGGTGCGCAACGACGACAAGTTCTGCCACGCGGCGGTTTGGGAGTACAAGGGCGAGAACCAGGCTCCGGAGCGCCATATCGAACCGCTCGAGTTCGAGTATGTACACCTGGCGCAGCGCAGCTACAAGTAAGGGGAGCGGAGCAAGGCAATGAAACTGGTGCTGAACATCTGGCGGCAGAAGAATCAGAACTCGCGCGGGGGCATGGTGCGCTACGAGCTGGACGGCGTCAACGAGCACATGTCGTTTCTGGAGATGCTGGACGTGCTGAACGAGCAGCTCACCGAGAAGGGTGAGGATCCGGTCACCTTTGAGCACGACTGCCGCGAAGGCATTTGCGGCTGCTGCGGTTTTATGATCAACGGCGTGGCGCACGGTCCGCACCGCGGGACCACGGTTTGCCAGTTGCACATGCGGCATTTCCGGGATGGCGAGGAACTGTGGCTGGAGCCGTGGCGCGCGGCGGCGTTTCCGGTATTGAAGGATCTGCTGGTGGACCGGGCGGCCTTTGACCGGATTATCGCGGCGGGCGGATTCATCTCGGTGAACACGGGGAGCGCGCAGGACGCCAACACGATCGCGGTTCAGAAGCATTGCGCCGAACTGGCGATGGACGCCGCGGCCTGCATTGGCTGCGGGGCGTGCGTGGCGGCGTGTCCGAACGCGTCGGCGTCCTTGTTTGTGGGCGCCAAGATCTCGCACCTGGCGCTGTTGCCGCAGGGCCAGCCGGAGCGTTCGCGGCGCGCGTTGAACATGGTGGCGCAGATGCAGCAGGAAGTGTTTGGGTCCTGCACCAACATCGGCGAATGCGAAGCGGTGTGTCCGAAGGGCGTGAAGCTGGAAAACATCGCGCGGATGAACCGGGAGTACATCAAGGCGGCGTGGGCTTACCGCGAGGAGGCCGCGGCGGGCGGCGGCGGGTAACGCCCGGTCATTGAGTTCCGGGGAGGTTCCAAACGGCGCGGCCGTCCGGCAGAAGCTCGAGTACGGAAGCGCCGAGCGTGAAGCGCCGCGCCTCAGACGGCGCGCGGCGGAGGCGCATGACGATCTGGCGGACGCCGGTGCGGCTGTCGAGCGGCGGGACGAGGCGGATGCGGGCATCGGCGGCAACGATTTCGCGGTTCTCGATGCGGCAGCCCATCAACCCGGCGAGCTTTTTCAGGCTTTGATCCTCGCCGCCGGGAACCTGGATCGAGATGCGCGTAACGTCCGCCATCAGCTTCTGATCCTTGCGCAGGAACGCGCGGTAGCGCGCCAGCACGTCTCCGCGCGAGATGCCGGAGGGCGTAGGGACTTCAGAGTGCCAGCGGGTGAGGAACTCGGGCAGGTACTCCATCATCCACATGCGGACGACGGCGGGGTGTTCGGAAGCTGGGGACAGGGACAAGAACCACGGGATAGCCGCGCCGTCGAGATGGCGCGTCAGGGTGAGGAGCGCGGGGTCAAGGCCTTGCGCCTTCCACGCGGCGGCGAGGCGGCTTAAGGCGCCACTTTCTTCGACGCCGAAGGCGACCCCGACGGGCGTCGGGGACTGGTCTTTGCCGGCTTCGAAGAACTCGAAGTAGTTGTGGTCTCCGTAGAGGTAGATGCCGGTGTAGGTGCGGTCTTCGCGGATGGTGGTGCGCTGTTCAAAGACGGCGAAGGTGTTCCGAATGAAGCTGCTGTTCTCGATGGCCGAGTAGGTTTCCGGATCGACCGTCGCGTAGAAGTGGTTCAGGTAGACTTGTCCGTAACCGATTCCGAGGGTCATCGCTGCCAGCGTCCAACGCATCGATATCAGTGTCGCAAAGCGGTGAGTCCGGCCTCAGTAGACAAACTCGAAACGAATGCCGCGCGCGGGGTGGGAGCCGTCCGGTTGCGAGGCGCGGTAGATGACTTTGTAGGACTTGGTGAGGATCCGGGCGGTGGTTCCGCGGAATCGTTTGGCGTAGTTCTGATTGGCGCCGGTTCTGGCCAGCGGGTCGACGAAGCGATACAGGAAGACGTCTTCGAACTCGGGCCAGATGTTGACGTCGAAGCCTTTCCACATGAGGCCGGGGTGCATGCCTGAGTCGAGGCCGGCTTTGCGTTCGACGCGTTCCGCCGCCAGGAGCGGCGCGGCGAACGCGGGTATCTGTTCCAGGTCTTTAGCGATCTCGCCGCCGGTGATGCGGACCATACGCTCGCGGTAATCCCTGGTCACGAGCAGCCACGACCAACGCCGGGCATCTTTGTCTGTCAACTCGACGCCGGCGGAGCGCGCGGCGCTTTGAACCGCTGTGGGAGCGAGCAGATCATCGGCTCCCGGAAAGTCATCGGCATCAACAAACACGATCTCGCCGGGGTAGGTGTCAAGGAAACTGCGCCGCACCGGCCAAATGCTTTGAAAAGGCATCCCGGAATAGAAGGTGAGAATCATGTGGGGCATGGCGTAGAGCCTGGCGTTGCGCTCGAGGTTCATGGCGTCGACTTGAGCCAGGACCTCGCGAACCTGGTCCCACGAGCGGGTCTCATACCTGGAAGGGAGGCGGAAGGGAGTACCAAGCAAAGCCGCGAAGAGCAGCAATACCAAGGGAGCGCCGAGGCGGAATCCCGGCGCCACGATGCGGGCAATCGCAGCGGAGATGATTGACGCGCCGAGGAGCGCGGGTCCCCAGTATTCCAGCTTGAGGCGGCCCGAGAAGAAGCTGGCGGCGGGCATGAAAGCCAGAAAGGAAACGTAGCCGCACAGAGCCCAGGCGCCGAGGTAAGCGAGCGGCCACCATGACGGCGCGAGAGCCGACTTCCACCGTTCGGGCCAAGCGGGATGCCGGAAGAGCACCCACGCCGCCGTGAAAATGAACGCACCGCCCAGAAGCAGATAAATGGGCCGGGCGGGAGGGAGGGCGAGGAGATCTTGAATCGAGAGGAGCGTCCAGCCACGAGGGATCCGGTTTTGATAGACGTAGAAGCCGGTGGCCCAAATCCAAGGAGCGATGGCCGCGATGACCATGGCGCCAAACGCGGCCAATTTCGGCAACGCCTGCTCCCTGCGGAGCAGGATGAACGGCGTCACGATCAACACGGTGAGGCCCGCGGCGGCAAAGCTCAGGATGTGGGTATAGAAGAGAAGCGAGAACAGAACACCGCCCCAAAGAAAGTGCTTCCAGCGTCCTTTTGAGGCCATCAGCCAGAGCGCGAAACAGCAGGCGGTGGTCAGCAGGATCTCGGCCGAGTAGTAGCGCGCCTGGCGCGATGCGCTGACGAAGAACTCGTGGAAGCTGGCGAAGACGAGTGCGGCCCAACCCGCGTCGCGTCCATAGAGTTCCGTGGCGGCGAAGAAGACCAGGGCGAGGAAGAGAGTGCCGAACACGACGGCGGGCACTCTTCCGGCGCGCGTCCGCCTCTTCTGTTCCTCGAAGTCATGGCGGGAGCGGAGGACAGCCGGCGGGCCGTCCGGACGGACTCCGTGCAAGGCGAAGGACGCCGCGATGGAATAGAGCGGAAGCCACGCATGGTAGACCGCCAGGTGGTTGGAATAGGAGGAGTCGCGAAATTCGTACTCCGGGTGGCCGGGCCAGGGCTCGGTGAGGGTATTTTCAAAGATAGGCTGGCCCATGTAGGCATCACCCGGGACACCGTTCTGGAGAATTGTGAGCGCGTTGAGGGATGACTCGGCCTCGTCGAGCCAAAAAGGGGTGGCGTCCAGCCTGGCGGCTCGCAAGGCGGCGCCCGCGGCAAGCGCGGCGGCCAACAGCAGCAGTTCCCGGGTGGTGAGCGAAAAACCCTTCATGGGTTGGTCAGGCCAGGGTTAGAGCCCGGATACCGCCTTCTTCCGAAGAGTATCCTTGCCGGCGCCGGGCGGGGTGAAGCGCCTGAGATACCAGTCCATCAGTTGTGGAGCCAACGCCTCGAGAAGGACGAAAGGCCGCGCGACCCAGGGCACATAGACGGTCCGCTGGCGGCGTTCAATTGCCTTGACAACCTTTCCGGCTACCGTGCCGGGTGAAGCGGCGAGGCGAATGTTCCTGACACGCTCAGGGGCTTCCCCGGTGAGGACGTGATCTCGAAAATGGGTATCGACGACACCGGGGCAGACCCGAACGAGGTGTATCCGGCTCCCGGCGAGTTCTCTCCGCAGGGAATTGTGAATGGAATCCAAAGCGGCTTTGGAGGCGCAGTAAGCCGCCGCCCACGGCATGGGCACCGTCGAAGAAACAGAGCTTATGTTGACGATTGTGCCGGATCCTTTGCGGCGCATGAACGGAACCACCAACTGGGCCATAGCCAGCGGTGCAAACACATTGATATCGAAGAGGCGCGGGACTAACTCCAAGGGGACTTCGGAAGGCGCCGCGTATAAGCCGACTCCGGCGCTGTTCACAAGGATGTCAAGTGAGCCGTAAGTGGCGATGGCGCGCACGACGGCGGTTTCGCGGGCCGCGGCTGAAGTAACATCACCGGCAATGGTTAGAACGCCTGGCGCGGCGACCTGGTCGAGTTCAGGAGATGGCAGGGCCAAGACGGCGACCTTCCAGCCCTTGGCGGCAAAGGCGCGCACGCAAGCCGCGCCAATCCCTTGCGATCCTCCAGTTACTAAAGCAACGGGCGTGGCGGCGGCATCGAATACACGAGATCCCACGACCTATCTCTTAGAACCTCCGATGCAACCAGCATACCTCGTTTCCCACTTAGCGCCCTGCTAGCGGAGCGGCACGCCTTCGCGGATCTCGTCCGACGCCCGCTTGACCACGAGGTCGCCGGGGGCGAGGGGGCCTCGAATTTCGACCAGATCGCCTTGCCGGACGCCACGGGCGACGTTGACCCATTCCGCTTTGCCGTCTTTCGCGCGTATGACGAAGGTCCGTTCGGTGGTCGCGGCGACCGCTGTTGCCGGGACGAGCAGCGAGGGCTGCGTGCGGCGCACGGGCCAGGCGACGCCGGCGTACATGCCCGGCGCCAGCGCGCCGGAGGGGTTCGAAACATCCACTTCGACCGGCATCGTGCGGGTCTTGACGTCGATGGAGCGGGCGATCCGGGCGACGGCGCCGGAGAAGGTGCGCCCGGGATAGGCGGGAACGGTGAAGCTGACACGCGCGCCGTTCGGGATTGCGCCCACGTCCGACTCCGGCACGGCAACGACCAGGCGCAGGCGGTGAACCTGTTCCAAATCGAGCAGCGGACCGGACACGGGGCTGGCCAGCGCGCCGGGATGCACGTAGCGGGCGGTAATCACGCCCGTGAAGGGAGCGTTGATGGTGAGATAGCGTTGCAGTTCCTGGAGCGCGCGCACCGATTCACGGGCCGAGGCGATGGACTTGGCGATGGCGTCAACCAAGGCCCTGGCGGCATCGGCCGATTTCGAGGCTTGAACGATGTCGTTGGAGGCAACGGCGCCGGGCGTCTCCGCCGCCTTCCGGAGCCCGGACAGGGTGGCCTCAGCGGCGGCGGCCTTGGCTTCGGCTTCCGCCTTTTCGGCCTCATGATTCTGCACGCGGGCTTCGGCTTCGGCGATCTGCGCCTTCATCTCCGGCGCGGAGAGAACGGCGAGCGGGTCTCCTTCCTTGACGGCCGACCCGCGATCGACAGCCACGGATTCGACGATGCCCGAGACGCGCGCGGTGATGGCGACGCGCAGATAGGGAGATAGTTCAGCGGGCAGGTTGATGGTGCGGCCGATCGTTGCGGAGGTGACGGCGACGGTTTCGATCGTCTGGCCCGGCGCCAGCGCCGCCAACAGGAGGGCACTAAGAAGCTTCATAGTATTTGCTCGCAGGGTCGGAAGGATCGAGGGAGGCGGACTGGGCGGACGAGCGTCCCATGAGGACGGCGTAGATAGCGGGGAGAACGGTCAAAGTGGCGAGAGCCGCTCCGAGCAAGCCGCCGATGACGGCGCGTCCCAACGGCGCGGTCTGCGATCCGCCTTCGCCCAAACCAGCCGCCAGGGGAATCATTCCGGCGATCATGGCCGATGCGGTCATGAGGATGGCGCGCAGGCGGCCCTGTGCGCCGGTGAAGGCGGCTTCGCGGCTTGGCGCGCCGCCCAAGCGCGCCGTCTCGGCAAAGGAGACGAGCAGGATCGAGTTGGCGGCGGCGATTCCGACGGCCATGATGGTTCCGAGAAACGATTGGATGTTGAGGGTCGATCCGGTGGCCAACAGGGCCAGGACGGATCCCAACACCACGGCGGGCAGCGTGAGGATGACAGCCGCCGACACCCGGAATGACTGGAAGAAAGCGGCCAGCAGGAGGAAGATGACGGCGATCGAAATCGCCAGCCCGCTGGTCAAATTGGCCGACGTTTCTTCAAGGGGCGGGATCTGGCCGCGAAGGTTGACGCTGACGCCGCGGGGCGGCGCGCCGGCGCGGCCGAGCGCGGCGCGAATCCGGCGGGCGGCATCACCCAAGTCCTGTCCGTGGAGATTGGCAACCAGACTCACCACGCGCTGCATGTTGTACCGCTCGACCAA
>JADZCI010000040.1 GCA_020851655.1 Bryobacterales bacterium
ACCAGCTTGTTGGCGGACTGCCCGATGGCGCGCGTAATGGTCATTCGCTACCTGCTATTCTGCCGCATCGTGAATCGTCGTGAGTTGCAGGATCTCCATCTTGCGCAGCCCCCCGGGAATCGGAATCGAGACCTCGTCGCCGACTTTCTTGCCCAACAGTCCTTTGCCGATGGGAGAACTGGTTGAAATCAACCCTTGCGCGACGTTCGATTCCTCGCTCGCGACCAGTTTGTAGCTGATTTCCTCGTCCTTCGTCAGGTCCAGAACCACCACGCGCGATCCCAGCCCAACCCGGTCGCGCGGAATCCTGGTCACGTCCACCATGGAGAGTTCGGCCAGCCTCAACTTAAGTTGGGAAACCCGGGCATCGACGTAGCGCTGCCTTTCCTTGGCGGCATGGAATTCCGCGTTCTCGCGCAGGTCGCCGTGCGCGCGAGCCTTCAGGATTTCCTTCGGCAACTCGTTGCGCAACTCATACTCGAGAGTCGCGATCTCTTCCTGAAGTTTCTTTTTCAGATCTTCCATCGTGACCTAACAGCCCCTATCCGGAAATTATAGTGCACGCCCTTTCCACACCCCTCCGCGGAATGTTCTACCGCCGGCCTCGAATCCAGACCTCAGTCGAAGCGTCTCCAGCGGTCAGACGATACACATTATCGGCCGGAAGTGGTCCCAAACGCACCGTCGCGGCCCAGGTTCCCGGTGACAGCGGGTCCTGAAGGATGGAGTCGATGCTCCCGTCGCCCTGTTCGACAACACCGGCCGGTTCAGGCCGGTCCATGGGCAAGCCTGAAGCGTCCTGAACCCGAAACCGGAGAATCACAACGTCTCCCGGCCGTCCGGCCGAGGGCGCAGCCGGAACCGAGACTCGAACCGGCGTCTGGCCCCGCACCCCAAGCCAGTAGACCACACGGGCCGGTACGGTCGAACCGGTGGACTCGACTTGGATGCTGCCTTGATAGGCGCCAGCTTCCAACGCGGCTTCTGGCAGCGAAAAGCTGACTTGCGCGGTTCCGCCAGGTTCCAGGCTGAATGAGGGATTGGACACCACCGGCGCTACGGCATCCTGGGTCTTCACCGTTACTGTGAAAGCTTCCGTGTTCGCGCCGAGGTTCTTTACCGCGAGCGTGCGCGCACCGCCGGTGGTTTCCGAAGACGCACCAAAGCTCAGCGAGACTGGCGAGACCGTCGTCGTGGAGTTCAACGAGGCGGCCACATTTAGCCGTCCAGTACCAGCACGCTGGGCGCCGCCCGCAAACTCGGACGCGGCGTTGACAAGAAGTGACCGATAGTCGGATTCAGCTAGTCCCGGGCGAGCCGCTTTTAACAGAGCGACCGCCCCCGACACGACCGGAGCCGAAAAGCTAGTCCCGGAGGTCACCAGAAAGCCAGTGGGACTGTAGAGCGGGCCTGCGGGGTTGTTGGTCTGACCGGCAGTCAGAAATCGTGACCCCACTGCCAGCAGATCCGGTTTCACGTTGAAATCCACGGTCGGCCCCCGCCCGGAAAACGAGGCCAGGACGTTCGGATTCAGGGGGGCTTGCCAGGCTCGCAACGTGACCATCGCCTCCTCGCTTCCGGCGATAGCCTGTAGGGCCAAGCCGTCGTTGTAAGACACCGTCCAGGCGGGTAAGGTGGAAGCGCCAGCATCCCAAAAACTCAACGCAGGCTGGTCCGGCGCATTGACAATTACGGCCGCCAGCGCGCCCGCGGCCTGCGCAAAATCCAGCTTGGTTTCGAACGGACAACCGCCGCTGACGACCAGGGCCACCTGTTCTGTAAGGCTGCCTTCGGGTAGCGCGGTGCAAGCCGTTCCAGCAGGGTCCAGCGACTTCAACGAAATGAGTTGCCCCTGGACGGGCGGCAACGAGTAGGTGTTCGAGCCCGGCATGGCGGTGACGGACCCGCCCGAAAGCAGCAGGATCGACGGATTGAAAAGCACGCGGTCGCTGTCGCTGGCGCCGACGGCCAGAACTTCCGGCAGGGAGGCGGTCCAATCCACCGTCATCGGGTCCGGTCCGCTGTTTCCCGCCGCGCACACCACCACGACTCCACGCGCCCGCGCCGCCGCAATGGCTTCGCGGAAGACGCTGTCGGCCGGCAGCGCGAAGCCCACCTGGCCAAAGCTCATATTGATTACATCCATGCCATCACTCACGGCGTCATCCAGGGCCCTGAGCACGTAGTCCGAGGGGATTGAACCGGATGAGCCGATACTGACACGGTAAACCCCAATCCACGCTTTTGGCGCAACTCCCATGACCGGACCTCGCGGCCCCCACACCCAGGCGCCCGCCGCCGCCATGGCCACCGCCGTGCCATGACCGTAACGGTCCAGCCCACTGGGGTCGCCCGATTCATAGCCACGCACGACGATAACCTTGCCGTTGGTCAGGCTCCGGTTGGACTCGTGGCTGATTTGCGGGTAGCCGTCAGGGGCCCGCATGGACTCGCCGCTAAAGGCCGGATGCGAGACGTCGATGCCCGTGTCGAGGATGGCGATTTTGACCCCGGCGCCGGCATTGTCCGAGCCGCCGATCGTCTCGTATGCCTGAGGGACTTGGCTTAAGGCGGCCGCCCGGTCGAGGTAAAGATGCAGCATCTCAACCGGTTCGATGGCCCTTACCCCGGGAATGGAGAGAGCGGCGACGGTTTGCGACGGCTCCATTTCAACGATCAGGGCGTTGGCAACTGTCGTAACGGAGGCGCTGACTCGGATGCCCTGCCCGCTCATGAGCGCGCGCACCCGCGCCTGCTGGTCCGCGGCCCGGCTACCTCGCCCGGCATCCGGCGGATTGGTCAGCCGGACAATATACCGGCCCGGGACGACTTCTCCCGCCCATACCGCCGGCAAAAGAAGAAGTCCCGCAAAGCGAACCCACCGCATACCTACATTGTGGCGCAGCGGCCTACTGAATCGCCATTTTCACCGGTGCGGATGAAACACCGTTAACGCTCATGATCAAATCCTGCACTCCGGTGGGTGCGTCGTTCGGCACCTGAACATTCACCTGGTGCAAGCCCGCGAAAGTCGGCGCCAAACCGCAGAAACTGACGGCGCCCGGCCGCCCTCCGAAGGTGACTTCCGCGTTCCCTTTGCAATAGGACAGCGGGTCGATCTTGGCGGCTTCACCCGTGGCGGGCTGGTTGGTGACCGGACCTAAACCATTGGCGTAAATGGTGATGTACTCGCCGCGTTTGGCTGGCAGCGACGAACCGATGACGTTCGCCGAATTGGCCTGCGTCGCCACGACCATGTTGACGCCGCTCGAATCCCGGTACTGGAAGGGCGCCGGCGAATAGTCGGCGATATTGAAAGACATCACGGCGCTGGAATAGTTACCGATGCTCACCTTGAGTTGGGCGGAGGTCAACCCCTGCAACTCATAAGGGAGCTGAATGTTGACCTGACCGTCGCTGACGTAGGAAATTCGCGCGGGGTAACTCTGGCGCACGCCTCCGGGCACGTCCACGCCGACGCTGACGTTGCCCAAAGATAAGGGAATGAAGGGTGTTCCAAGCTGATCGAATCTCAGTGTGGCGGTGGACAGGGCTTGGCCGAAAATGGTGACCCAGGACCCTGGAGCGACAGCACGGGCAGTCTCAAAACTGGCGCCGTTGACGATGCCGCCGGGGCTACGCAGCGTGGACCGCACGCGGGCCGTGCCAACAAAGGACACCGGCTCGGAGAAACCCGCAATGGTGGCCTCAAAAACCTGGGCGCCGGAACTGGGCCCCAGAACTACGGTGGCATCGGCGATGCCGAGCTCATCGGTGGCCCGGAGCGCCTGAATCTGGCTCGGGTCCGCACCCCCGGACACGACACGCCATGTGACGTTGCGGCCCGGCACCGGCAAGCCGTACTTATCGACGACCTTGAAAGCAAAGTACATGCTGCCCAGCGTGAGGCCTTCAAAGTTTTCGTTTCGCAGCGGGACTACGTTGGCCGGCACGCCATCGGTGACCAGGTAGAGGTAGGGAATACGCAGAGACACCGCCGCGCCGTCAGCCTGCACATAGCCCTCGTAGACTCCCGGATTCGGAGTCGCACCCTCGAGGCGGACGGTCACCGGAGTGGAGGCGGCGCCGGGCTGTAGCGAGAACGAACTGGTGGAGAGGGTGACCCGCGCGCGGCTATCGGTCTGGCGAGGTACAACGGTCAGACGCAATCCGGCGGTCTGGTTCGAGCCGTTCCGGAAGGTCAATCCGGCAGACGGCAGGTTTCCGCCCGCCGTGACTGCGCCGAAGGAAATGGTGGCCGGTTCGACGGTCACGTTGGCCTGCACCGCCAAGTCGGCCTGGAGCTTGCCTCCGCCGATGGCCTGAACCCCGGCTGGGATGACCTTGCCCGTGTTGTCGAAGTCGTCGATCGCGTTCGTCGCCGTGTTGACCAGAGCGGACTTGATCTGCGCTGGGGTCCACGCGGGGTTGCGCTGCTTGACCAGCGCCGCGGCGCCCGCCACCATGGGAACGCTGAAACTCGTCCCGTCGATCACGGTATAGCGCGAGGCCGACCACATGTCGCTGTTCGGGTCGTAGTTCTGCGTGCCAACCACCATGTCCGTACCGGGAGCGACCAGGTCCGGCTTGATGGCGCTGGTCCGGATGTTGGGACCGTAGGAGGTGAACACGGCGGTGTAATCCGCATACTTTTGCGGGTCATTGACCTCCCGCAGCGCCGGGTCAATCGTGACTGGACGGTTGGGGTTGTTCTGTAGAAAGCTGCGCAGTGCGGCGCCGTTGGTGTTGCCAACGACGACCAACGGAATGCCGGTAAAGGCCAGGCCCGAGGGCGCGAAGACCGAGTCGCTGCCGGTCGCGCGAATGTAGATGACGCCGTCCGCGCCGGCGCTTTGCGAGTTGCCGACCTTGGTGCGCAGCGAACAGCCGCCGGCTTGAACCACGGCGAAGGCGCCGCTGAGAGAACCGGTGGCCATGGCGCCGCAAGCCTGGCCATTATCGTTCACGGCCGTAACGTCGCGAGCGGGCCGGGTGAGCGGACCGGAGGGCAATGGTCCGTCGCCAAAACGCGCATCGACCTGCTTCAGGTTTGCCGGAGCGTCGTCCCCGGTCACAATGAGGGTCTGAAGAATGATGTGTGAATTGGTGGTGGCGCCGGCGGTAATCGCGCTGGCCTCGGTTCCGGGTGTGGCGATGGAGTTGTACGCCGGAATCGTCACGCCGGAATCCCCATCATTGCCGGCCGCGGCCACGACAACCATCCCTTTGCTGACCGCGTTCCGGATCGCGGCAGTCCACGGGTCGCATGGAACCGTACCCGAGTTGTCGCACGTCGATCCCTGATCGGCGGCGCCCCAAAGCGCCCGGAAGCCCAGCGAGAGGGTCACCGCGTCCATGCCATCGTTGAACGCGTCGTTCAGCGCGGTAATCAGGACATCGGAAAACGTCACGTCGTTCACGCCCGGAGATCCAAACACTTTGTAATTGCCCAGGTATGCTTTGGGCGCCACACCTGTCGCCGCACCGACCGGAGTCGTGTTCTTCACTCCCGCCGCAATCATGGCGACCGCTGTTCCGTGGCCCACGCGGTCGCGCGGCGAGTTATCGTCGGGGCGCGTATCGTCGGCAAACTCGTAGGCCAGCATGTCCACGTAGCTCCGCGCGGCGATCACCTTGCGATTGGTGTAATCGCACGCCGGTCCGCTACAGAATGGGCCACCGGGGACCGCCGGCAGCGAGCTGTCCTGAAACGCGGGATGCGTCTGGTCAATCCCGGTATCGATCACGCCGATTCGGCGGCCCAGGCCGGCGTTGCCGTCGCCGCCCACAAACTGCCACGCCTTGGTTCCGTTGACGAGATCCAAAGCCCGGTTCAGCGTCCGTTTGTAGGCTTGCAGGCGGACCACGCCTTCGACGCCCGGCCAAGTGCGGATTTCCGCCGCTTGCTCATCTGATCCCGAAATGAACACCGCATTCAGCAAATCCTGAACGGCGCCGAGACGGTGCACTTTCCGCTCAGCCAGGCGCGCCGACAGATCGGACTGCGCCAACTCGATTTGCCGCCTCTGCGCGGCGGCCTGAACGCCGGCCATTTCGACACGGTTCGAAAAGCGTTCCGCAACCGGCGAGTCTTTCAAAATGATGGCCCATCGCGGCGCCCGTCCCATGACATCCGGCTGGATGGTCCGCTGGGTCTGTCCCAGCAGTAACAACGATGCGGAGAAGATGAAACCAAACGCGTTCGCTTTCACAGATCTTTGGATGTGTCCCTTCGGAATTCAGTTTCCCATTATTGGAAACCGTGATCGTTCCACGCGGATGTAAACCCTGAATGCGCGGCACGGGCGCGCCAATTCTTGTCCCCCAAACCGGAATTCCCGTATAATTCCCTCTGTGAAACTCAAACTCCTCCTCGCATGTATTCTCTTAGCGCTGCCCGCGGCGGCCAACGTTCTCAGCTTTGAAGACGTGGAGTACCATGACAAGGACATCGAGAACGGTAAGGTGAAGAACCGCGACGGCATGTTCCATCTCGACCGCGACACCGGCGTGATCGTTTTCACGTCGGAAAACCGGGTTTACCTTACGATTTTGGGCCGTACGATCTCGAGCGCCACTTACGACGACAAGAAGGATCGCAACCTCGTTCTCGTCTACACCGATGCCCGCGACCGGCGCCGTGAGGCGTCGTTCAAGTTGAAGGGTGGCAACCGGGAGAACATACTCAATGCCATCAACTCTGAAACCGATAACAAACTCGTCCGCGTCACAAAGAAGTAACACGCCGCCTTTGAAGCAAGACGGCCTCCGGCCGGGGAAACTGCCGGAGTCCGGCTAACGCCGGCAGGCGCGGCCGGCGCCCGGAGGCGAGCCATTCCCCAATATGGAGGCCGTGGTTGTTGCGACATTGGTCCCTCAAACACACCGGAGCCGCCGCCGCGGTCCTTTGCTCCGCAGCCGTTTGGCTGTGGTTCCACCCGCTGAAGCCCGGCGGGATCGATCTCGACAAGACCTACCGTATCGGTTTCGGGATCGACCGGCCGTTTCATTTTCCCACGGCGGCGAGCAAGCCAACCGGCCTCGCGGTCGAAATTGTTGACAAGGCAGCCCAGCGCCGCGGCGTCAAGCTGGACTGGATTCCGGTGGGGTCCGGAGTCCCGGCTCTGCGCGCGGGCGAAATCGACTTGTACATTCTGCTGACTATCCGCCCGGCGCGCCGTGCGCTGGTCCACATGACCGATCCCTACTTGATCACGGAGACCAGCTTTCTTGTGCGCTCCGATTCGCCGGTTCAGCAGACGGCCCATCTGTTGTCGTCGAGGATCAGCTTCATTGACGTCGAGGTTCACCGGATGGACCTGGGCAAGTACTTTCCCCAGGCCGTCCTGATGCCTCAGACATCGACAAAGGAGGCCATTGTCGCCGTGCGTGAGGGCCGCGCCGACGCCGCGTACGTCGATCAGTTTGCGGCGATCACGGCGCTGCTGGACAACCAGGTCCAGACGCCGGTCCGCATTGTCGGAGCGGGCGGGACCAAGGGCTTGATGGCCTTGGCCTCGACCTTTGAACATGCTCCAGTAGCCGACGCCGTGCGTGAGGAAATGCGGGCCATGACTGCCGACGGAACCACGTCGCAAATTCTGGGGCGCTGGGGATTCTTTTCCAGCTTGACGACAGAAGCAACCGACGCGCTGGAGGCCGAACAGCGCCGCGTGCGGCGCCTGCGCGCGGGGCTGGCCGTGGCCGGCGGACTGCTCCTGGCGGTCGCGTGGCTGGCGTGGCGCTTACGAGGCGAATCCGCCGCGTTGAAACAGGCCCAGATCGCATTGAGCGACAGCGAGCGCCACCACCGCATGCTGGTCGATTCCCTGCCCGATGTTCTCTACATGGCGAACCCGGAAGGGAACATCAGCCTCAACGCCAGGAACGGAGAAACCGGCGGGCAGGAGGAACTGATCCGCACGCTGCAACAGAGCGCCGCGCATACCCAGAGCGTGCGCGAGTCCATCGAGACCGGCCGGACGATCATTGGCGAAGAGTCGACGAGCGACGACCGGTTTGTTGAATACCGCCTGTTTCCGATGGATAACCGGAAAAGACGGACGCCCGCGGTCATGGGGATACTGCGCGATGTCACGGACAGGAAAAGGTCAGAGCGGGCCCGCGCGGAGTTGGAGGAACAGCTTCGCCAATCGCAAACTTTGGAAGGAATTGGCCGCCTGGCCGGAGGCGTCGCACACGATTTCAACAACCTTCTGACGGTCATCAACGGCTACAGTGAATCAGTCCTGGAGTCACCAGGGCTTGACGCGGCGATCCGCAGGCAGGTGGAAGGCATCCACATAGCCGGCGCCGCGGCCGCCGAGTTGACGCAGCAACTGCTCGCATTTGGACGGAAACAAGTTGCCCTGGTGCGCCGGTTGGATTTGAACGCTTTGATTCGCGAGATGGAGGGGTTGATCCGGCGCGTCCTGGACGCCAAGGTCAGTCTGATCCACGCTCTCCGGCCATCTAACGGTTCGATCGTTGCCGATCCCGCACAGATCAGCCAGATCCTGTTGAATCTGGCATCCAATGCGCGCGACGCGATGCCGCGCGGCGGCTCCTTGCTCATCGAAACCGCCGACGTCGAGCTTGTCCCGGGCGACGGCGCCGGGTTGGGACTGGTTGACGGCAGCTATGTGCGTTTGTCGGTGACCGACACAGGAATGGGCATGAACGAGGAAACCAAAGCCCGGCTGTTCGAGCCTTTCTTCACCACGAAGGAAATGGGCCAGGGCACGGGCTTAGGGTTGGCGACCGTTTACGGCATTGTCAAACAGCTTGGCGGGCACATCAGGGTCGAGAGCGAACCGAGCCACGGCACAACCTTCGAGATCCTGCTGCCGCGCAACCTGGATCCGCCGCCGGTTTCCGCTGAACGGCCATTGCAACCGGCTGTTCCGTCGGGAACCGAAACGATTCTGGTGGTCGAAGACCAGAACGACGTTCGAACGCTCGTCCGCGACATGCTGAAACGCCTCGGCTATCGCGTGCTGGATGTCGGCGAACCCGGCGAGGCGCTGGCGATCGTCGCCAAGGTGAGTGGCCCGATCGACTTATTGGTGACAGATGTCGTGTTGCCGGGAATGTCCGGAACCGAACTGGCGCAACGTCTGGCGGGCTCGAATCCCTCGCTGAAAGTCCTGTTCATGTCCGGCTACACCCAGAATGCGATCGGCGGCGAATTGCCTCGAGGAGCTGCGTTCCTCCAGAAGCCGTTCACACTGAGTTCGCTGGGAACGAAAGTGCGCGCACTCCTCGATCAGCCCAAATAGGGCGCGATCCACAGCGTAAGGCCGACGGGGGATTCCCGTACCGGAACCCGTCTATTTGGGTCATACTGACAGGGACATGCGGTGGCGGCTGGTTGTCGTTCTGGCGCTCGCGCCCGGCGCGCCGCGCGCGTGTGCGGAAATGCCGACGCTTCTCGACCGAAGCTACGCTCAGATGTACAACCTCGACTTCTCTGGGGCGCACAGGACCCTGGCCGAGTGGATGCGGCAAAACCCCGGCGACCCGTTGGGGCCGGTCTCCGATGCCGCCGCTCACTTATTCGAGCAACTCGACCGTTTGAGGATCCTGCAGTCGGAGCTTTTCACCAACGACGACGCCTTTCAGTTGGCGCGCCGGCCCAATCCCGACCCCGCCGCGATCCGGACGTTCGAGGATCAGCTTAAGAAAGCCGATGCGCTGGCAAATGAGGCCTTGTCCAGAAATCCGCGCGACACCAATGCGCTGTTTGCACAGGTCCTCTCCCACGGCCTGCGGTCCGACATGAAAGGGCTGATCGAGAAAAACTACTTGACCTCTCTGTCCCTGGCCAAGGCCGGCCGGGTTAAGGCGGAGCAACTGCTGTCGATTGACCCGTCGTTTCAGGATGCGTGGATCGCGGTCGGCGTTGAAAATTACATGCTGAGCCTGAAACCACTTCCGTTAAGATGGTTGCTTCAACTCGGTGGCAACCAGACTGATCGGGACGTTGGCGTGGCGCGGCTCCGCATGACAGCCGAGCGGGGCCGATACCTCAAGCCGTTTGCCAGGCTACTGCTTGCCGTGGCCGCCTTGCGCGACCGCGACAAGAACACTGCGCGCACCATCCTCAGCGACCTGAAAGCGCAGTTTCCGGGCAACCGGCTCTACGCCGAAGAACTTGCGAGAATTCAATAACGTCATGCGAATCGCCAGCGCATCCGGTGCGCTTCCCGATCATCAATACGACCAGCGCGCGCTGCTGGCCGCTCTACGCGACCATTGGGGTCCCAAGCTCGACAACCCGCTTTTCCTGGACCGCCTGCATGCGCGGGTGGGCGTCGATACGCGCTACCTGGCGCTTCCGATGGCGGACTACTACGGGATCGAGACCTGGGGGCAGGCCAACAACCACTGGATTGAGGCAGCCGTCGATCTCGGAGAAAGGGCGCTCAACAGCGCGCTGGAGCAGGCGGGGATCGCCAAGGAGCGCCTTGGCGCGATCTTCTTCGTCTCCGTTACCGGAATCTGTAGTCCATCGATCGACGCCCGCCTTGTCAACCGGATGAACTTGCCGGCGCGGATCAAGAGGGTTCCGATTTTCGGACTCGGCTGCGTGGCGGGCGCCGCGGGCATCGCTCGGGCCGCCGATTATGTCCGCGCCTATCCCGACGAAGCCGCCGCGCTGGTCAGCGTCGAGTTGTGTTCTCTCACCCTCCAGCGTGAGGACCTCTCCATCGCCAACCTGATCTCATCGGGGCTGTTCGGCGATGGCGCGGCCGCGGCGCTGGTTGCCGGGCAGAATGTCGAGTGCGACGGACCGCGCATCCTCGCCACGCGCTCGGTCTTCTATCCGGGTACGGAAGACGTGATGGGGTGGGACATTTCCGAGAAAGGCTTCCGCATCGTTCTGTCACGCGAGGTTCCCGTCGTTGTCGAAAAGAACCTGGCGGGCGATGTCGATGCGTTTCTCCGGGACCACGGGTTGACCCGCGGCGGGATTGGATCCTGGATTCTGCACACCGGCGGTCCGCGCGTGCTGGAAGCCACCTCGGCGGCGTTGGGTCTCAAGAATGGAGACCTGGACGCATCGTGGCACTGCCTGCGGCGGACGGGCAATCTGTCGTCGGCTTCGGTGCTTTTTGTGCTGGAGGAAGTGATGCGGCGGAGACGGCCCGCGCCCGGCGTTTACAGCGTCATGGCCGCCATGGGTCCCGGATTTTGTTCGGAACTGCTCTTGTTGAAGTGGTAAGGAGCGAGCTACATGGAATCGACGAGCGAGACGGACCTGCTTTCCCGGGTCATTCGCGTGGTGGCGAAATCGCAGCACATGGACGCCTCCGCGATCAAGCCGGAGAGCACTTTTGCCGAACTGGGCATCGACTCTCTGGACGGCTTGCAGATCCTCTTCGCCCTCGAGGAGGAGTTTGGCGTCAGCATCCCCGATGATGCCGGCAAGGAATTCAACTCCATTGCCCGGGTGAGCGGCGGCATTCAGATGTTGCTGAAAGCGAAGAGCGAACCGGCGCCGGCTTCATGAGAAGGGTCGCGGTCACCGGCCTGGGGGTGATTTCGCCGATTGGCCTCAACAGTCAGGAGTTCTGGCAATCGCTGCTGCGCGGCAGATCGGGAATCGGCCCCATCGAGTCGGTGAACTGCGACGGCCTGAGGTTTGCCAATGCGGCTGAAGTCCGCGGCTTTGATCCGCTGCTCTGGCTCGACGCCAAGCAGGCTTCGCAGATGGATCGCAGCGCGCAGATGGCCGTCGCCGCCGCCGTCCAAGCCGTGGAGTCTTCCGCCATCGCCTTCGACCCGCTGCGCAGCGCGGTGGTGACCGGATGCTCCGTGGGTGGGCAGCCCACTGAAGACAGCGTGTACCGGCAGTTGTATGAGGAGAAGAAGACGCGCTTCGATCCGCTGACGATTCCACGCATCATGGGGAACGCCGCGGCGAGTTGGATTTCGATGCGCTTCGGAATTCAAGGGCCTTGTTTCAACGTGTCGACGGCGTGCGCCTCAGCCGCGCACGCCATGGGCCACGCGTTTTGGATGATCCGGAGCGGGTCGGTGGATACCGCCCTGACCGGCGGCACGGAAGCGCCCATCACGTTCAGCATGCTGCGCGGCTGGGAAGCGATGCGTGTGGTGGCCCCGGATACATGCCGGCCGTTTTCCCGGGACCGGCGCGGCATGATCCTGGCGGAAGGCGCGGCGTTCTTCGTGCTCGAAGACATGGGGGCGGCGCGTGCGCGCGGCGCCAACATCATCGCCGAAATTTGCGGGTTCGGCATGTCGGCCGATGCCAGCCACCTGACGCTGCCCTCCTCATCGGGCGCAGCCCTCGCCATGCGGCAGGCGCTGGAGGATGCGCGCATGCCCGCCGCCGACGTCGGCTACATCAACGCGCACGGGACCGGCACTCCCGCCAACGATCCTGCCGAGGTTCGTTCGATCCGCTCCGTGTTTGCGGCGCCACCGCCCATCAGTTCGACCAAATCCATGCACGGGCATGCCCTCGGCGCGGGGCCCGCACTCGAAGCTCTGGCCACCGTGCTCGCGCTCCAACACGGTGTGCTCCCCCCAACGGCGAATTTCAACGAACCAGACCCGGATTGCGATGTCGATGTGATTCCCAACGCGGTACGCGAGCAGAAGGCGCGCGCGGCGCTGTCCAACTCTTTCGCATTCGGCGGGCTGAATGCGGTGCTGGCGTTCCGCGCGTTCTGAGACTCGTGTTTATTCGGCCCGTGGAAGAGCGAAGGCGACATAGGCGCCGCGGATGGGTGTCTGCGTCGCTTGAGTCAACCCAGCTTGCGCCGAGGCGCAGAAGACAATGTACTGGCGTCCGGCCACTTCGTACACGGCGGGGATTCCTTCCATCGCGGCATCGACTTCCCGCTCCCACAGCACTTTGCCGGAATCGACGTCGAAAGCGCGGGCCTTACGGTCACGCGTGCCGGTGAAGATCAAGCCGCCGGAGGTGACTACCGGCCCGGCTTTTGGATAATGAGTGCCGGTGTTCTTGATCCCTTTTGCGGCGAGTTCCGGAACCTCTCCGAGCGGGATCTGCCACTTGATGATCCCTTCGTTCAGGTCGTACACGGTGAGTGAAGTCCAGGGAGGCTTGATGGCCGATAGCCCGTCGCTGGCGATCATGAAACCGAATCCGCTCAGATAACGCGCGTCGTCCGTGTCCGCCGCCGGGGCGCCCGGCTTGGTGTCGGCTTCCAGCTTGAGAAGGCATGGCAAGTCTTTGGAGACCACGACGAGTGTCCCGTTGGCCGGATTGACGGCGGCGCCTCCCCAATTCGCTCCACCATTGTTGCCCGGCATCTGAATGGTGGGGCGGCGTCCTGGAGGAGTAAACAGCCCTTCGTTCCGCGCGCTGAGAATGTCGTCCCGGAACTTGGCCCGGTCCTCCGCGCTCAGAAATGGACTCAAGTCGTCCACCGTGAATGTCTGGCGCGCAAAGGGCGGAGGCTTGGTTGGGAAGGGCTGTGTCTTCCATGTGGTCTCGTGCGGCATGTCGGTCGCCGGAACGGGACGCTCCTCAATGGGCCAGATTGGCTCCCCGGTTTCCCGGTTGAAGACCCAAACAAACGCCTGCTTGCTCACCTGCGCTACGGCATCCACCTTCTTGCCGTTGTGGCGAATGGTCAGGAGCTTTGGCGCGGTGGCATCGTCGTAATCCCAGATGTCGTGATGCACCATCTGGTAGTGCCAGATGCGCTTGCCGGTGCGCGCGTCGAGGGCCAGCAGGCAGTCGGCAAACAGGTTGTGGCCGTCTCGGTCCGCGCCATAGAAGTTGTACTTTGCGCTGGCGGTGGGCGCAAACAGGATCCCTCGTTTTTCATCAAGGGACATCTCGCCCCACACGTTTGCGCCACCCACGCGCCGCCAGGCGTCACGCGGCCAACCGTCATAGCCGAACTCGCCGGGACGCGGAATCGTGTGAAACGTCCACACCAGTTTCCCGGTCCTGACGTTGAATGCGCGGATGTCGCCCGGGGCGGAACCGTACCCTTGATTGGTCGCCGATCCGAGGATGATCAAATCTTCGAAAATGCGTCCCGGAGTGGTGGACTGCGCCAGGGCAATCGACTTGGGGTCGCGGTCCAGCCCTTCCTTGAGATCAACAGAACCGTTGACCCCGAATGAGGGGATGGCCTCGCCGGTACGCGCGTCGATGGCTCGCAGCGCGTGGTTGCTCGCGTACAAGAGGCGGCGTTCGGAACCGTCTTTGCTTTCCCAATAATTGATGCCCCGGTTAGTGATGATCTTCGTGGCCGGCGGCGGCGTGTGCGACCAGATCTCCTTGCCCGTGGCGGCGTTCAGGCAGACGATCGTCGAATTCTTGCCCATGACGAACATCCGGTCTCCCGCGACGACCGGGTTGAACGCATACTTCTTGCCATCGCCAATCGGGTAGCTCCACGCCAGTTCGAGGCGGCTGACGTTGTCGCGATTGATTTGGGACAGCGACGAGAACTGGGCTGAATCCGCGCCGCCACCATAGTCCCGCCAGGTTTTGTGATCCTGCGCCGGCAGCGCCGCGGCGCATAAGAGCAAGAGAGCGGTTCGCATGCTAGCCGCGGTGGGTGTCCTCGAGGTAGGTGTAGCCGTGTATGCCTTCCTCGTAAAACTTCAGCAGCCGCCCGGATTCCTCGTAGCCGATCTTGCCATCCATGACCGCGGCTTCCACGTCCTGGCGGAACTGTTCCATCAGGCTCGACGGATGAAACTCGACGTAATCCAACACCTCGCGGCAGGTATCGCCGCGAATCACGGTTTCCAGCACCACGCCTCCGTTTTCGTTCAGCTTCACGTGCACGGCGTGGGTGTCGCCGAGAAGGTTGTGCAGGTCGCCCAGAATCTCCTGGTAGGCGCCGACCAGGAAAGCGCCCAGGTAGTATGGTTCGCCGTTGAAGGCATGCAGCGGCAGGGTCTTCTTGACATCGCGGCGGTCGATGAACTGGTCCACCTTGCCGTCGCTATCGCAGGAAATGTCGCCCAGCACCGCCATGCGCGTCGGCTGCTGTTTCAGGCGGTGAATGGGCATGATGGGAAACAACTGCTTGACCGCCCAACTGTCCGGCATGCTCTGGAACAGCGAGAAGTTGCAGAAATAGGTATCCGAGAGCATGGCTTCAAGGCCTTCGAGTTCCTCGGGAAACACGTCGAGTTGCTTGGCCATGGCCAGAACGCGGCGGCAAATCAGCCAGTAGAGGTTTTCGGCGAGGCTGCGCTGGGCCAGCGGAAGGTATCCGAGGCTGAACAGGTTGAGCGCGGAATCGAGCGCCTGCTGCGCATCGTGAAACGCCTCCAGCAAATTCTTCACGCTGAGGTTCTTGTACGTTTCCAGCAGGTCGATGAGCGGCTGTTCGGCGTCGTCACCGAGTTTCTCGGGAACCTGCTCCTCTCCGAAGCCGCTCACGCCGAGGACGTTAAACACCAGAATGCTGTGATAGGCGGCGATGGCCCGGCCGCTTTCGGTGACAATCGCCGGATGCGGCACGTCGGCCTCGTCGCAAATGTTCTGGATGTGATAGACCACGTCAGCGGCGTACTCCTGAAGCGAGTAGTTGACGCTCGATTCAAAGTCCGTCTGCGAACCGTCGTAGTCAATGCCCAAGCCCCCGCCCACATCCAGGAATTCGAGTCCGGCGCCGTGCTTATACAGGTCCACGTACACCCGCGCCGCCTCGATGACGGCGGCCTTGATGTGACGGATATTCGTTATCTGGCTGCCGAGGTGGAAGTGCAGAAGCTTGACGCAATCGGCCATTCCACGATCACGGAGCAGGTCCAGCGCTCGAATCGCCTCGGTCACCGTCAACCCGAACTTGGAGCGATAACCACCCGAGGACTTCCAGCGTCCCGCGCCGCGCGCCGCCAGTTTCACCCGAAGTCCGATGGCTGGCCTGACGCCGGCCTCTTTCGAGTGCTTCAGGATCAAGTCGAGTTCGGTGAACTTTTCGACCACCGGCGTAATGTTGCGCCCGATCTTGCGGGCGAGCATCACCATGGCGATATATTCGTCGTCTTTGAAGCCGTTGCAAATGATGGGGGTGTCGTTGTCGGCGATCGCAGCCACCGCCAGCAGCTCAGGTTTCGAA
Source organism: Bryobacterales bacterium (assembly GCA_020851655.1). Classification (GTDB taxonomy): domain Bacteria; phylum Acidobacteriota; class Terriglobia; order Bryobacterales; family Bryobacteraceae; genus JADZCI01. The sequence goes on from JADZCI010000040.1 coordinate 16,089, forward strand.
CCCGCCTCCAACCCATAGCCGAACTGCCGCCCGTAACGGAAGATCTCCTCCACCACGTGGCGCTGCTGGTTGACCTTGATCGGATACACACAGCAAAACTTGCCCTGGTAGTTGTGTTCCTGGATGGCGTTTTGGAAGACCTGGTGCATCTCGGCAAGCTGGCGGCCGAGGATTTCCGGCACACGCACCAGCACCGGAGGAGTGATGCCGCGCAACACCAGCGTATCGACAAGCGCCTTGAGATCGATGGAGCGAGCCGGGTCTTTGCTGGGATGGATCAGAACATGGCCTTGGTCGCTGATTGAAAAATAGCCCTTGCCCCACCGCTCAATGTCGTACAACTCACGTGCATCGGTGACCGTCCATCGATCCGTCGGTTCCCAAGTAGTCGGCAGGGTTTCGGCCATCTTCAAGCTCAAGTTTCGTAATTGCTCCCGGAAATTCAAGTGTCGTCAAAATCGGACAGGACGGCAACCGATATTTTGCTACCCGGAAATGGCCTTCCATGAGATGCAAGGCTTACGCATTAAGCCGCGCCGTAGAATAGACGCTATGTCGAAAATGCTGGAAGGACGGACTGCCCTGGTCACGGGTGCGAGCAAGGGCGTGGGGCGGGGCATCGCATTGGAATTGGGACGCCAGGGTTGCCGGGTTGCGGTGAACTACAACTCCGATCCGGCCGGCGCCGACGACACCGTGGAGCAGATTCGCCAGGATGGAGGATCCGCCTTCCCGGTTCGCGCCAATGTCGGCGTGGCGGCCGAAGTGGATCGCATGTTTGCTTCGCTGACCGTCGAGTTTTCCAGGCTGAACATCCTGGTTAATAACGCGGGCGTTCAGACGTGGTCGAGTCTGCTGGAATTGACCGAAGGAGATTGGGACCGCGTGATCGACACCAACCTCAAGGGCTGCTTTCTTTGCACGCAACGCGCGGCGCGGCTCATGAAGGAAACCGGCGGCGGCAGCATCATCAACATTGGATCGGGCTGTAACAAGATCGCGTTCCCGAACCTGGTCGACTATACGTCGAGCAAGGGCGGCATCGAGCAGCTCACCAAGGTCTCAGCCGTCGAGTTGGGTAAGTACCAGATCCGGGTCAACTGCGTGGCGCCGGGGGCGGTCGAGATCGAGCGGACCAAGTCGACCGAAGCCGGCGGCGACTACGCGGGTACCTGGTCCAAGTTGACGCCGCTGGGCCGCGTGGGTATACCGCTCGACGTAGCGCACGCCGTCGTTTTTTTTGCCGGCGACTCGAGCAGCTTTGTCACCGGCCAAACACTGTGGGTGGACGGTGGCTTGTTCACCAAACCGGCCTGGCCCTACGAGTGAGCCTATCAGCCCGCGAGCCCGGGAACACCTCCCAGGGTTTTCGCCTTTTTCACAGCGCGCAGAATGGCCTGGGAGACCGCTTCGGCCGCGGCGACGCCGAGAGCGTCGACGCGCGCCTTCTCGCGGCCGAGCGACAGCGCGAACGCAATGTCGCCATCCATCATCGTCCAGACAGGCGAAATGGTGCGAGCGGCGCCCAACTGCGAAAGCTGAGCGAGTTTGGTGGCTTCGACTTTGCTGAGCAGCGCGTTGGTGGCGACCACCACCAGCGTGGTGTTCGATATCAGCCCGCCGGAGACGCCTGCTTTCATCGCCGCCGCCGTACCGGCGAATTCCTGTGAGCCGGGCGCCTTTCTCGCCCCCGCGATGATCTTGCCGGTAGCCGGATCGATCACGTCTCCTAATGGGTTGGCGGCGACCAGGGCGGAGACCAGGACGCCGCCATCGAGTTCCACGGTGAACGTGCCCACGCCCGACTTCATGGCGCGCGGCATTCCAAAAATCTTACCGGCGGTTGCGCCCGTCCCCGCGCCGGCCGAGCCTTCCTCCACCGCGCCGGCGGTGGCGGCCGCCGCGGCGGCTTCGCCCATTTCGCGCGTGGGCCTGACATTGGCTTTGCCGATGCCCAAATCATAGAGGATTGCGCTGGGAACGATGGGCACGCGGGCGGCGCCGGTCTCGAAACCAACACCTTGCTGCTCCAGGAACTTGCGGACGCCGGATGCGGCCTCCAACCCGAAGGCGCTGCCTCCGCTGAGGACGATGGCGTGCACACGGCCGGCAATGTGCAAGGGGCTCAGCACGTCGAGTTCCTGGGCGCCGCTGGCCCCACCACGAAGATCGTATCCCGCCACCGCCCCGCCCGCGCACAGGATCACGGTGCAACCGGTGATCGCGTCCAAGTCGGAAGCGTGCCCCACGCGAATGCCGGGGATATCGGTTAGTCCTTTCATACGACAGGGTTTTCGGGCAGCTTGTATGGTAGCATCGGATGTCTTGGGAGACACGCGTCCGGTTGCTGGATCTTCTTAAAGCCCCAGTCGTCTCGTTTCAAGAGTTCATTCTCCTCGGCGTGCGCGCTTTTCGGAGCTTGACCCGCCGTCCGCACTACTGGGACGACTTCTCCATCCAGATGGACATCATCGGCGTCGGGAGTCTGCCGGTGGTGATCCTCACCGGTTTCTTCAGCGGCGCGGTCATGGCGCTGCAGATGTCGCGCGCCCTTCAGACTTACGGGGCGACCAGCCAGGTGGGCAGCATTGTCGCCATCACCCTGGTCCGGGAAATGGGACCGGTCCTGACGGCGCTGATGGTTGCCGGGCGCAACGCTTCCGGCATGGCGAGCGAGTTGGGATCGATGAAGGTAACCGAGCAGATCGACGCCATGCGGGCGCTCGGCACCGACCCGGTTCAAAAGCTGGTCAAGCCCCGCCTGATGGCGACCGCCTTCGTTTTGCCGCTGCTCACGATCCTGGCTGACTTCCTCGGCTTGGTGGGCGGGTGGCTGGTGGCTTGCCAGTTGCTTTTCCTCACCACCACGGAGCAATACTGGAACACCGCCTGGCGCGCCCTCGAATACGACGACATCGCCCAAGGCTTGATCAAACCATTTGTTTTCGCCATCGTTATCGCGCTGGTGGGGTGCTTCTACGGAATCCAAACCACCGGCGGGACACAGGGTGTCGGACGCTCGACGACACAGGCGGTGGTCGTCGCCTCCGTCTGGGTGGTCATGCTGACGTTTGTGATCGGGCGCGTGTTTGTCTCGATGTAGGGCGTGGCGAGCGGCGGAATGGACCAACCTGAAATCGCTCTTGAGTTTGAACGCGTATCGCTGCACTTTGGAGGCGTCCCCGCATTGAAGGATGTCTCGTTTTCGGTTACGCCGGGTGAGACGCTGATTCTTCTGGGCGCCGCCGGCAGCGGCAAGACGGTCTTGCTCAAACTCTCTTTGGGGCTGCTGCGAGCCGATGGCGGGCGCATCATTCTGTTTGGACGGGATGTGACTGCGCTGGACGAAGCCGAATGGTTCGACGTGCGCAGCAAGATCGGCGTTCTTTTTCAGGAAGGCGGCCTCTTCGACTCCCTCACAATTGAGGAGAACGTCGCCTACCCCTTGAGAAATCAGCGCCTTTTGAGCTGCCCGGAAGACGAGATCCAGGCCCGGGTGGAGCGGTCGCTTCAGTTCGTGGAACTCGGCCACACGCTCGAAAAAGTACCGAGCGAGCTGTCCGGAGGTATGCGCCGCCGCGTCGGTATCGCCCGGGCGATCGTCAGCGAACCCGCCTTGCTGCTGTACGACTCGCCGACCGCGGGGCTGGACCCGATTACCGCCACCAACATCATCACGCTGATCGTTAAGGGCCGGGATGTCCGTAACACGACAACAGTGATGGCGACTCATCGCTTCCAGGACGGCGAGGTCCTGGCGCGATATGAGTTCGACCCATCCACCGGAGGACTGAAAGCCGCCGATGGGGCGAGCCGCGCCGCTCGCACGCGCTACCTCGTACTCCAAGACGGAGAAGTCGCCTTCCTCGGCAGCCCGGCCGAGTTGCAGCAATCGCGGGATCCGTATGTATCGAAATTCGTTCCACGCTAAGTTCATGGGAAGCTAATAAGGAACCGGAAAATGCCGTCGCCTCAAAAAGTTCACTGGGCCCAACTCCGGGTCGGCATCATGGCCATCGTCTCGCTGGTGGTGCTGGCCGTCTTGATCGTCCTGCTCACGGGCAGCGAGAATCCGTTCGCGCGGAAGAGCGTCGTCTACACCTTCCTCGGTGATTCCGCGGCGATGACCGAAGGAGCGGCGGTCCGCCTCAACGGAATCCTGGTTGGAAAAGTGAAATCGATTGGCCTGTCCGGAGAGACCGCGCCGGAGCGGGTCATCAAGATGGAGTTGGAAATCGAAGACCAGTACCTGAACAAGATTCCCGTGGACTCCATCATCGGGCTGAGCGCCGAAAACGTTCTGGGCACAAAGTTCCTGAACATTAAGCGCGGCCAGGCGGCTCAGACCATCCAGCCTGGAGGAGAGCTTAAGGCGCGGGACGACAAGGACTTTCTCGAGGTTGTGCAGTCGGCCCTACCCCTGTTGGATGCCATGAAAATCATCCTGGGGCGGATCGACAACATCGTCGCAGCCGTCGAAAAGGGTGAGGGGAGCATAGGGCGGCTGCTGTCTTCGGACGAAATCTACAACCGCTTGAACGCGACCCTCAAAGATGTCCAAGGACTGACCAGCACGGTCGTGGCCGGTAGGGGCACGATCGGAAAGCTCTTCACCGACGAGCAAGTCTACGACGACGTCCGTAGAACTCTGGGCCGCCTGGATGCCGTCGTCGCCGACTTGCAGCAAGGCAACGGCACCGCCGGCAAGCTGCTGAAGGACCCTGCGCTGTACGACGAACTGCGTAAATCCGCTTCCGAGATTCGTGTGTTGGTCGCCGATTTGAACAGTGGCAAGGGGACCGCGGGCAAACTGCTGAAAGATTCCACGCTGCACGACCGCATCGTGCTCACGCTGGACAAAGTCAACAAAACGATCGATACCGTCAATTCCGGGCAAGGCACAATCGGCCAATTGCTGGTGAATCCCAGCTTGTACGAGTCGTTGAACGGCACCTCGGACGAGGTGCGCGCCCTGCTCAAGGACTTCCGCGCCAACCCGAAGAAGTTCCTGACCATTCAGTTGAAGCTGTTCTGAACTCTGATGGACCTCGCCACCCGGCGCCTGGCGGTGAATGCCGACGATTTTGGTTTCGCCAGGGACGTCAATCGTGGAATCGTGGACGCGCACCTGAGCGGAATCCTGACTTCCACAACTCTCATGGCCAATGGAGGGGCATTCGATGACGCGGTGGAACTCGCCTCCCGCCACCCCGCGCTGGACATCGGCGTGCACGGCGTTCTGATTGGTGGAAATTCCCTGCTGGATGGCCGGCCGTTTCCCCTGTCCGTGGCGGAACTGGCCTATGCGCTCTTCAACCGCTCCATACGGCCGTACGAGGAGTTGCGCGCGCAGGTCGATCGCATCCTGCGGGCAGGATTGAGGCCGACGCATCTCGATACACACAAACACACCCATCTCCTCCCGCCGGTGCTCCGGGCTGTGGCGCGGCTGAGCGAGGAGTTTCAGATTCGCTGGGTGCGCAGACCTTTCGATCTACCCCTGACCGGCGCGCCCGCCGAAATTCCGTTCAGCAAGCGGCTGGTGAGCCGGAGCTTCCACTTGGTTCGCGGGCACTTTCACACCGTGCTCACTCGCCACCATTGCCTCATGACCGACTATTTCGCCGGGTTCCAAATCACAGGACGCCTGGGGTCATCCGACCTGGTTCACCTGTTCCGGAACCTTCCCGCGGGGACCACGGAATTCATGTGCCACCCGGGCTACTGTACAACTGAATTAAGGTCCATGCGAACCCGTTTGAAAGATAGCCGGGAGAGCGAATTACGCGCCTTGCTCCACAAGGACGTGAGACAGGCGATTCAGGAGAGCGGTGTGGAACTGGCGCCGTTTCCCCGGCTCAAGAGTTAAGTTTTTCTTGCGACAGGCGAGACGAACTGGGCCGGATGGGCACTATACTCCCGGTAAAAATCGGTTAATCTGAGGACAGCAGCAGGCAACCAGTGGGAATCTTGACAACTGGACAGCTCGCCGGTGAACGCGAGCGGCTATCTCCCCGGATCTGTCACGAACTGAACAATCTTTTGACAGCTATCCTCGGCAATGCGGAACTGGCATTGATGGAGACCGAGCCGAGCAGTTCGGTGTATCGGAGTCTGGACCACATCTACAAGTCAGCCGAGCGGGCGGCTCAACTGCTCGGAAACCCTCCTACGCAAAACCCCGAATTCGCGCCGCGCCAGAACCCGCCCCGCTCGATTCTCATTGCCGACAGCGACGAGGCGATTCGAGAATCCGCGCAAAGGCTCCTGGAGCATGCGGGCTACAGAGTCGTACTAGCCAAAACTGGTGAGGAAACTGTAGACGCTCTTCGGACGCATGCGGACCGGATCGCGGTTCTCGTCCTCGACCCGGCCCTACCCGGTGCGGACGGACTCGACCTGCTTCGCCAGGCACATTCCACTCAACCCGGCATAAAGATGTTCGTCTGGAGTACCCAGCGGCCTTCAAGCCTTGACGAAATGATCAACAGTCTTGCGGATATCGAGTACGTAGACAGGCCCTCCCAATCCCACGGAATCGCCAAAATACTGTCCCGCATCGTTGAACCGCTCCTCGAAAACTAACAAGAGAGAAACATTTTCCCGTACCACTTGACACGGTAGCGGTGTGAGCGCATTATCTTGGCAGAGGCTGAATTAGCCTGTGCCCTCGCACGCAGGAGGTGTCGAATTGAGTCCAGGACTACAGTTGGACGCGGACGCCAAGCGTGGCGATTCCGTGGTAAACGTCCTGGCGGTGAGTCCCAACAGGGATGATCTCGCTGCGCTCCACGAAATTCTCAATCATTCGAACTGGGTACTTCGCGAGGCCAGGAGTTGCCGTCAGGCAGTTGATGAACTACGAAACGAACCGGCCGGCGTGATTGTGTGCGAGCACAGTCTTCCGGACGGGTCTTGGCGGGATGTGCACCGCGCCGCCTCCGGCCTGGAACCGCCACCCCCGGTGGTGGTGAGTTCGTTGCACGCCGATGACCGGATGTGGGCTGAAGTGTTGAACCTGGGTGGCTACGATGTACTGCCGGAACCCTTCGACCGGAATGAAGTGGTCCGGATCCTTAGTCTCGCGTGGCTTCATTGGAAAGATCATTGCCGGCGCACGCGGCGCCCTCAAGGGCGCGTCATGGCAATGGCCGCTACCGCATAGCTGAAACTACTCAGAATCAGGCAGATTAATCAGAAACCGCGCGCCCGGAGTGTCTTCGCGGTTCGCGGCTGTCACTTTTCCTCCATACTTCTGGACCATGGTGGCGACGATGTGCAGCCCCATCCCGGAGTGCTTGGATCGTGTCGAAAAACGCGCTTTGAAAATGTCCTTGAGTATCGTCGTGGGGATCCCGGGACCGTTGTCCATCACGGCGATATGCAGCATCTTGCTCTCGCGCCATGCTTCGACTTCCACGGCTCCGCCGTCAGGCATGGCTTGAGCCGCATTCAGCAGCAGGTTCATAAAGACGCGCTCCCAGTCTGAAGCCTGGCCCGGAATGAGGGTCCCTGACTCGATCCGCCGCCTGATCTTTACCGGAGCGTGTTTGATCAAAGTGAGCGAGTCCTGCACAAATAACTCAATCCGTTCGACCACCGGTTCAAGTTCCTGCGATGCCCGGCTCTGCTCCGCCAGGCTGCCGGCGATTCCGCGTCCACGGTCCACGCTCCTCCGGATGGTGGCCGCGAGTTTCGCCCACCGGTCATCTTCGGCGAGCAACTCCGCGGCTTCGGAAATGGTCTCAAAAACGTTGTTCAGATCGTGAACGAGACCGGCCAGCGTCAGGTCCGGACTCTGAGGGTTTTCCATGACTCGCCTAGCGGGAGATCTGCCGTAGTGTATCCCAGAACTCGGGGAATGAAACAGAGGCGGCCTCGGAATTTTGAATCGTGCAGGGGCCATCCGCGCTGAGGGCCGCGACCGCAAAAGCCATCGCGATTCTGTGGTCGCCGAAGGAATCCGTTTCGGCGGCGTGAAAGGTCTGTTTACCGGGGATTCGGAACCCGTCCGGCGCCACCTCGATCACGGCGCCCATCCGCCGCAGATTCTCCGCCAGCGTCTCGATGCGATCGGTTTCCTTGATACGCAGTTCGGCGGCATCCCGGACCAGCAATCCATTTTCTGAGACCGCGCCCAGAACCGCCAGAACGGGAATCTCATCGATCAGCGCGGCAGCCTGCTGGCCCTCAATGACGCCGCCCTTGATCTTCGAGCCCCGGACCAGCAGCGTACCCACGGGTTCGCCGTGCTTCATCCCCATGTCCACGACCTTGACGCTGGCGCCGGCGCCTACAAGAAAATCGATCAACGTGGCTCGTGTGGGATTCAGTCCGACGCCCGCGATCAGCAGGTTCGACTCGGGCGCCATGGCGCCGGCGGCGAGGAAGAACGCCGCCGATGAGAGATCGCCGGGAACGGCCAGATCTTTGGCGGCGAAATTCCGGCCGCCCCGGATGGTCACCGTTCCGCGTCCCGCGCGGACGTCCACTCCCAATTCCCGTAGCGCGACCTCGGTGTGGTCCCGCGTCTTGGCTGGCTCACGAACCGTCGTATCGGCATCCACGTGAAGACCAGCCAGCAGTACGCAGCTCTTTACCTGCGCACTCGCAACCGGCATGGTGTAATCGATGGCCCGGAGACCGGTTCCCGCTCCGTGGATTTCAACCGGCGGGTACTTTCCGTCTCGCGCGCTGAACGTGGCGCCCATTTCGGTCAAGGGGCGCATGATGCGTTCCATCGGCCTCTTGGATAGCGATTCGTCACCCGCGATGCGCGTGGTGAAATCCTGTGCCGCCAGGATGCCCGCCAACATGCGGATGGTCGAGCCGGAATTGCCGGCGTCGAGACCCGCAGCGGCGGGAGTGTAGGAGCGAAGACCCTTACCCTCGATCGTCACCTCGCGTCCCTGAACCGTTACCGGCACACCAAGAGTCCGCAAGCAACCCAAAGTCGAATGGCAGTCCGCGCCAGAGGAGTAGTTGGAAATCCGGGTGACGCCTTCGGCGAGCGATGCCAGCATCGCATAGCGGTGTGAGATCGACTTATCTCCGGGCAGGATGACCGTGCCTTCCAGCGCGCGGCTGGGGTGTATGACTTCTTTCATTTCTTTTTACTCGATGGCGTAAGGGCCAATATTGGTGATCTTGATGTCCCGCCCCGACTTGTCCTGCCCGTCGAGCCGGATCACCACCGCCCGCGCGGGCGCCGCCGCTTCCAGCCGGAAATCCGACTCCTCATCCGGCTCCAGAACGGGCGATTCGATCGGACCTTTCAGAGTGGTGATCGGCTCTCCGTCGGGACCGTCGAAGTAAATCACCAACAGCAGCCCTTTGATGGTTTGCTCGCCGTCGTTGCGCACTTTGCCCTCGATGGCGACGCGAGACTCAAGACGCTGAACTTTCATCTCCACTACGGCGACTTCGACCTTCGACTTGCGTTTCTCCTGTGCCGCGCACAAGAATAGGGAACACGACATGACCAGTGTCAGGCTGGCGCGGAGCATCAGGTTTCAGTTTAGCGGACCGGCGGAAAGGGGTTGTTTGCTTCATGCGTAGACGCGATTGGATCTGGACGGCCGCCTCGGCCGGAGCTTTGGGCGCCGCCCAGCAGCCGGGGCCGAAAAACATCGTCATCTCGAGCGCCAACGGCTTGAAAGCTTGCCGGCGGGCCATGGAAATCATCAGCTCGGGTGGCGACACCCTGGACGCGGTTGTCTCGGGCGTCAACATCGTCGAGGAGGACCCTGAAGACGACTCGGTCGGATACGGCGGCCTGCCAAACGAACTGGGCATTGTCGAGCTCGATGCCAGCGTGATGCACGGTCCCACGCGGCGCGCCGGCGCCGTGGCCGCGATTCGCGGCATCAAGACGCCGTCCAAGATCGCGAAACTGGTGATGGAGCAGACCGACCACGTGATGCTGGTGGGCCAGGGCGCGCTCGATTTCGCCAAGGCGTGGGGCCACAAGGAAGAGAACCTGCTCACCGAACGTTCGCGGCTGGCGTGGATGGTCTGGAAGCAATCCCTGCGCGACGCGGGAGGACACAACAATTGGATCGACGGCCTGGACGCCCCGGACAAGAAATCCACCGCGTATTGGAAGCAGATCTTCCCGGAAGCGGACGAAGCGGCGCTGGCGTATGCGATTGACCGCGCCACCCGCCCCATCACCGGCACGATCAACTGCCTCTCGCTGAACGCCAAGGGTGAGATGTCGGGCGTCACCACCACCAGCGGGCTGTCGTGGAAGATTCCAGGGCGCGTGGGCGATTCCCCCATCATCGGCGCCGGGCTGTATGTCGACCAGGACATCGGCTCGGCGGGTTCCACCGGACGCGGCGAGGAGAACATTCGCATCGCGGGCGCGCACACCATCGTTGAAAACATGCGCCATGGCATGAGTCCGAAAGAAGCGGGCCTGGACGCCCTCAAGCGTATCGCCCGCAACTTCAACAACGATGCGAAGAAGCTCGCGCAGTTCGACATCAACTTCTACGTGCTGCGCAAGGATGGCGCCTATGCCGGCGTCGGGTTATGGAGCGGAAGGACCCGCCGCAACGGCTACTGGGCCGCCCCCAAGTTTGCCGTCAACGACGGTGGCGAGAGCCGGTTGGAAGACTGCGCCTGGTTGCTCGAGCGGAAGCCTTAACTCCTCCTGATAGTCTCAACATATGGCCGGCTTTCGGGAGCTACTTGGCGCGAACTCTCACTACCGCCGGCTGTGGCTGGCGCAAATCGTCAGCGAAGTTGGCGATCACTTCAACACCATCGCGGTAGTCACCCTCACTCTCCACATCACCGACTCCGGACTGGCTGTCGGCGGCGTGATGCTGTCCCGCGTGCTGCCGGCCATGGTCGCCGGACCCATCGCCGGGGTGATCCTGGACCGGTTCGACCGCAAGCGGGTGATGGTGGCCAGCGACCTGGTGCGCGCCCTCGTCGCGGCGGGCTTCGTCCTGGCTGAAAGGTACAATAGCCCGCCCCTGCTGTACATACTCAGCGCGCTGTTGATGTTCGCTTCCCCGTTTTTCACCGCCGGCAGAATGGCCATCCTGCCACGCATCACGACCCCCGGCGAACTTCACACCGCCAACGCGCTGACTCAAACCACGGCATGGCTCACCCTGACGATCGGGACCATGCTCGGCGGCGTGAGCACCATGAAGTTCGGCTATGGGTGGGCGTTCCTCGCCAACGCGATCTCTTTCCTGGTGAGCGCCATGTTCATCCAGGGGGTCCGTTCGCCGGAAGGACACTTTCGCGCCCTCGGCAAGACACAGCAACATGGCGGCTGGGCGGATTTTGCCGCCAGCGTCCGCTACATCACCGCAACGCCTCTGGTCCTGGCGATTGGCCTCACGGGAGTGGGATGGGCAAGCGGCGGCGGGGCGGCGCAGGTGCTTTTCACCATGTACGGTGAGCGCGTCTTCAACGCGGGTGCGGCCGGCGTGGGCTTTATCTGGGGATTCGCCGGGGTCGGACTGGTGCTGGGCGGCCTGCTGGGTCATCAAGCCGGTCCGCGATTGCGCTACAAGCAGTACAAGCGTTTCATCGGGTGGGCCTTTCTCATTCACGGCCTGAGTTACGTGGCGTTCAGCCAGGCGCCGGTTATCGGCTGGGCGATGGTAGCCATCGCTCTGTCGCGCGCCTGCGTGGGCATGATCAATGTAATTAACCGGACGATTCTGCTGACACATGTGCCCGACGCCTTCCGGGGACGCGTATTCGCCAATTTCGAGATGCTGACCAACACCGCCATGATGGCGTCGCTCATGGGCGCCGGGGCGGCTTCCAAGTCGTTCGGCCTGCGGCAGATTGGGTTCGTGGCGGGCTGCCTGAGCGCCTCGACGGCCGTATTCTGGCTCTGGGCCAACTGGACCGGCCGCCTTCCCGAACCCCGCCGGACTTTGCCCGAAACCGAGGAAGAGCCTACTTCGACAGTCCAGCCTGCCTGAGCCGCAGGCTGAGTTCCCGCAAAAACTCGTCGCGCGCCGTATCGATAAAGAAATGCCCACCCGCAAAGATCCGCGCCTCAAACCCTCCGGTTGTATGTTCTCTCCATGCCTCGACATGGCCGGGCGCAACATTCGGGTCGGACACGCCTCCGTAGGCGAATATCCTCACTGGCAGAGGCGCGTCTTCGGCGTAGACATAGTTGCGATAGAGGCGCGCATCGGCGCGGAGCGCGGGCAGGGCAAGCCGCAACAGTTCGGGATTGTCCAGGACCTTCAAGGAAAGCCCTTCGAGGCGCCGCAATTCGTCCAGAAACTCCTGCTCGCTGGGCTCCGGCGGAGGAGTCCAATTGCGGCGGAAGTGCGGTGCGCGCGCCCCAGCGGCGAAGAGCGCCACAGGCATCGGAAGGCCGCGCCGCCGCAGTTCCCGCGCCGTTTCATAAGCCACGACGGCGCCCATGCTGTGGCCAAAGAATGCGAAGGGCTCCCGCACCAGCGGTTCGATCGCGGCGGTAATGGAGGAGACAAGCGAGGCCATGTCCTCGATGGGAGGTTCACCCTGCCGCGTCTCGCGCCCCGGCAACAGCAGAGGAACGGTGGATACCGGAAGCGTCCATTGCCGGAACGGACCGGTCCCCGCGCCGGCAAACGGAAAGCAGACCAGCCGGGGTGGAGCGCCGGTCACAGGCAGCCATGGGTTCGACGCCGCCTGCCGCTGCTTCAGCATCAATGCCAGCAACTTCTTCCGGTCTCCAGCGGCGGCCGAAATGGCCGGCTTCTTGGGGCGCTTGAGCAGGTCGAACATCAGCGCTTCAAATGGTTCCGCGGTCAAGTGCCGCATGTAGTCAAGCGCGGCGAGCAGCGACCGGTCCGAGAGTGCGTTCCAGAGTGGCTCGCTGGCGCAGAGTGTGCGTACCGTCTCGACCCACGGTTCCACGTTTTGAGGCGGCACCTGGGCCACCGGCACCATATGTTCATCCACCGACGGCTGATAGTGCTCGATGGCGTTGACGGGCAACAGGTAGTCCACACCCATCATGGCTTCGTGGATCCCTCCGACGTCGCTGGCGACGACCGGGACGCCGCGCGACATCGATTCGACGATCATGCGCGAGCGCGCTTCGTGCCAGACGGAGGGCACCAGCATCACCCGCGTCAGCGCCAGAAGGTCATCGATGTTGTCGAAGAGTTCCAGGAGCCTGACGTTGGGGCGCCTGAGGAGTTGTGCGCGGTCGGTCGTCGTCGTGCCCCACATGGGTACGGCGGCGAACCGCACTTCCGGCAAACGGTCCGCAACTCCCAGAAAGATGTCGATCCCTTTAACGGCGCACGGATTGGCCATGGTGACGTAGGGGTTTTCGAAGCGTCCCACACGGTTGGGCGTTCCCGGCTCCAGGAGGGAAATTGGAACGTGGACCGCGTCCAGACCTCCGTGCGTGCGGCAGTAGTTCGCCACGTACTGGCTCACGCCGACGGCCGCGTCCGCCTGCCGGAGTTTGGCTGTCCGCTCCGCGCTGACCGAAGAACTCTCAGGACCGAAGGGGACGGCGATCGTGGCGCGCACCAGGTACATAACACGCGCCTGGCTCTTGACCGCGAGATCAAACAGCAACTGCGCGGGATCGTCGGTCGAGGTGATGATGACTTCCGGCTGAAAAGCATCGAGTTGGGCGGAGAAGAACGCCCGCCAGTGCGTGTCCAGCGTCAGCGTGCGAACATCGACGCCGTTCCGGCTGAACCGCACCGCCCCCGGTTCGATGACTTCATGCCGGACCGAGCGTGCCGCCAGGTCCCGCAAGAATTGCGCATGGCCGGACTCGCCGAACCTCTCGACGCGCGCCACCACGCGGACATCATGACCCCGCGCCGCGAGCGCTTCCATCAGCAGGCGGTTGGACTTGTCACCCCCGCCCGACGAGGGGTAGTAGGTGGAGTTGTGCGCCAGCAGGACACGGCTCACACGCGGCCCGCCTTGCTCTTGGCCCGGGCCAGCAGCAGCGCCCGCTGCGCCGGCGTCAGGCGTTCCCACCTCGAGGATGGCGCGGGCGCCTCCGCGGAGGGCGAAAGGCCGAGCAGAAATTCCTCGAACTGTTCGACGCGCAGTCTCGATACAAATCCCAACGCCGCCGCACGGCTGCGGTGGGATTCCTCGTTGTACGCCTCCCGGTCCTCAGTCAGCCGCCGCACCGCGTCCGCCCACGGTTGAATATCCTGCTCCGCCAGGACCGGCACGGGCATGTGTGTCTCGTCGAATTCCGGCCGGTATCCGCGAATCGGGCGCACCGGGATGACATATCCGGTTCCGGCCTTGGCTTCGATGAGCCCGCCGGAATCGCTCGCCACAACGGGCAGGCCGCGCAACATGGCCTCCATGGCGATCAGTCCGAAGCCCTCGTACCAGAGTGACGGCATCAGCAGCATGCGAGCCTTACTGAGCGCCTCATCAATTCCCGCTACAGTCTTCCACAGCGCCACGTTGTGGATCGCGGCCAAACTGCTGCGATCAGCGGCGGTCGTTCCCCATCCATCCAGCGCGGCAAAGGGCAGGCGTGGAAACGCCTGCGCCAGGGAACGGAAAATGCTGATGCCCTTCACGGCGCAAGGATTGACCATGAGCAGGGCGCCGCGGTCGAAGCACGAGAAATCCGGATACGGCGGCTGCCCGTACATGGGAGGGTGGATGACCGTGGCCCGGCATCCCGCATGCTCCTCGATATAGGAAGCCGTGTGAGTTCCGATTGCCACCACGCCCGCGGCCCGCCGGATCATCGAGGTTGCCTGCTCGTCGCGATACCAACTTGCCGGACCGAACGGAAACCACTGCGGAGTGTGCGCCAGGTAAACCAACCGGCTGGGAGCCGAGTGCGCGGCCTGGCGGAGCAGCGTGTGGCTGAGATCCTCGCTCGAGACCAGCACCCAATCGGGCCCGAAGGTCTCGATCTCGTGGGCCAGGACATCGGTATGGCGGGGGAGATCGGCGACACTCAAAACCTCGATGCCGCCCGGGACGGTCCGGCCACTCAAGCTCGAACCGCACACCACCCGGCAGATGTGACCCTGCGAGGCCAGGTGCCGCAGCCAGATCAGATTACTCCGGGTCGAACCGCCCTTGGGCGGATCATACGACGCGTTGGCCGCTAGCAGAATCCGCATGTCTAGTCTCCAGGGGGAGAACTGCGTTCCTGTTCGGCGAGCAATGCCTGGACCTCTTCATCGCTTAACTGCTCGATCTCGGCAAGCAAGCTGGCGTACTTCTCCGGATCGGACGCCTCCATCTGCCGGGCCTCGATGAGAGCGGCGATCGAGGACAGCGTCGCCGTACCGGAGTACACGTCGTCGATCCCCAGTTCGACACCAAACTGCTCCTTGATCCGCAACAGCAGGAGAACCGCCTGAAGCGAGTGTCCGCCCAGGTCGAAAAAGTTGTCCGCGGCGTGAATCGCCGGCTTATCCAGAAGTTCACGCCAGACCGCGGCCAGTTGCTGCTCGGTGTTGCCGCCGGCGTGCGTGTCGCCGCCGGACCTTTCCCGGACACGGTCCAGGACGGCGCCGGCGGTCGACAGTTCGAGCGCAATGCGGGCGTAATCGATGGAGCGGCGGCGCTCCTGCCTGGCGGGCTTGGGTGACTTGGACGCGGGCGCGGCGCTGGCCGTGATGCGGGCTTGTTTCAATTCCGCCGGAGAGAACCGGTAGCCGCTTGCCGGCGCCGCGGAGCCTCGAAGCGATTCCAGAAACAGCCGGGCCGGCGCATTCTTCGAGGTTGGCTCGAAGCCGATGCGAATTGTGGCCAGACCGGCGCTCTCGGCTACCGCCGCGGCATGGCGCACCATCTGGTGTTCAACGCCCCTGCCCAGGGCGCGGCAACTGAGCAGCAGCGTCTCCACGGCAAGTTCATCCCGGCCGGCAACCAGAATCAACACTCCAACCTGCCCGTAGTCGCCGAACCGGTCCGCCGCATCCACCGTCCAAATCGACGTACCCGGCTGCGCCGCAAGCACGCGAAGTTCCGCTTCCGTTCGCCGCACCGTCGAGCAGTTGAACTGATTGGTGCGCTGCGTCAATTGCGCGGTTCGCGACAGCCGCGCCTCCGCCAGCGGGGAAATGGCCACTTTGAGTTGGAGGGTTTCAAGAAAATGCGTCAGGCTCTCCGCGCTCTTCAAGGCTTTCCCGAACTCCTGGCTCTGTTGATAGAGGGTGCTGCGCTGCCGGTCCTCTTCGGTCACGACCGGATGATCGAAAGCCCAGATGTGGTTGAGAAACCCCGGTATCGCGTCCGGGCCGGCCGGCAGGTTCAAGGTCAAGACCTCGGGCAGCGTTTCCTCGACTTCGGCGCACTCCCGCGCGTTGTCGTCCAGAAAAATGAAGCTGGCGGCGCCCAGGTTCAATTCCTGAGCGATGCTTGCCAGGTTGCCCGCCTTGTCTTCCCAGTTGATGCGCGTGGTCACGAAATGGCGCAGGCCCATGGGAAACTGCGGATTCCGTTGAAACGTTTCCAGGACCTCGGCCTCGTTGTTCTTGCTGACGATGGCAAGCAGCATGCCATCCTCTCGCTGGTCGAGCATGAAACGCTGCAAGTACTCGCGGCCGCGGTCGAGAACCACGCCATTGGGTCCGTCCTCGCCGCAGATGCCCTGCCAGAGCGTGTTGTCGCAATCGAGGGCGATGAGCTTGAACGGCGGGGCGGTCAACGCGTGGGCGTGACGGAACAACGCGGTTCCTAATGCGGCAAAGAAACGGTCTGTGTAAGGTATGCCGCCGAGTTTTTCGCCAAGCGGGTCGCGGAAGTTCTCGACCGGATATAACCGGACAATGTCGCGCCAGCCCAGGAAACCGACGCCCGGCGTTTCGCCGAGACTCGCTGCCAGCAGGAGATGCTCGTCATCCGGAGAAGGGTGGGAGGGCGGACAGAGGACGACCAGCAAGGGCGCCGCAAGTTGAGCCGCCGAAGAACGCACCACGGCCGCCAATTGCGTGGTGTTTTCCTTTAAGCGCTCCGCCCCGTGCAGGGCGCCCAGATCCTCAAAGCGCACCAGGAGTACATTCAGCCCATCTTGATTTCGCGCAAACACGCTCGATGGATCAAGCAGAGTCTGCAGCGGCTGGTTGAACGGCGCAAACTCGATCTCCAGCGCGGTGTTCAACTCCTCCCCCCAGAAACGCAGAAAGGGCGTCAGTGGTTCAGCGTTGAACGTGGCGCTGACGGCAAATCGGTACGGTCTCGCTGTGGCTGGCGATTCCATCGGCGACGAGAACTCCTAGTGTATGAATTCGACGGGCGCGCTTCACGACCCTGGTTCCTGGACAGCGAGTATATCAACCGGATCACGCACGCCTTAGCTCTTCCTTCGCGCCTTCAACTCCTGCGTCACCAATTGCCCGTCCAAGTCCGCCTTCGTCGTGCCGTTGATCTTGTCGCCTTCGACTTTGCCCTCCATCTCGTAAGTCATCGTCCCGCCTTGAGGACGGTTCCTCTTGACGGTCAACTTGAGGACGTTGCCTTCGATGGAGCCTTTCTCGACGGGGAGCTTTCGGTCTCCCATATCGAATACTCCGGTGACGTTGGAGCCTTCCTGCTTCAAGTTGACGTTGATGTCAATGTCTTCGCCCTGCGGTCCTTGAATCGTCCAGATCCAGTCGCCTGAGACATTGGCGTCCTGACCCAAGACCGTCCCCGCACATAATAGCCACCCGAACCATCTCCGCGTCATCGCAAAAACCCTCCTCTTTCGCCTGAAGAAAAAGATTAGACGAATCGGACCGGCGATGCAATTGCGGAATAAGCAAGGAGAGGAAGGGACACGCCGGAGAACCCGGCCTGAGTTCCGGAGCGGACCCGTTGGGCTCGGAGGATTGTACCCTTAGCGGGTCCGCGCTACCGGATGAATTGGTCAGCAGTCGGAGGAGACTCACCCGTGGCAGGGTGAGAGAACCGCTGACCTCAGTTGCCCTCAATATATCACCAAATAACCCTGGTAGTAGCCAGATTGTCCGGAAGTGAAAAAGGTTTAATATCTATGACTTGGAAACCAGGGGATACGTACGGGGGCGGTCATAGTTCCTTCCCGGCCTAGGCCATACAACACCTTGGTCCCGCTTCGTGACGGCGGCCAGTCCCCGGTACACGAACTTCTGCACCCTTTGGTCACGGTACGTTTCGGTGGTGTAGATGTTGCCTTTGGAGCCGGTGGCGATGCTGTGCACGGCATAGAACTGGCCAGGCTGCCATCCTCCGCCGCCGAAACTGGTCAGTATCCAAACGTTGTCATTGCCGTCGACCGCCACGCCAATGACCGCGCCAATGACCCAGTGGTTGGGGAGGGGCTTGGGCCAGAAGGGATCGACTTCGAATCGAGGCGCCTCAACCAGTGCGGCTTCCACGTGGCGCAACCGGATTCCCCATCCCATTGAAAATACCGCGGCCGCGATACCGGCGGCAACCAAGACAGGAACCTTGCGTTTCACTGGCCTCCTCTGCCCAACCCGGGTTTCGTTATGATACACGGTTTAGCGGGAGGGCAACCGATGCGGCAACGAATGCAGATTTTCCTGGCGGGCGCGCTATGCGCCGCACTCACCTATGCGCAGCCTTGGCCGGAAGACCAGGCGCGGAGTTGGTACGCCCGCCAACCCTGGCTCGTTGGGGCGAACTATCTCCCCGCCACCGCCATCAATGAACTGGAAATGTGGCAGGCGGCCACCTTCGATCCGAAGCGGATCGATCTGGAGCTGGGTTGGGCCGCGAGCATCGGCATGAACACGATGAGGGTGTTCCTGCATGACTTGCTCTGGCAGGATGACCCCAAGGGCTTCCAGCGGCGGATCGACACGTTCCTGAACATCGCGAAAAAACATAAGATCCGGCCGATGTTTGTGCTCTTCGACTCCTGCTGGGATCCGTTTCCGAAACTCGGGCCGCAGCGCGCTCCGAAACCCGGGGTCCACAACTCGGGCTGGGTGCAAAGTCCCGGTGCGGCGGCGCTCCAGGATCCCGCCCAGTACGCGCGGCTGGAGAGTTACGTGAAAGGCGTGGTGGGCGCATTCGGCAAAGACTCGAGAGTGCTCGCCTGGGACATCTGGAATGAGCCAGATAACATGAACCACAGCAGCTACGGCAAGAGCGAACCTGCCAATAAGATCGACCTGGTGCTGGCGCTCCTGCCCAAAGCGTTCGCCTGGGCGCGGGCGGCGGGTCCGGCGCAACCACTCACCAGCGGGGTGTGGCAGGGCGACTGGTCAGACGATTCCAAGCTGAGCCCGATGGACAAAGCGCAGTTGCGATTATCCGACGTCATCTCATTTCACAACTATGACCCGGCCGCAGAGTTTGAGAAACGAATCGTCTGGCTGCAGCGATTCCACCGGCCGCTGATCTGTACCGAGTACATGGCCAGGGGCAACGGCAGCACGTTCGAAAGCTCGCTTCCGGTTGCCAAGAAGCACCGGGTGGGGGCCATCAATTGGGGCTTGGTGGAAGGCAAGGCTCAGACCCACCTGCCGTGGGATTCCTGGCAAAAACCCTATGTTGGGCGTGAGCCCGCGGTTTGGTTTCACGAGGTGTTCCGCAACGATGGGACGCCTTACCGTCCCGAGGAGACCGCCCTTATTCGCAAGCTGACCGAACGAGGCAAGTAGGACCGCATGCGGTGACCCGGGGCATTTTCCTTTCTCGCGGTCTCGCTCGCCGCGCTGAGCGCCGGCGCTCACGACATCCCTGCCAGTGTCGCCGTCCAGGTTTGGGTCAAGCCCGGCGGCAGCTATTCGATCCGCCCCGGATTTCAAGGTCTCGGAGCCAGCGTGCTCACCGTAGTCCGCTATGGCCCGCCGGATGGCCAGGTTCGCGCCTACGAACTCACCAGCGATCCCGGAGTGATACCGCTGGACCCGCGATGGCGCCAGGCCGCCGCACGGTTTGTGAAGCTCGGTTTTGAGCATATTCTCGATGGCGCCGACCGCTGTGTTGTTCATCATGTGTCTCGTGATTCCGTTCCGCCGCATTACGGCCCTTGCCGGCATCGTGACCTCGTTCACCGCGGCTCACTCCATCACACTGATTTCGGCGGCCTATGGCTTGGGACCCGAGGCGCTCTGGTTTCCGCCCTTGATTGAAACCCTGATCGCTGCTTCCATTGTCTGGATGGCCCTGGAAAACAATGCCGGCGGCATCACATGCGCGGGCAAGTTTCCGATCCTGCGTCATAATCAAACAAAAGAGGCGCTGAGAGGTGCAAGAGCCGTCAGAATATCGCGAGCCGCCGGAGGGCTTGGCCGGTCCGGGTGACGCGCTACGGTTCTCCGAGGCGCGTTTTGCCGGCATCGTGCGTCTTTCCGAAGACGCGATCATCTCCATCGACGAGGATCAGAGAATTACTCTATTTAGCGCCGGCGCCGAGCGAATCTTCGGTTACCGGGCCGGTGAGGCGCTGGGCCAACCGGTCGACATGCTGATTCCGGAACGGTATCGCCAGGCCCATCGCCAACATGTCGCCGGGTTCAAGAGCGCCGGTGATGCTCTCCGCCCGATGAATGAACGCGGCGAGATTCATGGCATCCGGAAGGACGGAACCGAGTTTCCCGCGCAGGCTTCGATCTCGAAGTTCGCCGTGGGCAAGGAAACGATCCTGACCGTCCGGCTCAGGGACATGACCGACATGTTGCAGACGGCCGGCGCGCTGCGAAAGAGCGAGGCTACCACCGGCGCGCTTCTCGAATCGGTGGCGCACGGAGTGGTGGGCGTAGATCAAAGCGGCGTGATTCGCGTGGTGAACGCCAAGACCGAGCAAATGTTCGGGTACACACGCGAGGAACTACTTGGAGAGCCGGTTGAAACGCTGCTTCCGGAACGCTTCCGCAATGCCCACGTTTCCCACCTTAGGCAGTACTTGGAACACCCGCGCAGCAGACCGATGGGTCTCGGCATGGACCTCGGCGCACGCCGCAAAGACGGCAGCGAGTTTCCGGCCGAAATCAGCCTCAGCTATATCAAGGTGGAAGACAGCACAATCGTTCTGAGCTTCATCAGCGACATTACCGAAAGAAAGCGCATCGAGGAACAGATCCGGCGATCGCTGGCTGAGAAGGACGTGCTCTTGCGGGAGGTTCACCACCGCGTGAAAAACAATTTGCAGGTCATTTCGAGCCTGCTCAGCTTGCGCGCGAGCATGTGTAAGGACCCGGTGAGCGGACAAGTACTCCGCGACAGCCGCGACCGCGTAAACGCCATGGCGCTGATCCACGAACGGCTGTTTCAGGCCGATGACTTGTCGGCGATCGACTTCTCGCGCTATATCGACTCACTCGCGCAGGCGCTTCTGCACAGCTATGGCGCCGACCGCAAGGGGGTTCGCATCCAGACGGGCATCTCCGTTTCTCCCGTGGCCGATCAGGCCATCCCTTGCGGCTTGATCATCAACGAACTGTTGTCGAACGCGTTGAAGCATGCCTACCCCGATGGAAGAGGCGGTGTGATTCACGTGGACATGCACAGCGACGGAGATTGGTGCTCGCTGCGGGTCTCCGATGACGGCATAGGATTGCCGGAAGACGGTGAAATCGAGAACTCGGAAACGTTGGGATTGAAACTGGTTGGCGCTTTGGCAGCGCAACTGGGAGCCACGCTGGACCGGCACAGCGAGGGCGGAACGGCCTTTCAGGTGCGTTTCCGCCTCGAAACAGCGCCAAGTCGGAGGTAGAGTTGATGGGCAAAGGACGGATCCTGGTTGTCGAGGACGAAGGCGTGGTCGCGCTCGACCTCCAGCACAGGCTGAAAAGCCTTGGCTACGATGTGCCCGTCACCGTCCCAACCGGCGAGGAAGCCGTGACTGAGTCCAAGAGGCTCAAGCCGGACCTCATCCTGATGGATGTCCGGTTGAAGGGTGCGAAAGACGGCGTCGAAGCAGCCGAGGAGATTCGCGGGGTAACGGATGTTCCCGTCGTCTTTCTCACTGCCTACGCCGATGAGCAAACCGTGGCGCGCGCCAAGAACGCCGAGCCGTTCGGCTACATTGTGAAGCCGTTCCAGGAGCGCGAGATCTCCGCCACGATCGAAATCGCCCTGTTCAAACACCGCATCCAGCGGGAACTGCGTCATCGCGAAAGGTGGTTCTCCGCCATCCTGCGCGGCATTGGAGACGCCGTGATTGCGGCGGACACGAATGAGAAGATAGCGTTTATCAATCCGGTCGCCGAACAGCTCACAGGCTGGCGCGCCAGTGAGGCGCTGGGCCGGAATGCGACAGAAGTATTCCGAATTATTGACGAGCCTTCAGGAAAACCGCTGGAGAATCCGATCTCGGCCTCATTACGCAATGGCAGGGATGCCCGGCTTCCACGCAACGTCCTGCTGGTGGCCAGACATGGCGGAACCACACCGATTGACGACAGCGCCGCGCTGATTCGCGATGAGCATGGTAACAACTGGGGCGTGGTTCTGACGTTTCGCGACATCGCCGAACGGCGGCAGCATGAGCGCCGGCTGCTGGAGAGCGAGCAGCGCTTTCGGGCGATTTTCGACTCGGTGCACGACGCCGTGCTGGTGTACGGTCTCGGCGGTGGCGACACCCTGGATGCCAACCTGCGTGCCTGCGAATTGCTGGGGCACAGCAGGGATGAGTTCCGGCAACTCGGCGTAGAGGCTTGGGGACTCGGCGCTCCGCCGTATGCCCGCGCCGATGCGATGCGCTGGCTTCAAAAAGTCGCCAGCGGCAATCCGCAGTCGTTCGAGTGGCGGACCTATCAGCCCAATGGCCAACCCATGCTGCTCGAAGTCAGTTTGAAGCTGGCGCGGATTGGCGGCGAGGCGCGGATTCTCACCACGATGCGCGACATCACGCAACGGCGCCTGTTGCAGGATCAGGTTTCCAGGTCTCAGAAGCTCGAAGCGATCGGACAACTCGCCGGTGGCGTGGCGCATGATTTCAACAACCTCCTGACGGTCATCAACGGTTACACTTCGCTCCTGTTGGCCCAGCTCAAAGACGACGCGGAGATGACCGCGCGCGCCATGCAAATCCTGAGCGCCGGAGAGCGCGCCGCGGCCTTGACGCGGCAATTGCTCACGCTGGCGCGCCGCCAGTTGGTGCACCTGGAGCAACTGGACGTCAACGGCTTGGTCACGGAACTGAGCCCAATGCTCCGGCGTACGATTCGAGAGGATATCGACTTCGAGTTCAATACGGCCAAGGACGCTCTGTATGTTATCGGCGACCGGACACAGTTTGAACAGGTGGTGCTGAACCTGGTCTTCAATGCTCGCGACGCCATGCCCGCGGGGGGCAGGCTGACGGTCGAAACCCGGGATGCCGTGCTGGACGAGAGTTCCGGCGAAGGTCTTATCCCGCCCGGCCATTACGTGGCCCTTACCGTAAGAGATACCGGCACGGGAATGGATGAACAGACGCGTTCACGGCTGTTCGAACCCTTCTTCACGACCAAGCCGCCGGGCCAAGGTACCGGCTTAGGCCTCTCGACCGTTTACGGCATCGTGAAACGCAGCGGTGGATTCATCCTGGTGGACAGCCAGGTGAACCGCGGCACGACATTCACCATCTACTTGCCGGCCAGCCCAGGCCGCCCACAAGAGCAGGCGAGCGAACAGAAGGGAAGGGCCACCAGCGAAGGGTCCGAGAAGATCCTGCTCGTCGAAGACGATGCCGGAGTTCGCAATCTTGTGAGCGATACCCTGACAGGCCTTGGCTACTCGGCGATCGTGGCGCGTAATGCCGAGGAAGCCCTCGAGTTGTTCGCCAAGCATAAGGACTCGATCGACCTGCTGCTGACCGACATCGTCATGCCGCGGATGAACGGCCGTGACCTCGCGTACCACCTCCAGTCCCAGCGCCCCGGCCTCAAGGTCCTGTTCATGTCGGGCTACGCCGATTCCGGCCTCTCTCGCGGCGGGCCTGTCGAAGCGGGGTCGCGCCTGCTCCGCAAACCGTTCACCGGCGAAGCGCTCGGCGCCACGGTGCGCGAGGTTCTGGACCAGTAATGTATCCGGCGTGAGCGACGCCTTTTTTCAGGGGGTGCTCGCTCCGCCGGCCGGGGCTACGGCTACATGGCGCGGCTTGTCCGGATTGCGGACCACGTACAGCGCCCGGATGACAGCGCCTTCAATCTCAAACGCCGCGGACTGCACCGGTCCGCGGCGTTCGGCGCCGTCAATCACGTTCAAAGCCGCCGCCACTTTACCCCCACCGTCCGTCTTACGGCATGCGGCCTCGCTCCGCCCCAGAATCATGGCCACTTCCGCAAACGGGAAATCGAAGACGTCGTGCAGCAGAAAAGCAGCCCGTTCGAGGGGTGACAGCAGGTCCAGAGTGAGCAGCAGCACTATGGACAGATCTTCGGCTAGCCCGGCGCGGTAGCCGGGCGCGAGCGCCGAGGTGTCGACGGCCGGCGCCGTAGTTCCATTCCCGCTTGAACCTGTCTATCGCTTTTTCGAAGTATCCACTTGATCATGTTGTTTTCCTGCCTTCAACGGTGAGACGGAACAGGGGCGCCCAATGTGACATCGCACCTGCCCGCTTACCGCGCTCGTCGCGCAGGCAAGTGAGCGTGACGGCTCGGGATTCGCCTAGGATATTGAGGATGCGATCGAACACGCGACGCGAGATGAATCGCTGGTGGAGGGTGGCCGGCGGGCTCCTGATGAACATTGCGCTTGGCACATTGTACGGCTGGAGCGTATTTGTCGCTCCACTCGAAGAGCGTTTCGGCTGGAAGCGCGCCGACACCTCGATGGTGTTCACGATCGCGGTAATCGTGTTCGCCATCGCATTCGTTGTGGCCGGCCGCATTCAGGACAAACTCGGGCCGCTGCCGTGTTCGCTCGCCGGCGGAATTCTCGTCAGCCTCGGTTTCTTCCTCTGCGCCTACACCAGCAGCCTCGTCTACCTCTACATTTGCTTTGGCGTGATCGGCGGGTTGGGGAACGGGTTCGGGTACGCGACGCCGATTCCAGTGATGGCGAAGTGGTTTCCGGACAAGCGCGGACTCGCCGTGGGATTGGCTGTGGGGGGCTACGGTGCGGGTTCAGCGATCTTCGGCCCACTGGCTCATCTCAAACTCATACCGGACTACGGATTGCCCGCCACGTTTCAGATCCTCGGAGTCATCTTTCTGGTCATGACGCTGACTGGCGCGTTCCTGCTACGAAACCCGCCCGCGGGATACCGGCCGCCGGGTTGGTCGCCGGCCGCGGCACAGCGCGCCGCGTCACGAGACTTCACCCCCGGTGAGATGCTACGCACGTCGACCTTCTACCTGATGTGGGTGGGATATGCGCTGGGCTGCTCCGCGGGATTGATGGTCATTAGCCAACTCGTGCCTTTCGCCAGGAGCGTAGGAATCACAGCGGCGGCGCTGTCCACCATGACGCTGGTCGTCGGCGCGGTGGGCAATGCTTCGGGAAGGATCCTTTCCGGCTGGATGTCGGACCGGTTGGGGCGCATCAACGTCCTCAGAGCCATGATCGGCATTTCGATGCTCGCAATGCCGGCGTTGTACGCGGCGGGCAACCACGTCGCGCTGTTATACGCGGCGGTGTTTGTCGTCTACTGGTGCTACGGCACCCAACTTTCGGTGAATGGCGTCGCGGCAGCCGACTTCTGGGGGACGAAGAACGCCGGTATCAACTACGGCTTGCTGTTCACCGCCTGGGGCGTCGCGGGAATCATCGGCCCCCGCATTGGCGGCGTTCTGTTCGACCGCTATCACAACTATCAGGCCGCCTCCTACGCCGCTGCCGCCCTGGCTGGCGTGGCTTTGATTTGCGAACTCGGAGCCCGGCGCCCCACCGCGCAGCCTTGACCTCAGACGATGTCTGCGAAAGCAGGCCGGAGCCGCTGGAAGACGAAATAACCGGCGAGCGCGGTCAGGCAGGCGGCGGCCCACAGGGCAAGCGCCGGCAATGCGTCCGGCAATCGAGACTCCAGGAGGATGGCGCGATAGCCCCGGACAAGCTGGTAAATGGGGCTGTAGCTGAGCGGGCGAACGGCCCATTGGGGAAGCGACGCCTCGGGGTAACAAATCGGCGTGAGGAAAAACCAGAGAGTCAGCAGGAAACCAATCATCTGGCCGAGGTCCCTCAGGAAAAGCCCGAGCGCCGCCAGCAGCCAGCACAGCCCCAGGGTAAACAGGATCTGGGGAACCAGAAGAACCGGCAGACACAGCACGGTAATGGGCAGGCCGCCACGAATCGCCGCCAGCGCTATGAGGTAAATGACCGTCGCAATCGCCTGCGTGAGAAGCCCCGCGAACACGGGATTCGCGGGCAGAATCTCCATGGGAAAGCGGATCTTCTTGATGAGCGTGCGGCCCTCCAGCAGAACGAAGGGCGCCCTGCCGACCGCCTCCGAAAAAGCCAGCCATGGCAACATGCCGGCAAAAAAGTACAGCACAAAGCCCGCCGGGCTGGGGTCCGCCTCAAAACGCGCGCGCAGCACGATGCCAAAAACAAAGAAATAGACCGCCATCAGGAGTAGCGGATGCAACACGGTCCAAAGCATGTCGGCCAGCGAGCCGCGGTAACGGGCTTGAATCTCGCGGAAAACCATCGTGCGGATGAGGCCGCGGTTCCTCCAAAGACTCCAAACCGGCTGGGTCACTGGCAATGCCATATCGTCCTACCCGTAGAGGAACGCCGGGAACCGCTCGCGCACCGCGGCCACCTTCTTGCCCACCGCATAGATTCCGTCGCCACGCCACTCGGCGGGAAGTTGGTAGCGCTCCAGCAGGTGTTCAATCCAAATGTGATGCGGACGCGGGTCGTCCCGAAACTCACCGGTTTCCAGGTTCATCATCTCAAAGCCCGCGTAATAGAACAGTTGCCAGATCTCCTTGGGTGTGTACTCGCGGTTGTGGCGCGCATCGTTGGTTTCGCCGGGCTTCAGGTACGCGGGAAAGAATCCCGGATGATAACCCTGCAAGATGGCGTGGAGCGCGCGCATCGAAGCGATATTGGGCGTGGTCAGCACCAGGGTTCCGCCGGGGCGCAGGACGCGATTGATCTCCGCCATCATGTGCATCGGATCGGAGAACAGATGCTCGATGAGTTCTCCGCAGATAACGGCCGCAAAATAGCCGTCCGCATAGGGGTAGATGTCCTTCTCGGCATCGAAATGATCGATGTCGCAGGCGAACTCCTCGCCGCCTTGTGAGGCCGCCTGACGGTGATCGATTCGCCCCAGCGGACCGTAGTAGCAACCGTGTACGTGACCGTAGCCGAGCTTTGTCTTGAGGGCCGGCGTGATCTGGAGGTAGGACCCCATTTCGAGGATATGGTCATCCGGTCCCCCGGGCGGCGTTAGCTCGAGGGTGCGGACCAACCTATCCTTGTGAATATCTACATAGTTGCGAGCCTCGTCATCGGCAGCCCAACCGATGATGTACTCAGCAGTGATCTCCGGCGGCGGGGCAGCGGCTTCGGGCGTTTCCGGCAAGGCGAGCGATGGTTCCTGATGTCTTCCAGCGTGGACTGCTTCGGCGAATTGAACGTAACGTTCCGCCACCTTGGGCCAACTGCATTCGCGCCGCACCCACGCCCGCGCTTCCTCGCCCAGGACCCGCGCAAGCCTGGGCCGGGTCACTAAGAGGTTGAGGTATTCAAACAGCGTGTCCTCTTCGGCGGCTCCAACCGGAACTTTGAGGCACACGCTATCCGGCAGCTCAGCAAATGAACCCACGCCGGAAACGACGCACGCCCGTCCCAGTCCGAGCGCCCGGAGCAGGCTGCCGCTACTTTCGCCAACCGTCGGGAAGCGGAGATTGAGGACAATGTCACACGCCGCCATGTAGCCGGTGAAATCCTCTTCCGTGGTGAACCCAAGCAAGCGCACAAATGGGCCGAGGTTGAGGCCGCGAATCATCTCCTTCAGCGGAAAATCGGGGTGCGTTTCACCCACCAGGATCATGCGCGCCCGGGGTTCGAAGCGCAGCAGGCGGCGAAAGGCCCGCAGGCTTTCGGCAATTCGCTTGTAGGGCTTCAGAAAGCCGAAGACGCCGATGAGCGGGGTCGTCTCGTTCAGTCCGAGCCGGTAACGCCA
Source organism: Bryobacterales bacterium (assembly GCA_020851655.1). Taxonomy (GTDB): domain Bacteria; phylum Acidobacteriota; class Terriglobia; order Bryobacterales; family Bryobacteraceae; genus JADZCI01. The sequence goes on from JADZCI010000040.1 coordinate 44,080, forward strand.
GGGCATGGCCGGAGTGTCGGGAATCCAGGCGCCGTGAGGGATCACCGACACAGGACCCAGGTACCGCCCCGCCCGCACCGCGCCGGCGCAAAACCGGCTGTGCACGATGACGCCGCGCGAGCGCTCCAACAACCGGCGAAGCATCGGCACACCGTCGTAATCAGGTCCAACTTCCAAGCGCTGGACCCTCTTGGCGAATTCGAGCGCGGCGGGGCCACCGTCGTACTCACACTCGGCCAGGTACAGGTCCCAGCGATTTCTGCGAATCGTGAGGTCGGTGATCAGGTGGTGCAGATTGGCTTCGTGCAGCACCACGAGGCCGGGATGCTCCAACGCCATTTCAAAGGCGCCCGCGTGGAAACCGTTGTTTCCAATCTGGTAGATGATCTCGTCGTAGGCGGAGGCGCGAAACCCTGGAGGTTGTTGCTCGAACACGTCGACCGCCGCCAGGTCGCGGAGCGGCGCAACCAATGCGGCCGAATAATCGGCGATGCCGCTCTTGGCGGGTGGCATTGGCGAGACAAAGGCGATGCGCATCGGGTTTTAGGGAACCAATTCGAGGGTCAACGTACCGATGGGCAGCGGCACCCGCGCCGACAAGGGCGTTCGCGCGGCATCGCTGGACAAGAACAGTTCGAACCGGGTTTGCGAGGCCGGGCCTTTGATGCTTCCCAGCAGACGGTCGGCCGGAACGTTTCGGCCTGCGATGGAAACGGCGGCCGCGCCGCCGTATTGAAGCGTCAACTCGTAGGGCGCGCCGAAGTAGACGGTCTGCGGCGGCGGGACACGGCCGTGCGCCAGCTCGGTCCGAATCAAGTTCAAGAAGGTGAGCGCATCGCGCGGGCACCCCGATGTACGGACCTCCGTCTTGCCGCCGCCCTTGGTCTGCCGCACGGCGGTGCGCTTGGCGCGGTCGAAGGACGTGGCTTCTTGCGTGCGCTTTTGTCCATGGCGGACTTCCTTTTCGGCCTTGACCGAGCAGAGGTCCCGGTCCGCCGTTGACCGGAACACGTCGCGAATCGGGAATGCGGGAACGGCCGCTTCGAGCACGAATTCAGAACTCCAGCCGGAGCCCGGCGCATCACCCGGCCGCGCTGTCGACCACGTGACTTCACCGAGTGAAAGGCCGCTGGGCCAGTTGAGCGAATACCGGAGCACTTCGTTTTGCGGCAGCCCGTGAACCTGACCTGCCAGCGAGAGTGCAACCACAAGTCCCAACCGGGACGCCTTGGCTTTCACAGCACCTTGGGTCCGTCCACCAGCGCCGGCGCGCGCACCTGTTCCCGGACCACGTCGTAATACACATCCAAGGTCTTGGAGGCGGTGTTCTGCCAGGTGAACTGAGCGGCTCGCTGCAGACCCATCCGCTCCAGCCGCGCGCGCAGGTCGCCGTCCAGCAACAGATCGCGAATCGCGCGAACGACCTCTCCGCGCGACTCGGGATTGAAAAGAATCGCCGTCCCATTGGCCACCTCCGCCATGGCGGATGTGTGGGAGCAGGCGACCGCGCATCCACAAGCCATCGCCTCCAGAATCGGAATGCCGAAGCCCTCGTAGTAGGACGGAAACACGAACAGGTCGCAGGCGTTGTAGAAGTTCACCAGATCCTCGTCGGGCACAAAGCCGGCGAAATGCAGCCGGTCCGCGACGCCGCTGGCTTTGGCGGCTTGCCTGATCTGATCTGAGTACCACGAGTCTTTGCCCACCATCACCAAGTGGTGCGGGAAATTTGGAAACGACCGAATCAAGCTGGCATACGCCGCAATCAGCCCCAGATGGTTCTTGCGAGGCTGCAACTCGCCCACATGCAGCAGGAATGGTTGAGTCAAGCCGTAACTTCGAGCGATCCTGGCGGCGGCGATTTCCTTTTGGATTGGACGAAAAACGGGCGAAACCGCCATCGGAATCGTAACGACTTTTTCCTCAGGCAAGCCGTAGTGGTGGATAACTCGTTCCCGCGAGTATTCGCTGGGAGTCAGTACTCGCGCGGCGCGCCGGACCGTCTGCCCGACGGTCATCGAAAGTTGAAGAGCCCGCGACTTGCGAAAGTATTCAGGGCGCTCCAGAAAGCTGACATCGTGAACACTCACGACTGTCCGAGCGTCACAGAAAAGCGGCGCGGTGTACTGCACATGGAGCAGGTCCGGACGTCCTTGAAGAACCCGGCGAGGCAAATCAAAGCCGAGGCGGACGAACGGGTTGGACGAAACACGGCAAGCCTTAAACCGGTCAGGAATTGCGTGCGCTGCCTCCGGCACGCTGTAAAAGGCGGTGAATGTCGAAACCTTGTCCAGAAGAGCAAGATTGCTCAACAGGTTTCGAACATAGACCTCGTTCCCAGTTAGTTTCCTGCCGATGGCATGTGCATCGACGGCAAAGTGCATTCGAATCTTCCAGTATATAGCGGCTGCGCCACCCGCGTGGCGTTCTTCACAGCTTCAACTCTAGAACCCGGCCCGGGCCAAGGTCTCCCACGCCGCGGGCCAGGAGTAGGAGGACTCAAACCGGCTCCTTCCAGCCTCGGCGATGCGGTTGGCGACTTCCGGCGACTCGAGCAGGCGTGAGACCGCCGCCGCGAAGCCTTCAGGTGAATCTTCAATGAGTAAGTCTGTACCCGCCGTGGCCGTCAAACCTTCGGCGCCAATCGACGTGGCGACGACTGGCGCCTTGGCCGCCCATGCCTCGACAATCTTCAGCCGCGTGCCGGACCCCGCCAGCAGAGGTGCGATCGCCACTCGCGCGCGGGCGATCCAAGGGAGCGCCTCGGGCACTCCGCCCGTGCACTGAACCCCTTCGGCAATCGCGAGCAGCGGCCGGATAAGTTCCGGATTCCGCCCGATCAGCAGTAACTCGAGATTGGGATGCCGCCGGCGTAAGCCGGGCCACACCCTGCCAAGAAACCAGCGCAAGCCGGATTGATTCGGCGGATAGGCCCAATTCGCGGAAAACGCGATGATGTCTTGCTTGTCAACAACCGGAGGCGGCGCGGCCGGCAACGAGTTTGGATAAACGGTCACCGGAACGCCGGAGGTCCGCACCTGCGCGGCATCGGAATCGGAAGTCACCCACAAGCCATCGAACCTGGGCAGCAGTTCGCGCTCCGCTTCTTCGGCAATCGAGGCAAAGCGGCGCAGCGCCAAAGAGGCGCCGCGCGATTGCGCCGCCGTACGGCTCAACAAGACGGATTCGACGTTGTGCAGATCCAGGACGACGTGACGGGCATGACGGCGGATGGCGGACTCGTAAGGCGCCAGCCAAAAGTGCTCCAACACCGCCAAATCATATTCCTGGCCATCGAGCCAGGCCGAGAGTTCGGACTGCCGCCCGTGGAAGCGGTCGCACAACGGAACTACGCCGCGAAACAGCCGGTTCAGGTTGCGCAACGCCCTGGCGGGAGCGCTCCGCGAGTGCCGGGGCAAGGTCAAGACCGTGGTCCGGCAAGAAAGGCCGTTGGGAATGTGGCTCGCCGGGCACTCGGCGCCTTCCTCCTGGAACAGCGCCAGATCGACCTGAAAATTCCGGTTCAAGTAATTGAGGATTGAGGCCGTCCGCATGGCTCCGCCGCCGTGCATCGGGTACGGCGCCTCGGGACAGAGTAGGAGCGCTCTCCTGAGACCCATCACCGCTCGCCCAGCGCCTGCTGGTAGACAGAGTAGGTCTTGCGCGCCGTGGCCGGCCAACTGAATTGTCGCGCCCGAGCCAGGGATTGTTCGCTCAACCGGGCGCGAAGACCGGCGTTGCCCAGTAGCGCACGGAGGGCTTCACTCCAATCGCCATCGACCCGCAGGGCCGCCCCGCCACTCACTTCGCCGAGCGCCGCGGCCGCCGACACGGCCACCGGCGCGCCGCACTGCATTGCCTCCAGGACCGGCAACCCGAAGCCTTCGTACACGGATGGCATCAGAACGGCGAGCGCGCCGGAGTAGAGCCGCACTAACTCATCATCACTCACCGCGCCGAGGAACTCGAGCCCGTCAGCCGGCGCAAACACAGGACTATCGGACCTCGACCGGCCCACGATCTTGAGCCCCACCGCGTGGTCGTGGCGCAGGCTTCGCCACGCATCCACCACAATGCCGAGATTCTTGCGCGGTTCAATAGTGCCGACGGCCAGCAGGAACGGCGTTCCCTGGGATTCAGGCGGAAGGGGCCGGAACACAGACGCCGCGGCGAGCGGGACTGCGACGACACGGTCTTCAGCAAGCCCGAAGTACGAAATCACCTCCTTGCGAACCGCCTCGCTAGGAGTGATGACCGCTTTGGCAAACCCAAGACGCAGTAGCCAGGGTGTTCGCCGGACAATGCGGCTGCTGCGATTCCAGGCGCCGGGCATCCAGGGCGAAAGATCATGCAGCGTCATAACACTCGGAGGGCTCCAACGATAGGGGACAGCGAAATCGGTCCCGTGGAACAGGTTCAGACCCAAACCGCGGATCGCCTTGGGCAATCCCGTGGACCACCACCGTCGAGTCACTCGCGAAATCGCGGCCTCCAGGCAATGGAGATTGGCAGGGGCCGCTGAGGGATGCTGGAACGGCCGGTCGGAGAGCAGGAAAAAGTTGTCACACGGGTACTCGCGCGCCAGCGCCAGGCTCAATTCACACGTGTACCTGGCAATTCCACCGGTGGCTTCCGTCAGCGGCGTGGCGTCGAGTCCAACGTTCATTTCACAGAAACGTTTACGCCGGGCCGGCTGTAGGT
>JADZCI010000041.1 GCA_020851655.1 Bryobacterales bacterium
AGGAAGGGATTGTCCCCAGGCTCCTGGAGTTTGCTTCCAAGCTGGGCCTGGCGCACTGGCCGACGCTCACCGTGGGCGCCGGCGCGTTCGCGCTTCTCCTGGTGTCGCCCAAAGTGCTGCCGCGCGTGCCCGCCGCGCTGGTGGTGATGGCGTTGTCTGGAATCGCCGTCAAATGGGCCGGCCTCGAAGATCTGGGGGTCAAAACGATAGGGCCCGTCCCGGCGGGCTTGCCGCCCTTACGCCTGCCCGCCGTTCCACTCGCACATCTTCCCGCGCTCGCCGGGCAGGCCGCCGGACTCGCCTTGATCAGTTTTTCGAGCCTCATGCTGACGGCCCGCGGATTTGCCGCCCGCAACCGCTACGAAATCGACGGCGACCGTGAGTTCGCCGCCCTGGGAGCGGCCAACATCGCCGCCGCCATCTCGCAGGCCTTCGCCATCAGCGGCGCCGATTCCCGCACGGCGATGAACGATTCGGCCGGTGGACGCACTCAGGTCACCGGTTTGGTCACGGCGGCGGCGATCGCCGTGGTCATGCTGTTCTTCACCGGACCCTTGCAGTATGTGCCCATCGCCGCCCTCGGCGCGGTGCTGCTGCGTGCCGCCTATTCGCTGCTCGACATCCCGTCCTTAAAGACTTTCTACAGCGTCGACTGGCGCGAGTTGGCCGTATCGCTCGTCGCCACCACCGGCGTGGCCGCGGTCGGAGCCATTGACGCCATCCTGGTGGCCGTCATCCTGGCGCTGCTTCGATTCGTTCAGCTCGTGTCCCGCCCCAAGGTCGAAATCCTCGGCCGCGTGCCGGGGCTTCCCGGAGTGCATGGCATCGACCGCCATCCTGGCGCCACCACCACCCCCGGCTTGCTGCTCTTCCGCTTCAACGCTCCCGTGGTCTTCTTCAACGCGCCATTCTTCAAGCGCAGCGCGCTGGCCGCCGCTGAATCGGCCGGGCCGTCCCTGAAATGGTTTGTGCTCGACTTGATTCCGGTCACCATGATCGATGTCACCGGGCTCCAGGCTTTCGCCGATGTCGCCCACGGCCTGAAAGAGCGCGGTGTCGCTTTCATCGCCGCCGGGCGTCAGACCGAGTGGAGCCATTGGGTGCGCGTACGCGGCCTGGAAAGCCAGACCCGCTTCTTCCCAACCCTCAAATCCGCGGCCAAGGCGTTTCAGCAGGAGCAGAACCAGGAACTGCCCGGCGGCGGACCCTCTTAGACGTGCTGATCGAACAAAATCGGATTCCCGTCCGGATCGTGCACCACAAAACTCGCCGGACCCGCCGTCGACTCGTCCGCCTGAGTCTGAAACGGAACGCCTTGCGCCTTGAGCTGCCGCTGCAATTGGCGAATGTCGGTGAATGAGGAGAGTTTCTTCGCGTCCTGGCCCCAACCCGGGTTGAACGTCAGGATGTTCTTCTCAAACATGCCCTGGAACAACCCGATAACATGATCGCCATTTCTCAGGATCAGCCATTTCTGCGCCTCGTCGCCGCCAAACGCCTTGAAACCCAACTTCTCGTAAAAGGCCTTGGAAGCCCGGATATCCTTGACTGCCAGACTGACCGAAAAAGCGCCGAGATTCATGAGTCCTCCTTGCCGGCCGTGAAGCCGCTTCTTCCGCGTTAGTCCATTCTAACGGAGGTCATGTCAGAGCAAGAGACCGGTAGGCCTCCACAGAACTCGAATCCGTGACCTCTACCGCGTCAAGGCTTGGCTCATTCCGCGATCCGGCGGCCAGCCCTTCACACTCCTGCGCTAATCTTGTTCGATGGTTCCCGCTGTTGACGCCGCCACCTTGAAAGAACTGGAGAGCGCACTTCGCGGCAGCATCCTTCTGCGCGGCGGCGAAGGGTACGATCAGGCGCGCCGGGTCTGGAACGGCATGATCGATAAGCGCCCGCTCGCCATCGTCAGAGTTGCCGGCGTGGCCGGCATCCGCGCCTCGGTGAGATTCGCGCAGACGCACGGCCTGCCGGTCGCGATCCGCGGCGGCGGGCATAACGTCGCGGGGAGCGCCGTGTGCGACGACGGCCTGGTGATTGATCTCGCGGCCATGAAATCCATCCGTGTCGACCCTCTCGCGCGTCGCGCCCGCGCCGAAGGCGGAGTGCTGTGGGGCGAATACGATCATGAAACGCAGGCCTTCGGATTGGCCTCCCCGGGCGGCGCCGTCTCCACCACCGGAATCGCCGGCCTTACCCTCGGCGGGGGCTTCGGCTATCTCTCCCGCATGTATGGCCTCGCTTGCGACAACCTCATCTCCGCCGATGTCGTCACCGCCAGCGGCGGCTTCGTTACCGCCAGCGAAGATTCCAACCCGGATCTCTTTTGGGCCTTGCGCGGCGGTGGCGGAAACTTCGGTGTCGTAACCTCGTTCGAGTACCAACTCCAGCCGGTCCAGCATGTGCTAACCGGATTCGTCGCGTTTCCCTTCGCGATGGCAGACGCTGTATTGAAGCGCTTCCGCGAAGTGGCCCTCGAAGCTCCCGACCATCGCGTTTGGTTTGCCGGCGCCCTTCAACTTCCCCACATCGGCAAAGTGGCCGCGGTGGTGATGAGCCACTTTGGCGCTGAAGAAGAGGGGTGGCAAGCGCTGCGTCCCATCCGCGAATTAGGGTCGATCCTGTTTGACACGGTGGCCCGTGTTCCCTATTGCGTGATGCAGCGGCAACTGGATGCGAACTCCCCGAAAGGGCAGCGGCATTACTGGAAATCCGCATACCTGAGTGAGTTGTCTGATGAGGTCATCGGCCTGATCCTCACCGCGATGGAGAACACGGCGGGAGACCTGGATCAGGTCATGATCGAGACGCACGGCGGGGCCATTTCTCGCACCGCCAAGGATGCGACGGCGTTTGAACACCGGCAGGTGCGCTTCAATCTGGGTATTTTCGGCATCTGCACCAATCCGGCGCTCGATCAGCCCGCCATCGCCTGGGCGCGTAGCTTGTACCAACAGATCCTGCCCCACTCGACCGGCGGCACCTACGTCAACTACCTTTCCGAGGGCGACGACGTGCACACCGCCTACAGCGATGCCCGTTTCAGCCGCCTCGCCCGCATTAAAGCCCGCTACGATCCCGGCAACCTGTTCCGCTTCAACCACAACATCGCGCCGGCATAAGCCCTCTCACCGGATCGAGCCGGACGCTTCCAGTCCTGCCTACAAAGCGTGGGATCGCATCCATGCTGCGAAAGCATGCCAGGCCGCCGTCTCAGCCACCGGGACCCGAACCTCGTAAACAAAGACCAGGAAGGCGCTCGACCAGAGCGTCGCGGGATGGATTCTCCGTACGCTCCAGAAGTCGTAGAGAATGACCGGGAGCAGGTACAAGTAGGACGCGCGGGTAGCGGCGGGGATGTCGAGATACAGGAGCGCTGTGGGAAAGCGAATGAGAGGGGCAAAAAGGAGTGCGATGTTGGCAACCAAGACCAGCCGTTTGTGCGCCGGTGGAGTGTTGCGCATCCGATACGCGAATGCCATCAGTACGGCGAATACCACCACCATGCTGACGTTGACGATATAGAGCAACTCGGCGCGGCCGGGCGGAACATTTCGTGCGAGCGTATCGGTCCCGGCCAGGAGGCCCGTCACGAACATGGCGCAGACGGCCAGCAACCCGAGGACTCCGAGGCGGCGATGCAGGTGGACGCGGCGCGCGGCAACCAGGGAGACCTGCGTAGCGAACAATAGCATCCAGATCGTGGACACGACGGCGTGGACCCGAATGATCCCGCTGGGAAGCGTGAGTCTGCTTGGGTCGGGCGCCGGGACCATGCCGGCCAGGTAGTATGTCGGGGCAAAGCCTACGAACACGGTGGCAAGTAACAGCACAGCCATGCCCGAAAAAAAGAGGTGCTCGTGGCGCCGCACCGCCAAAGCGGACGATGAGCCCCGATCTTTAGCGTGGGCGGCAGGACTGGCCATTCCTGCAAGTATAACCATCCGGCCCCGCGGATCAAGGGCGGTGCAGTTCGTGCAGCCAAGGGCATTCGCTCCAACCTTGAGGAGACAGCCGAGTCTACCTGTGATCTGACGGGCAGTGTCGAGAGAACGACCTAAGCCGAGACGATCTGCAATCCGGGAATCTTCTCCAAATGCCGAACGTTCAGCGTCGCGACCGCGTACCCTTGCTCAATCGCCGAAGCACCGGTCAAGAGATCATCAGCCGGCGCCGTGATGCCCTTTGCCGCCTGCTCACCGCTGACTTGACCGGCGATTTCCGCCGTGCTGTCGGTGACCGGATGCACCGGCACATGCTTCCATCAGTTCATCGATGAAGGCGCGGCGTGCGGCTCTAAACTCCGGTGTGTTGGCGCGGGCCACTCCATGGAAAAGTTCAGCGAGTGTAACCGCGGAGATTGCGATCTCGACTTCTCCGAACGTCTGACCGACAGACGTAAGCAGTTGCTCCACCGTCTGTCGCCTTCGTTCTGCGGCGATGATTACGCTTGAGTCGAGGATCAATCCCAGGAGGGCGGATTCCATGGCTGGCTGCGCTCTCTAAACAGAGATGGGGCGTCCGGAACGCTTCGGCGGTTTGATCGTCGCCACAGGACGGTGATCCCGCTCCACGATCACCTCCGCGCCTTCCTCGACCTTCGCAAGAACAGCGTAAAGATCGCGAGCGAGATCGGCGTCGCTGATGCGCAGCGTTCCCATGTGACGATGATACTTCTTTAGAGAAATTGGTGGGCCTGACAGAACTCGAATCTGTGACCTCTACCGTGTCAAGGTAGCGC
>JADZCI010000042.1 GCA_020851655.1 Bryobacterales bacterium
CGCGCGATCGCGTTGGCGCGTCCGGTTGGCAGATAGGGTCCCAGGTGAAACGAAGGGAACACACCCGCCGGCACGCCGGGCAAGCCGATCTCCGAAGCGAAATCACCCTCGTCGCTGACGTTCAAAGACCGGTCCGCAACCGCTTCTACGGTGGCCGTGTTGACGCTTTTCGGCGACGCCGTGTAAACATGTTCGGCCGAGAGCCGGCGGTTCTCATATTGCCGGTCCGCCGGTCCCGAATCCGCGGCGTTGGGGATGAAGCGCGCCGACCCGGCGTAGCCGTTCGTGAACGATCCGCTCGTCGACAAGCGGTTCTTTTCCAGAAAGCTGTGGTCGATCTTGAAGATCATTCCGTCGGCTTTGTTCGTCTCGGGCGAAATGACGAAATAGTTGTTGCGGAAATACGGTCCGGCATTGGAATTCGGCAATGGATAATAGCTCAGTATCTTTTGCGCGGCCGGGTCCAGCCGCGCCGCCGGCATCTGATCGCCGGGAAACGGATCGCGCAGGTATTCGAGGTTCTGCTCGGTCACCGGCTCAGCAGGATCGAAGTTTGGATTCGGCCGCGAGGTTTGCGGGTCGAAGACGCGCAGCGGGAGACCTGAGTAGTCGACGACCTGGCCGTAGCCTCCCGAACGCTCCGGCACGATGGGCACGGTTCGCAAATAACTGCGCGCAATCCGCTCGCGCACGCCTTCGTAACTCACCGAGAAAAATGTGGAGCGTCCGCCGTCAAAGATCTTTGGAATGATCACAGGTCCGGAGACGTTGAAGCCAAACTGGTTCCGCCGCAGAAGATTCTTGGAACTGTCGCGCTGGCGGATTTCGTGTGGAATCGCGTCCAGAAAATCGTTGCGGAAGTTTTCGAACAGCCGCCCGTGGAACTGTGCCGACCCGCCGCTGCTCTGGCGGGCGCGCCGCGGACTCTCGGCGCGCAAGCCGAGGTTCCGCGTTTGGATTTTGAATTCTTCAGCCGCCCGCTCGAGTTCGTCAGGGACCCGGGCTTGCTGCGCCATGAGGTGTATCGAAGAGCAACCTGCCAGCGCCGCGGCCACGACGACGATCCGCATTAAACTCCAGTGTAGCGTCCGGCATGCGTCCGGCTCACCTCTCGATCCGCCGCGGTCTCACCAAATGATGAGTGCCGCACGCAGCGCCTGAAGGCAAGCTGCTGATATTTCAGGGACCGGGATTTGGCGCGTGAGTTGCTGCTTCTTGGGCGTCTCGCGGCGGAGCGCGAGAGAAATCGGAGGAACCGCAATGAAGACAATGGGACGCTGTGCCCTAGCCTTAGCGGCCGGCGCGTTCTTATTCGCAACGGCCGCCTGGGCTCAACTTGGAACCGCAACCAAATTCGACATACCGTTTGGGTTTGAGGCGGGCGGCAAAGCCATGCCACCCGGCTCCTATGCCTTGATCAAGCGCGCCGACCAGATCGCCGTGCTGCACAACGCGGAGGCCCGTACCGGAGTGGTGAACTTTTGGAAGGGGGCCGATACCAACCAGCCGAGCGACAGAGCCCGCATGGTCTTCTTGAAGACCGGCGACCGCTACATCCTGAAGTCCGGTGAAATCCCCGGATTCATCGCCAGATGGAGCCTTGGCAAAGAGCCCATGGCCATCCAGGCATCGTCCGGCGCCCGGGAAGTTGTCATCCTGGCACGCCGCTAGAGTTGTCCCAACACCCGCCAGCTACCTTCCGTTAACCCTGCCAACAGGAGGCGCTTTGATTTCAGAGCGCCTCCCCTGCCTTTATCCGGTCCCTGTACGATACGCTCTTCATTGATGAGACTCGAGGAATTGGCCATGCGCCTGGGCTGCGATCTGCGGGGTGATGGTTCGCTGGAAATTTCCGGCGTGGCGGGGATGGAACACGCAACGCCCGGCCAGATCACCTTCCTGGCGAATCCGAAGTACGCGCACAAGGTCAAGTCCTCCCGCGCCGGCGCCATTATTGTGCATCGCAGCGTGCCGGCGCTGGCGATCCCATCGCTCGCCTCGGACAATCCCTACCTGGATTTCGCGCGCGCGCTGGAACAGTTCTATCAGCCTCCACGCCCGGCTGCCGGGATCCATCCTTCCGCCGTGATTTCGCCCTCGGCCGTCATCGGAGAAAATCCCAGTATCGGTCCGTGCGTGGTGATTGGCGATCAAGTAACCATCGGCCGGAATGCCGTTATCCATCCTGGTGTTGTGATCTACGAAGGCGCGCGGATCGGGGACGATTTTGTCGCCCATGCGCATGCGTCTGTGCGCGAGTTCTGCCGCCTGGGCCACCGCGTTACGCTTCAGAACGGCGTTGTGATCGGCGGAGACGGCTTCGGTTTCGCCAAGCGCGCCGACGGCACACACTACAAGATCGTCCAATCGGGTCCCACCGTGATCGAGGATGACGTCGAGATTCAGACCCTCACCTCCATCGACCGGGCAACGGTGGGCGAGACACGCGTCAAACGCGGCGCCAAGGTCGATAGCCTCGTCCAGATCGGCCACGCCTGCGTTGTCGGCGAGGACAACATCATCTGCGCCCAGACGGGGTTGGCCGGATCGAGCATCCTGGAGCGGAACGTCCTGCTGGCCGGACAAGTCGGCGTCTCCGGCCACCTGACGATTCACGACAACGTGGTCGTCTATGCCCAAAGCGGAATCGGCGGCGACTTGGCGGCCGGCAGCGTCGTCTCGGGTTCACCCGCTTTTGACGCCTCCGATTGGCGCCGCGTCATCACCGCCTTTCAGAAGCTTCCAGACATGGTGAAGGCGATGAGACAATTGGAAAAGCGCGTGGCCCAACTGGAGGCTGCGGCGACAGTTCAAGCCGATGCCCAACCAGACTCCTAATCGCGGTCCGCTGGCCTACAAAGACGCAGCTTTCATCGACAGTTCCCACGGACGCTCCGTGCGTATTCTTTCCGAATACCTCGAGCCCCTGTACCGCTTTCGTACCAACAACATCAAGGACACAGTCGTCTTCTTCGGCTCGGCGCGCACCGGCGAACAGGGACCGCTGGCAAAATACTACGAGGAGGCGCGCGAGACCGCGCGGCTGGTGACCGAGTGGTCGGAATCGCTGCCCGCCAACGCCTGGCGCTTCGCGGTCTGCACCGGCGGCGGACCAGGCATCATGGAAGCCGCCAACCGCGGCGCCGCCGACGCGCATGGCAAGACCATCGGGCTGAATATCGGCCTGCCTTTCGAGCAGTTGCCGAATCCGTACATTACCCCAGGACTCTCGTTCGAGTTCCACTACTTCTTTATGCGGAAGTTCTGGTTTGCCTATCTGGCCAAGGCGCTGATCGTGTTTCCCGGCGGTTTCGGCACTCTCGACGAACTGACGGAATTGCTGACCCTTGCGCAAACCCGCAAGCTCGACAAGAAGATCGTCATCATTCTCTACGGCTCGCAGTTCTGGAAGGAGATTCTCAACTTCGACGCGCTGGTTCGCTATGGCATGATCAGCCCGGAAGACCTGGACCTCTTCGAGTGGGCGGACGACCCGGCATCGGCGCTCCGGATTCTTAAGGACGGGTTGACCAGGTATTATCTGGAGCCTGAGAAACCCTTACCTCAGCCCGAACTCGAAATTCCTGCCATCGCGCAGACTCGAATCAAGTAAATTGGAGTCGAATGGTCTCAGCATTCCTGAGCCGCATCAACCGCCAATTGGGGCTGGTTGAGAAGCTCTTTGTTGCCGCCGTTCTCGTCTATCTCGTCATCGCCGGGGCAGGACTGAGCGCGGCTTCCAAGGCGGTGGCGATGCTTGCCGTCACCGGCTTGGGCGCGGCCGTCGCCATCAAGCACGCCGCGCGGCTGGTGCGCCGCGGCATCTGGCGTCTGCGCAACCGGCTGGTCGTTTCTTACCTGTTCATCGCTGTCGTGCCGATTCTGCTGCTGCTCATCCTGGCCGAAACAGGCGCGTACGTGCTAAGCAGCCAGGTCGGGGCGTATCTGCTCAACGCGGAGATGGAACGGCGCATGGCTTTCTTCCGCGGCGCCGCCTCTTCGCTGGCCAATATACCCCGCAAAGAGCGGGCCGAAGCCGTCCGGCGCACCGGCTTTCTCTGGCGCGACCGGTTTCCCGGGCTGGAGATCCTGGTGCGCGACGACAAGGGCGAAGTTTCCAGGTTTCCGGAGGAGTCCCGGATAACCTTCCCGCCTCCGGGGCACGGCAACGTCTCCGGAATCGTGCTCAAGGACGGAACGTTCCACGTCTGGGCTCACGAAGGCGAGAAATCGGAAGCGGTCATTATCGCGCCCATCACGCGAACCTGGCTTTCCGGCTTGGTGCCCCGGCTGGGCGACATCACTCTCCGTGGCTTTACTCAACCAGGCGCCGCGCATGCGGTCCGCCCCATGCGGCTTCATCCGGCGTTGCCGGAGGAGTTGGCGGCGGCGACGCCGCGGCCGCCCGTTCGCGAGCCGGCCAGCCCCGCCGACCTCGAAATCGTGTGGGGATCGTCTGTGCCGGTCATGATCTGGGATCAGCCCAAAGTTTCCGAGGCCGCCGTCCTCGGCATGCGCAGCCGGATCTCCGGTCCATTGAGCGTCATCTTCAGTCAGAAAGGTGAGGACGGCCAGCCGCTGCTCACCGGGCTGTACGTCATCACAACCATCTTCTTCATCGTCGAAGCGATTGCCGCATTCATCGGTATTTCGCTCACCCGGACCATCACCTCCGCGGTACACGAGCTGTACGAAGGAACCGAGCGGGTCAAAGAGGGTGACTTCACCCATCGGATTTCGATTCGTGGCGACGACCAGTTGGCCGAACTGAGCCGCTCGTTCAACGGCATGACCGAGAACCTGGAACGGCTTCTTCGTTCCGAAAAGGAACGCCAGCGGCTGCAAGCCGAACTCGAAATCGCCCGTGAAGTGCAGAGCCAGCTTCATCCCAAGCTGGTCCCCAACCTGCAATCGTTCCGCCTGACCTCGATCTGCCACCCGGCGCGCATGGTTTCCGGCGATTATTACGACTACCAATCGGTGGGCGATTCGCGGGTTGCCGTGGCCATCGGTGATGTCGCCGGCAAGGGGATTTCCGCCGCTCTCCTCATGGCCTCGCTCCAGTCAGCCATGCGGAGCCAGCTTCGCCATTGCATGGAAGCCTCGGCGGCGCCCAACGGATCGGTCAATTACGGGATCTCCACCGCCCGGCTCGTGTCCAACCTGAATCAGCAACTGTACGCGTCCACATCGCCCGAGAAATACGCGACGTTCTACTTCAGCGTCTACGACGACAGCACCGGCTCGCTGACTTACACCAACGCCGGGCACCTGCCGCCCATTCTGGTGCGTGACAATCACGCCTCGCGGCTCGACACCAACGGCTTGGTGGTCGGCGCGTTTGAGTTCGCCCAGTACCAGGAGAGCCACCTGTCGCTGCAACCCGGCGACCTGCTGGCCTTTTACACCGACGGCATCACCGAGCCGGAGAACGAGTACGGCGAAATGTTCGGCGAGGAGCGGCTCGTCGAACTGCTCATCAAGAGCGCGCACCGGCCCGACAAAGAGATCGTGGACGAGCTGGTGAACACCGTGATCGAGTGGACATCGTCACCGGAGTTGCAGGATGACATGACCCTGCTGCTGGCCAGAAAGCTCTGAATGCCGGCCATTCTCAAGCGGCTCGGGTTGGTCCTGATCGCAGTCGTCATCGTCTGCGTGGTCGCCACGGCGGGCTACATGGTCATCGAAGACTATTCCCTGTTGGACGCCGTCTACATGGCGCTCACCACCATGACCACCATCGGCTATGGCGAAATCCATCCGCTGAGCCCCGCCGGGCGATTGTTCAACATTATCGTGATTGTATTCGGCGTCAGCGCCATGTTTCTGGCCATTGGCGCAATGACCCACACCATCATCGAAGTTCAGTTCGGGAACCTGGTTGAGAAGAGGCGTACTCGCAGAATGATTGACAGGCTGGTGAATCACTATATTATTTGCGGCTATGGCCGGGTGGGGCGCGGCGCCGCCGAAGAGATGAAGCAGTCTGGCGTTCCATTCGTGATCGTCGACCGCAGCGAAGAGAAGACCGAGCGGGCCATGCACGCCGGATTCCTCGCCGTGCAGGCCGACGCCACCCGCGACGAGACCCTCCGCGGCGTCCACATCGGCCGGGCCCGCGGGCTCATTGCCGCGCTGGCGACCGATGCCGACAACCTGTTCGTCGTGATGTCCGCCAAGACCCTGAACAACAAGATTCGGGTTGTGGCCCGCGCGGGCGACGACGAGGCGGAATCGAAAATGTTTCGTGTGGGCGCCGACGCGGTCTATGCGCCCTATACGGTAACCGGCATCCGCCTGGCCCAGGCTCTGCTCCGCCCGCACGTCTTCCAGTTCTTCGACTTCGCCACCACCAGCCTCCAGATGGACGTCCGGATCGAACAACTCGCCATCGGCTCGAACAGCTTCCTGGCCGGAAAATCGCTGAGCGAATCCCGCCTCCGCAGCGAGATGAAGGTGGTTGTGCTCGCCATCCGGAAGCACGACGGCACGATGCTGTTCAACCCTTCCGCCGAAGCCAAAATCGAACAAGGGGACCATCTCATCGTCATGGGCGAGTCTGAGCCGCTGCGCACCCTCGAAACCCGTGTTGCCGGAGATGCGGCATGAAAGTTCTGACCGCGGCTCAGATGCGTGATGTGGACCGCCGGACCATCGAGTTGGGAATCCCAGGATTGATCCTGATGGAGAACGCGGCCAGCCGCGTGGTCGAATTCCTGGCGAGCCGTTTCGCTCCTCTCCGCGACCAGAGGATCGTCATCGTATGTGGAAAAGGCAACAACGGCGGGGACGGCCTCGCTGTCGCGCGGCAACTCTTTATTCGCTTCAGGCCGCGGGCCCTGGATGTGGTCCTGGCCCACGATCCCGCGGAATTCCAGGGCGAGGCCGCTGATAATTACCTGATGCTTCGCGCGTGCGGATGCCCCGTGTGCTTCGATTTCGAGCCGCGCATGCAGGCCTCGACCCTGCTGGTTGACGCCTTGCTCGGGACCGGTTTGAGCGGCCCCGCGCGCGGACGGGCGCTGGACTGGATTCGGACGGTCAACGGCGGCTTCCCGCTGGCCAGTGTGGTGGCCGTCGATACGCCTTCCGGGCTGCACCCCGGCGGCGAGTCCGTGCGCGCCCAGTTCACTGTTACCTTCACGGCTCCGAAAGTGGAGCAGGTGCTGGCGCCCGGCTGCGACCGGACCGGTGAGTTGATCGTCGTGCCCATCGGAAGCCCAGCCTCGCTCTGGGAGAACGATCCCAACGCCTGGTTGA
>JADZCI010000043.1 GCA_020851655.1 Bryobacterales bacterium
ACGCCCCCATCCCGGTCGCTCCAAATCCGGTCGACAGGTTCATAAAGCGGGGACGCGCCGTGACGCAAAGCCTCCTGAAAAGTGGCATCGGCATCGGGGACGTAGATGTGCAAAACCATCGGACGGGGCGGCGTATTCGGACCGCCATCGGCCAACTCGATGGCCGAATCTCCAATCTCGAATTCCGAATGCATCACGCCGCCATCGGGACGCAGGAATTTCACTCTTTCGCGAGCGCCAAACACGGCGTGGAGAAACGGAATCAACTTCCGCGCATCCTCCACGACGAGGTAGACGGCAAGGCAATGGAAGCCCTCGCGGGCATAGTCTGGTCCTTTCACGATTCGACTCCTCCTCTCCCGCGAAGCATTTCGGCCATTCGCGGTTTCCGCATGCTGAGCGCGACGTCGATGGGAGTGTTGCCCTGGCGGTCCTTCTTCGAACCATCGCCGCCGGCGGCAAGGATCGCAGCCATCAGTCTCTCGTTGCCGCGCGAGGCGGCTTGATGCACCGCGGTCCACCCCTTTTCCGTGTCCGGCAGGTTGGGGCTTGCGCCTTTGTCGAGGAGCCACAGCGCGGGTGTCACCTGTCCCCAGCGAACCAGCTCGTTCAAAGCGGGACGTCCGTCGGCGTAGGCTTCATCAGGGATCGCGCCGTAGCGCAGCGCGATCTCGGCCAGGGACATATCTTTGCGCCAAAGAGACGACGAAAGAGCGGCCATGGGATTGGCCCCGCGCTGTAGCAGCAATTCGTAGATCTCCGTCTGACCCGCCGAAGAAGCAAAATAGACCGCGTCCACCTCGTGGTTCCAGCTCCTGGTTTTCAGATTCGGATCGGCACCCGCATCGAGCAGCTCACCGGCAATGGCGAGCAGACCGGCTCTCAAGTTGGAGTCCGCTGTTCCGACGCGCGAGGCGGCGCAGCACTGTAGCGCGGTGAGCCCGCCGCCGTCGCGCGCTGTGGCGAATGCGGGGTCCGCGCCAAGGCGTTTGCGCACGGCGGCGGCGTCCCCCAAAGCGGCGGCGGCAAACCCGTCCACCCGGGCGCCTTCCGCCACCAGGACGTCAACGTAACGCGGCTCGCCCACAAACGCGGCAATCAGGATCGCACGCGCCGGCGGCCACGCTCCCGGCTGTTCAGGGTCGGCGCCGTTCTTCAGCAGCCACCTCAAACACGTCAGCCGCTTGGCCGTGGGCGCCACTCCGGCGGTATGAGGATCCTCCTGAATCAGCGAGTGGAGAGCCCGGTAGCCGCGCCACCGGGCGTTCAGGTCCGCGCCGTGACGCTTCAGCAGCGCCAGCGCTTCCTTCCATCCCAACCGGCCCGCTTCGACCACGGGCCGGGGCGCGCGCGCGCCCTTCGCGTCTTTGTCCAGCTCCGCTTTGAGCAGCGCAAGGCTCCCCGATCTGAGCGCGTCCATCACCCCCATGCGGAGTTACTGTATCGCAATCCAACGCACTTTTCGCTCCGGCCGCACCCACACCACCACCGCGCCGCCGTCGACCCCCAGCAAATAGGAAGACCGCGGGAATGGCGCCACTCCGCGCGAGGGCTTCCACGCCGGATCACCCGGCGGCGCTTCATGCAACCGGTACGCGGTGAGAAACGTCTCCTCGCCGCCGCCGGTAGGGAGAAGCGCATAACGCACACCCGCGGCGCCGGCGGCGAAACTCACCGTCGATCGTCCGGCGCGGCGAAACGAAAAGACGCGGCGGTCCACCTGGCCCCGGCTGGCGTCGATGTTCACCATCAGGTTGCCCGCGGGGAGCCACGCCAGCAGCAATCCGCGTCCGGCATCGAGCAGTTGGGGCGGTCCCATTTCACCCAACTGGTATGGTTCCGGATCTCCTTCTCCCGTTGGAAACCAGGACCGCGGAACGTAGCTTCCGATCTTCTCGCCGCGCTGGTTCCATCGCGTCAACGCGTCATACCTTGCCCGGTGCTCGGCGCCCAGCGTGGGACCCAAACACCAGAAGCCATCCTCGCCGTCCGGCGCCAGCAAATAACATACTGTCCGGGCTGTGTTCACCGTCACAGGCTCCCCTGCGGCGCGATAGACGATGATTTCCTGGACCGAGGGTCCCAGCGTTCCGGGCGTCGACACGGATACGGCGACGGTCCCCGAATCCACGACGCTCATGTCGTGCATGCGCGAGCGGGGCAGAGTCCCGGCGGGCCGCAGGACCCTCAGCAACTCACCCTTACGGTTCAGCACACGCACCACGTCGCCGCCGTCCACCTGCTCTTGAAACAACACGAGACCGGACCCGTAGCGCACCAGCGTCGTAGTGGGAGGGACAGTCAGGTCGGCCAGCAGCAATGCCAGCAACAGGCCCATTCAGGCATTATGACTGGGCGTGCAGGAAGCTTTCGAGATCCTCGAGAGAAACCGCGGGCTCACCCGGGGCGACATGGTCCAATTCGCCCGCCTCCAGCCAGCGTTCCAACTCACTGACCAGACCGTACAGGTGGTCGAAAGAATCCACGACAAACAGCAGGGGCTGGTAGTGGTCGATTTCGAACGATTGGTGAATCACCCAATCCAGACTCAGCGGGCTGCGCTGTACTTCGGCTGAATCGATCGAGTGCGCCAACTCGCCGTACGAGCTTAACAGACCACTGCCATAGGCGCGCAGTCCATTGCAGGAGCGCATCAACCCGAACTCAACCGTAAACCAGAAGAATCGCGCCAAGGCCCGGATCCGGCTCACCAGCATCTCGCGCGAAGCAGACTGCGCCGCCACACGGGCGCACTCGCCGAACCGCACCAGCGTTTCAGCAAACGCTGGGTCCGTGTGCATCGGAACATGACCGCAGACGTCATGAAAGATGTCCGGCTCCGGCAGGTAGTCCAACTGCTGCTCACCGCGAATCGTGATGGTGGTGGGAAATTCGCGCCGTCTGAGGCAATCAAAGAACAAGTATGCAGGCACGTAGCCCGCCACCGCCACAGCTCGAAAGTGCGTCCGTGGCTCAAGAAACCGGTTCACGTCCGCCAGCGCCGGGATGCGCGTAGGATTCAGGCGCAGCGTGCTCAACCCATCCAGAAAGCGCTGGTTCGCATAGTGTTCCCACAGTGGGGTCATGCGGCGGTAGAGATGCCGCCATGTGTCATGATCCGTCGCGCTGTATCGCGCCATGTCCTGTTCAATGAACAACTCAGTAGCAAGCATCCGTCATACCACCCTCTGTTTCACGTGTAGCACCACATCGAAGTGGTGTCAATAGGATTTGTGCTAGTATGGATCGCGTAGGAGGGTGTTTGCCATGTATCCGCTGAAGAAGGGCCAATACTCCCGGCAGGCTCACGTCGCCATTCCTGAAGGGACGTTTGAAGAAGAGCATGGCAGGCGTGGATTCTACGGCAAGTCGGCGCACCTGTACCACACTCATCCACCGACAGGATGGATTCGCTTTACAGGTAAACTAAGGCCTCATCGTTTCGACCTCAACCTGCTGAAACCGAGTGACTTGGATGATGCTTCAGGCAATCCGCTGGCCTTTCTGGGCAATCACGATTTGCAGGTTAGTGTTTCGCGCCGCGCTCACCCCATGCCGTTTTATTTCAGGAACGCCGATGCCGACGAACTGTATTTTGTGCATCGCGGGGAAGGCGTGGTTGAGACGGACTTTGGTCCGCTGACTTTTACCAAGGGCGACTACCTGGTTCTGCCCCGGGCGGTCACCTACCGCGTCGTCCCTCAAACGCGGGACAACTTCTTTCTGATCGTCGAATCGGCGGGCGAATTCGACCCGCCCGACAAGGGCCTGCTGGGGCAGCACGCGTTGTACGACCCGGCTGCCATCGTGACTCCCGAACCCGCTCCGCTCGCCGGCGACAACCGCGAATGGGAAGTCCGGATCAAGGCGGGTGGCGAATACTCAGGCGTCGTCTATCCGTGGAACCCGATCGACGTGGTCGGGTGGAAGGGCGACCTGACGGCCTGGAAACTGAACCTCGCCGACATCCGGCCGGTGATGAGCCATCGCGCCCACCTGCCGCCGAGCGCCCACACGACCATGGTGACCCGAGGCGCGGTGATTTGTTCATTCGTGCCGCGTCCGCTCGAAGAGGACCCCGAGGCGCTGCGTGTGCCGTTCTTCCACCGCAACACAGACTACGACGAGTTCATCTTTTATCACGACGGCGATTTCTTCTCCAAGGACGACATCAAGCCGGGCATGGCGACGCTGCATCCGCGCGGCATTCACCACGGACCCCACCCCAAGGCGCTGGCCAACCAGGCGCGTAAAACGCACACTAACGAGTACGCCGTCATGCTCGACGGCTTGAACCCGATCAACGTGCTTCCGGCTGGCGGCGAGGTGGAAGATCCGAATTATTGGGCAAGCTGGAAGGCCGTCTAACCCCCTGCGCCAAGGCGGGAGCGCGGGCAATCAGCGTGCGGATTTTGGTCCACAATAGAGTGGTGGAAAAGGTCGGGAGCCATCCGTGTGAAGCTGCCTGAACCAATTCGCGCGCTCTTCGATGCGCTCCGCCGCCTCTGGCGGTGGATCTGGGATCCCTGGCTGAATTGGCTGGCCGGCCTGCCTCTGAGCCGCAAACTGATCAACTGGGTTGAAGCCCGTCCGCGTGTCCACGCAGGCGTAACCTGGCTGGGCCGCTACTGGGCCTACATCGCCCTCCCGTTGCTGGCGGTTCTTTTCTCGGTAAAGGCGGTAAGCCTATCTCGGCTAGTGGACGATCGCCTGGCGGAAGGTGTGTTCGCCAACACAACCAACGTATACGCCGCCCCCTCTCTCATCGGCAAAGGGGACGCTACAACCCCGCGGGCACTCGCCGATTCACTCATCGAGAGCGGCTATTCCGACATTGCGAGCAATCCGGTGGGGTACTTCCGCCTGTATGAAAACTCCATCGAGATCCACCCCGGGCCGCAGTCTTATTTTGAGCGCGAACCCGCGCGCGTGACGTTCAATGGGGGCAAAATCTCGGAAATCCGCGCGATCCAGACCGGCGAAACCAGCAACGACCTCCTTCTGGAACCAGTGCTGCTGGCGAATCTTTCCGGGGAAGCTCGCGAGCGCCGCCGCCTGGTGCGTTACGCCGATCTGCCGCCGGACCTGATCCACGCCGTGCTCTCCATCGAGGACAAACATTTTTTCGAGCATCACGGATTCGACCTGCTGCGTATTCTGAAGTCGGTTCTGGTCAATCTCAGGAGCGGGCGGAAGGAGCAGGGCGGCTCGACGCTCACCATGCAGTTTGCCCGCAATATCTGGCTGGGAAGCGAGAAGACGTGGTCTCGCAAGTTCGACGAAGCGCTGATCACCATAATCCTCGAGTTGCGCCTTAAGAAAGAGGAGATCCTCGAGCTTTACGCCAACCAGGTCTATCTTGGCCAGCGGGATACATTCGCGCTACATGGTTTCGGCGAAGCGTCTCAGGCATTCTTTAACAAGGAAGCCAAGCGCCTGACCCTGCCCGAGGCGGCTCTACTGGCAGGCATCATCCAGCGCCCCAGCGCGTTCGATCCGATCCGGCATCCGGAGGAGGCAACCGAGCGGCGCAACACCGTGCTCGCGCTGATGCACCGGAACGAGTACATCACCGAGGACCAGATGCGCGCTGCTTCCGCCGCCCCGCTGGGCTTGAGTCCGCGGATCGGCGACGCCGAGGTTGC
>JADZCI010000044.1 GCA_020851655.1 Bryobacterales bacterium
CAGGTCATCGAGGCGATGGCGCGGGACCTTGGCACTCATCGAAATCACCTGGTCCTACTGAAGAAACAAGAGCTGGACTCATTCGCCCAAATCTATGTGAAGGAACTGCGCAAACGTGGGTTCAATGATGAGGCGACCCTCAAGAAGCTCCAGTTGATAGGGAGCCCGGGTGAGCCGACACCGAGTTCCTCCGGCTTCACGCCGATTGCGTTTGTGGGAACCGCTGTTGATCACAACTCTGCCGGAACATTCGTCTCGATCTCCCCTGAGGTCGGCATCGATTCCCGCCATTTCGCTTTCGTGGTCGGAGTCCCGTTCTATAGAATCTCCGCTACGCAGCGCGACGCCTCCGGGATCGGAGACGTCTATGCGTCGATGTTCCTTCGACAGTCCAAGGGACCATACGAAATTGGTGGGGCGCTGACGATTGGCGCTCCGACCGGAGACACCAGTCAAGGGCTTGGCGCGGGCCGCTTATCTGTTGATGCAAACGCCACACTCCGCCGGCGATTCGAAAGGCTCAGCCCGTTCTTGAACGGCGGTTACACAAACTCATTGTTCAACAACGTGGGATACCAGCGCCCATTCATCAGCAACGGCAATTCCGTCTATGCCTCGGGAGGACTCGACTACCGGATGCACCGGCGGTTCACCGTCGGCATGGGCGGCTTCGGCCTCATGGCCATGGGCGACCAGATGGTGATCAGCCAAATGACGTCACACTCAGCGATGACGGATACGCCGAGCACTCCAGGGATGCCGGGCATGCCTAGTATGCCCGGCATGCCCGGCATGCCGCCTGGCATGGGGTCTGGCTCCACTGGCGCTGCGTCGATGGGGTCGAACAGCTTGCCATTCTACGGCCATGCGCCCCATGCGACCGTACCGGGCTCCGATGTGTCGGATTACGGTGCTTCCGCCTGGGCCTCGTGGTCACTGACGCCGTTCATCAAGCTGAACTTCAGCGTGGCGCGCAGTATCCCCTATGAACTGACGACCGTTCGCGTCGGGATTGGCTTCGACCTCTCAAGCCGGCTTGAGCGGCTTCTCCGGAAATGATCGTGCTTGGCGCTTACGACCATGCGGACGTGCTCGCCGATCACATCCACCGGGTCGACCGGCGCCGGTCCCTTTCGCGACCGAAACGCGTTCCGTCCTGCGAAGGTGGATCGCAGCCCAGCGTCTCCTCAATCCTGAGGAACTAATAGAACTTCGCCGCGCGATCCAGGCGGCTAGGGACGCCGGTTCATATCTGCCCCACTACCGTCGCCACGGTCTGGCATGAAGGTGTCCGCTCAACGGAATGGCAGCGGTCTTGCGTAGCCAAGAGGACCTCGGCGCCACCGTGTTCGTTCACCACTCTTTCATCTGGTGTTGTCAATAACTTGCATCAATGCCGGACAAGGCTCTTGACAGTGAATCAGTACTTCAGTAGATTTTAAATTACTGAAGGAATCATGGCAAGCCGAAATCGACGTTTCAAGACCGCCATCTACGAACAGTTTGCCCGGATCGGGAAGGCCATCTCAAACCCCAGCCGGCTGGAACTTCTGGACCTGCTTTGCCAGGGTCCACGAACCGTGGAAGCCCTGGCCAAGGAGGCGGGCTTGGGCTTGGCCAATACTTCGCAGCACCTGAAGGCGTTGCGCGAGGCCCGTTTAGTGGAGGCGGAAAAAGCCGGTCTATACGTGACCTACCGGCTAGCCGATGAGCAGGTGTGCCAATTCTACCGGTCCCTTCGATCCTTGGCTGAGGCGCGGTTGGCTGAGGTAGGAGAGATCACGCGCCGGTTTCTGGAAGCGCGCCAGGGGCTGCAGCCGGTGGACCGCGAACAACTCCTTGCCAAAGTGCGGGACGGCGCCGTCACTGTGCTAGACGTGCGGCCGCTCGAGGAGTACGCCGCCGGCCATTTGCCTGGCGCCTTGTCGGTCCCGCTGAAGGAGTTGGAGCGCCGCCTGGCCGAACTGCCGCAGGATCGTGAGATTGTGGCTTACTGCCGCGGTCCTTACTGCGTGCTTGCCGTGGAAGCTGTGGAGATGCTGAGGGGCCGCGGCTACGTTGCGTTCCGGCTGGAAGACGGCGTCGCCGACTGGCAGGCGAGAGGGCTGCCGGTGGTGGCGGACGAACGGGAAACCGGGAGAAGAGATTGACCAAGCATCCGATTTACCTGGACTACAACGCCACCACCCCGCATGCTCCGGAGGTGATCGAGGCGATGCGCCCCTATCTTGTGGAGCACTTCGGCAACCCGTCCAGTTCCCATTGGTACGGCCGGAAAGCCCGCGAGGCCGTTGAGGCGGCGCGATGCCAAGTAGCCGCGCTGCTGAACTGCACGCCGGCCGAAGTCCTCTTCACCAGCGGCGGCACTGAATCCAACAACCATGCCATTCGGGGTGTCGCGCTCGCCCGGC
Organism: Bryobacterales bacterium; assembly: GCA_020851655.1. Classification (GTDB taxonomy): domain Bacteria; phylum Acidobacteriota; class Terriglobia; order Bryobacterales; family Bryobacteraceae; genus JADZCI01. Next base: position 2,412 of record JADZCI010000044.1, read on the forward strand.
GGGGTCATGGCAAGCACATCATCACGAGCCAGATCGAACATCCCGCCGTGACCGGAGTCTGCGAAAGGCTCAAGCAAGACGGATTCGAGATCACCTACCTCCCCGTCGACGGGCACGGCATGGTGAGCGCCGGCGATGTCGAGAGGGCAATTCGCCCGCAGACGATCCTCATCACGCTGATGCACGCGAACAATGAGGTGGGCACGATTCAGCCCATCGAGGAGGTTGCAGCGCTGGCGCAGGCGCGGGGCATTGTCTTTCACACGGACGCGGCGCAGTCCGCCGGCAAGATTCCAACCGATGTTCGTGCGTTGGGAGTGGACCTGCTGTCGATCGCCGGTCACAAGCTGTACGCACCGAAAGGCGTGGGGGCGCTCTACATCCGCAAAGGAACGGCTCTGGAACGTTTCATGAAGGGTGCCGGGCAGGAGGGTGGCAGAAGGCCGGGCACGGAGAATGTTCTGGAAGTCGTGGGTCTGGGGAAAGCATGTGAGATCGCTCACAGGGATCTCGCGGCAAACCGTGAGCACATGCGCCGCATGCGGCACAGGTTGGAGGCCGGACTCCTTGAGCGGGTGGCGTATCTCAGCGTCAACGGCCATCCCGGCAATCGGCTTCCGAACACGCTGAGCGCCAGCGTGGAGGGCCTGGATGCAGGCGCTGTGCTCACCGCCATCGAGGACAGAGTGGCAGCTTCCGCGGGTGCAGCATGCCACTCCGGTCACGTTCATGTCTCGCACGTGCTTCAGGCGATGCGTATCCCGGAGGAATGGGCGAGGGGGACGATCCGATTTTCCACGGGACGCATGACCAGCGAGGAGGACATCGACACCGCAGTGGCCGTCGTCGCGGACGCGGCCGAACGTCTTCGGGCCGGACGCTCGTAAGAGGACAGGGGAAGATGAAATCAACGATCTTGGTGCTTGGCGGCGGTATAGGCGGCATGGTGGCCGCGAACGAGATTCGGCGGCAACTACCTTCCACCCATCGTGTCGTGGTGGTGGAAAAGAATGCGCAACACGCATTTGCTCCTTCATTCCTGTGGCTCATGACGGGAGACCGTGAGCCACATCAGATCCGCAGGCCGCTGGCAGGCCTTCTGCGCCGAGGCGTCGAACAGGTCCAGGCGGAAGTCTTGGGCATCGACCCCGTCCGGCGGACGGTGAGCACCAGCGCCGCGGAGATCGCGTATGATCACCTGATCGTGGCGCTGGGTGCCGATCTGGCGCCCGAGGCCATCCCAGGCTTGGCCGAGGCGTCGCAGACGTTCTTCACGTTCGAGGGCGCCACGCGACTACGCGACACGCTCAAGAGTCTTTCCGGGGGACGGATTGCCGTCGTTGTGTCAGCCATGCCGTACAAGTGCCCTGGTGCGCCTCACGAGGGGGCAATGCTCATCGCTGACTATTTCCGCCGGCGGGGCTTGTCTTCCAAGGTGGAGATCCACTTGTTTACACCGGAGTCGCAGCCGATGCCGGTGGCTGGCCCGCAGCTTGGTGAAGCCGTTCGAGGGATGCTCCACGCAAAGGGGATCGACTTTCACCCGCTCCATAAGCTCACCTCCGTGGATGGGGGCGCGCGGGAGATGAGCTTCGACAATGGGGTGCGGCTCGGATATGACCTGCTCGTGGCGGTGCCTCCCCATCGCGCGCCAAGAGCCGCTGTGGACGCTGGGCTTACCAACCAGGCTGGTTGGATTCCGGTCGATCCGCAGACATTGCGGACGAGTCAGGACGGTGTCTATGCGATCGGCGACGTGACAGCGATTCCGATTCCTGGGCGGTGGAAGCCGGATGTGCCGCTGATGTTACCAAAGGCCGGCGTGTTCGCTCACGCCCAGGCCGAAGTGGTCGCACAACGGATCGTCGCTGAGGTAACCGGGCGTTCGTGCGAAGCGGCGTTTTGCGGTGACGGGTACTGCATGCTGGAGGCCGGCGAGGACCTGGCTGGGTTCGCGTTTGGCAACTTCTTCGCAGAACCCGCGCCAAACGTGCAACTCAGGCAGATCGGAAAGGCCTGGCATCTGGGCAAGGTGCTTTTCGAGAAATGGTGGCTGGTCCCCGTCGGCTTGCGGCGGTCGGCGATTGGCTGGGCTATGAAAGCAGGCGGAAGACTCTACGGCATCCCTCTCAACCTCTAGCTTGAACTTGCGATTGAAAGGACTTCACAAGCACTCATGAAACTCGGAATGATCATTACTCAAACTGAACCGGAGACCGTGTACAACGCGATGCGGCTGGCGCTCTACAGCCTGAAGCAGGGCGACCAGGTCCGGATCTTCCTGTCGGGAAAAGGTGTCGAGATCGACTCCATCGAAGACCCAACCTTCGACGTGAAGGGAGAGGCAGAGAAAGTGTTGGATGCGGGAGGCGAGTTCCTTGCATGCGGGACGTGCCTGAAACTTCGCAACTCCGGAGGATCGGAGATCTGCCCGTTGTCAGCGTTGAAGGATCATTACGAAGTCGTGCGCGACTCAGACAAGCTGTTGACGGTCTGATCCGGCCAGTGACGCCGCAGAAGACCAGCACGGGTGATAAACGAAGGAGACCTGTTGATACGAAACCCACGCGCCGACTGGTTTCTGGTGGCGCTGCTGATGGCAGTTCCGTTCCAGGGATGCAGAACGGCTTCCACCCAGGCTTCGGGTGGCAAGGTCTCGATGAAGCTCGGGATCGTGATGACGACCGCCGATCCGGAAACTGTTTTCAATGCCTTCCGGCTGGCCAACTACTCCCTTGAACACGGGGATACCGTTTCGGTCTTTCTCCTCGGAAAAGCCGTAGAGCTCGACCAGATCCACGATCAGAAGTTCGATGTGCAAGGCATCGCCAAGACCTTTCAGGGAA
>JADZCI010000045.1 GCA_020851655.1 Bryobacterales bacterium
AAGACCGGCAGATTCCCGGGTACTTCGTTGCGGTGTGCCAAGCACGGCTTCCACATCAGCTTTGGTCGACTGTCCGGGGGTCAGGCCGAAATAGCTCGCAAGAGTCCGCGCCATTGCCGGCGCTGGGGCGGACACGAACAATAGGCAGACCCAGACGCTGCAGTTCATGGAACACTCACACTTTGATTGCTGGCCTTCTGGAACCGGTTCGTGGCCGGTTACATCGTCTTGCTCGCGGTTCCGTAGACATCATACGCTCAACCCAAGCCCATTTGCAGCCGGACGGCCCGGCCAAGTCGTATGCGCCGTTGGCTGTACCCGGATTGCGCGCCGGGAGTACTAAGCCTCTGGCCTGAATTACCTAAGCAATTGCCGCCCGCGCTCCAGTGTTTTTGACCGGCGAGTCTCAGGGTTCCCGCCGCCGATACGGGAAGCATGCGGCGATGTTGCGGCCTGCCACTCCTCGGCTTGTTCCTTGTACCCCTCGCCGCACAACCAATCCTTAGGCTGAAAGCCCCATCCGCGGGCCGGGAGAATGCCCGGGGCGGCGCCGCGATCGAACGGGAGCGCCCGCAACATGCGCATTTCATCGTCCAGTTCAGGCAAATCCCCGGCTCTGAAGAAAGGCGAATCCTGGAAAGCCGCGGGCTGCGGGTACTCGAGTACTTCCCCGACAACGCGTTCGTCGTATCGGGCCGCCTGCCGGCCGATCTATCCGATCTCGATGTTGAGTGGCAAGGCGCGCTTTCCGGCGAGCAGAAAGTCAGCGCCTGGCTGGACGCCGCGGAGGTGAATACCGCAATCATCCAACTTCAGGCGGATGCCGACGCAGTCGCCGTCCGTGCCGCGGCGATCAGTGCGGGCGCGGAGATGCTGGAGCATCCCGACCTGGACCGCCGAGACCTGCTGGTGAGAGCCACGCCCGGCGCCCTGGTGGCGCTGGCCACGTTGGATGACGTGAGCTACGTCTTTCCGGCGTCCCGTGAACTGATCACCGGCGCTCCAGCCTTTGCGTGTCACAGCGGCATCGCCAACCTGGCCGGCGAACAACTGACCTCCTCCAATCTGACGTCCACTTTCGGCGATGGCTGGGATGGTCCGGGACTGGGCGGCGCCAGCCTGTCTTTCTGGTACGGCAACCTGACACCGGCGCTTCCGGCCGAGGCGGCGGCCGGTGAAATCCAGCGGGCCCTGGCTTCCTGGTCCGAGGTGGTGAATGTCGATTTCCACCAGGTGAACACCTTCGGAAACTCGAACGGCATCGATATCTCCTTTGCTTCCGGCAGCCACGGCGATGGGACCCCGTTCGACGGCCCCGGCCGGGTCATCGCGCACACGTTCTATCCGCCGCCCAATCCGGAGTCGATCGCCGGCGACTTGCACTTCGACCTTTCAGAAACCTGGCGCATCGGGGCCGATATCGACCTGTACTCGGTCGCGTTGCACGAACTGGGCCATGCCCTCGGCCTGGGTCACAGTGACGATCCCAACTCGGTCATGTACCCGTATTACCGGAAGGCCAGCCAGTTGCAGCAGCCTGACATCGATGCGATCCGGACGCTCTATGCATCCCGCGGCGCAGGTGGCGCCGAACCGCCCACGCCGGCCGATCCGGTGACACCGGAAACGCCCACGCCGCCACCGGCTTCGCTGGTCCGGATTCTTACACCAACCACCGAACGCTCTTACTCGACCTCGGGCGGTTCCATCCTGCTGGCCGGCATCGTAGAATCGACCGGTGCGGTCCGGCGCGTCGAGTGGAAGAACTCGCTTGGATATAGCGGCACGGCGCGTGGGACGGCGTCGTGGACGGCCGGTCCCATCGCGCTGAACTCCGGTTCCAACGTGATTCAGGTCATCGCATACGCGCAGGACGGCTCCAGCGCCTCGGCATCCATCGAGGTCACACGAGAAGCCACAACGCTGCGCGACTACACGCCGCCAACCATACGGATCAGCTCGCCGTCGAGCTCGTCCTGGCCGACCACGGCGAGCACGATCATTGTTCGGGGCACCGCGACGGACAACACCGCGGTCGCTTCGGTCAGTTGGTCCAATTCGGCTGGCGGCTCCGGCGCGGCCGAGGGAACGTCATCCTGGTCGACTCCGCCGGTCGCGCTGGCTGTCGGCGCCAACGTCATCACGATCCGGGTGCAGGATGAAGCCGGCAACCAGGCGTGGCGCGCCGTGCAGGTCACGCGACGCTGAACGCCGCTTGTAACCGGTTGATTACAGGCTGCATTTTGAGCTCACAGAAGGACTCCCAGGTCCGATATGTGTTTTTGTGAGCCGGTTTCTTGAGAATGCGCAGCGGATCTTCCAGACAGCAGAAGAGGCTGCGTTGGCCGGGCTGCAACCCTCCGAGATGACGATTTTCATCGGGCCCGAGGGAGGGATTCAGATGATCTCCGGAACCGAATGGTCTCTGGAGTCCCTCGCTTGGGCCCGGGGAGCCCAAATGGCCTACCGGGTCTCACAGCAGAACCACACTGTCACTGTCGTGGGGCGGGCAGGCTCGCGAACTTGCTTGTTCAGAGCTGAAACGTCCAATGGGACAGCCCGCCAACTGCTGTCGAACCAGGCTCTTTATTCCGCGGCGCCCAAGGCGCTTTCCGCCGCCGCCTGATCTACCCTCAGGTCACGGTCGCTTCACGCAGAAACTTTGCGGATTCTTCCGGCGGCGTGGGATTGATATAGAATCCGGAACCCCATTCGAATCCCGCCACGCGCGTCAACTTCGGCATGATCTCGATGTGCCAGTGGTAGTGCTCCAGCGGGCCTTCCTGCACTGGAGCGGTGTGGATGATCATGTTGTACGGCGCATTCTCCAACACCTGGTCCATCCGGCGAACCAGGGACCGCATCACTTGGCCCAGGTTGTGAATCTGCGCGGGCAGCGCTGTCTCAAAGTGGCTGGCGTGGCGCTTCGGCATCACCCAGGTCTCAAACGGAAAACGCGGCGCCCACGGCGAGGCGGCCAGGAAATGCTCCGTCTCGAGTACGACCCGCGTGCGGGAATGCATTTCCTGGCGGACGATGTCGCAAAACACGCAGCGCTCGCGAAATCCGTAATACTTCGTGGCGCCGGAGAGTTCCTCCAGCACGCGTTTGGGCACCACCGGCAGCGCGATCAGTTGTGAGTGCGGATGTTCGAGCGAGGCGCCGGCGCCCTGGCCGTGGTTCTTGAACAGGACGATGTAACGGAAGCGCGGATCCTTCTTAAGATCGAGGACGCGGTCGCGAAATGCGAAAAACAGGTTGGCCACATCCTGTTCCGCCATCAGGCCCAGGTTGGTCGCGTGTTCCGCTGTTTCAATAACCACCTCATGGGCGCCGACTCCATTCATGCGGTCGTAGAGTCCTTCGCCTTGGGGGTTGAGGTCTCCTTCGACACGCAGCGCCGGAAACTTGTTTGGTACAACCCGTAGCGCCCAGCCGGGACGGTTCGCCTCCTGGCCACTCGGGCGGTAGGCCAGCGTTTCGGGCGGCGTCTTGTTCTCGAAACCGGGGCAGAAGGGGCAGATCCGCTCCCCCCGCACTTCGACCGGTTCCCGGACAAAGTCGTTGGGCCGTTTGGCACGGTCGGACGCAATAATCACCCACCGGCCGGTGATGGGATCTTTCCGAAGGTCAGGCACTCAGGTTACCCTGCGGCGAAGTCTCAAGTTTACTACGCCGGGCCGGGCACGGAGAACGCGTCGCGGCGATGCGAGAGGGCCGGTTCTTCCCCGATGACAATGGAAACGGTGTCGAAACGCACTTTCTGCCATGGGACGTGCGCGCGCCGGGCGTAATGCAGGGCCGCGCGCCGGATGCGCCGGATCTTTTCCGTGTCGATGGCCCGGTCCGGAGCGCCATGTTCTTCGCTTTGCCGGGTCTTGACCTCAACAAAGACCAGGGTTTCTTCTTCCCAGGCGATCAGGTCGATTTCGCCTGTGCCCGATGGGGTGCGGTAGTTCCGCGCCACCACTCGCAGGCCTTCGCGTTCCAGCAAGCGGTGGGTCAAGTCCTCGCCGCGGCGTCCCAAGGCATGGCTGGCGCTCCATTTCACGCGCCGGCGGCGGTCCCGCACGGCATCCGCCCATTCCAGCAGCCAGCCAATCACTTGGGTTTCAATACCTCAAACGTAAAATCCATCACCTTGCCCCGCACCAGGTAGCACAGATAATGCTCCCAGAAGCGGCGGAAGCGCCGGCTATGGTTGACGCAGAACTCGAAACCGAGCCACCTCCAAAAAGCGAGTAGCTTGACGCGGACGGAAATCTCGTTCAGCCTGGCCGCCGAGTAGTATCCGTAGCCGGCGTTATCCTCGCCGAAGTAGCGGAACGAGAAGCTGTTGAGGTGCCACCTGTGCGTGGGATCGCAGAACGAACTGAAATCGGTGTAGTGCGGCGTGGAGATGTATATGCGTCCGCCGGGACGCACCAAGCGGTGAAACTCCTCGATGGTGGGCACGACGCCGGCCACATGCTCGATCACATGAATCGCCCGGAGTTCATCAAACGAGTTGGACCGGAACGGGTAGGGGAAATGGTCCAGGTCGGCGATGACGTCGGCGCGGCTGCGCGGGTTGCGGTCAATTCCGATGGCGCCCGGAAACTTGTTGATTCCGCAGCCGACGTCCAGTATCCGTTGAGGCACGTATTTCAGTTTATTTTGCCGCCGGGCTCAGTCCACGCCTACGCCGGGGGCTTGCGAGGCAGCCACCGCCAAAATGTACCATGACGCGTGCGGGATCCACTGCTCGGCCCAGCGCCAGTCCGAATCCTGTCCCGTGACCTCGTAGGGTACATTGAGGTCGATGTTGTGTTCGTCCTTGTAGCCGGAAGTAATGCCATTACAGATTCCGCCGGGCGCGCTCTTGTATTCCCAGCTTGAAAAGAACACGTACTCCGGATTGTTCCGTCCCGTGCCTTGCAGCATGGAGGCGTCAAACGGATTGAGCCCCAAAATCCAGTTCAGTTGGTCTAAGGCGTACTCCTGGAGCCGCGCTTGAAAGGCGCCGTCGCCGGCAAACAGCGGCACAGACATCCGCGAGGCGGCAGCCAGGGACGCCAGGCGCGCGTTCTCACCCTGCCACCAGGGCGCGGTCTCGGCGTCGTGAGGGTAGAAAAAAGACGTTCGCCGCGCGCCGCCCTTGCTCTGCACGTACTGCCGCGCCAGCCCGAACGGATTCGCCACCGCGGAGGTCACCCGCAGTTCAAACTCCAATGACCTGCGGATGGCGTCCCGGATTGCGGCCCGCATTTCACCCCCGGCCAGGCCGTGGTAGTTCAGCAGCGCGATGAGCGGAGCGCCCGCGTCCGAAGCGTGAAAGAAGGGGCGGTCGCCGTCGCCGGCGCTCCAGTAATCCTTCTGGCCTCCGCTCGTGGTCAGGCGCTTGACGAGATTTCCGGCCCTGGCGGCGGCTGCCTTCGCATACTCCGTTTTCTTCGTGGTCCGGTACAACTCCGACGCCGCCAGCAGGGCGCAATAGTCATCCACGATATTTTCTTTGCCGTCGTTGGTCAGTTCGGCGTTGCGGGAGTTGATAAAAGCGAAGACTTCTTCGGCCGTCCGCAGGTAGGCCGGGCGGTCGAGTTCGCCTCCCTTGGCGTTGCGGGCGGCAACCGCCAGCGCGGCGATGGCGAACCCGCCGCCATTGCGGAATCCGACGTCGAAACGTCCTTCGGTCCGTCCCAGGGCCACATTGTCGCTGGCTTTCTTCCGTACTGCGAAACCGGCCACCATGGTGCGCGCGATTCGCCGCGCCGACGGGCTCTTGTTCTCCGCATAGCCGTCAATGGTCTCGTAGAACGACCCGCCCGGGTTTCGCATGCGCACCAGGAAATCGGCGCCGTACGCCAGTTCATCGGCCAGGCGAATCAGAATCTGCCGGTAGTTGGTGTCCTTGCGCGCTTCAAGCAACTCGATCGTCCGGCCCAGCGCAAACACAGTCAGAGGTGTCTGCTGCGGGTTGAAATAAGTGGAGTAGTCCAGGTGCGAGAGGTGCATCCCGTAGTCGCCGCTGGCGTCGTACCATCCGCCGTGAACGTCGACAGGCTGCCGGTCCGAATCGCGAAACGCCAGATGGCGGTCCGCCTTGTCATACTCGCCTGAGGCTCGCTGTCCCTTGAAGTAGAACAAGACATCGGATAGCGTGAAGCGCTCCAGAATGTTTCTTTGGATTCGGAACGGGAACGATCGAACCGTCCTGTCTCCTGCTTTGGCCTCGATGACGTACGTCCCTTCGGTTGCCACCTTTGAAAAATCGATGGTCCAGAAGCGCCAGTTCTTCCACTTGTCGACCGGACCGGCGTACCGCGCCTCGCCCTGGAAGACGGCGGCGCCGTCCGGGTACGTCCGCACCTCGAACGCCGTGATGCGGTCGCCTTCGGCTCCGCGAATGACGGCGCGTTTCGGCGCCAGCGGATCGTACCCCAGTTGATTGGTCAGTATTTGCGGCGGGCCCGCGCCGGCTGACAAAAACGTAAAGAAAACAG
>JADZCI010000046.1 GCA_020851655.1 Bryobacterales bacterium
AGGATGACGAGCGCGATACCGGTGAAGAGCGTGAGCGCCAGCCCTACAATCCAGTTCTCGCGCCACAGCAGGATGAGCACCCCAGCCATGAGCGCGGCCGCGCCGGTGACGCGGACCAGGAACTGCGAGAAGAAGTTCGACAGGCTGGTGACATCGCCGTCGATTCGCTCGATCATTTCGCCGGGCATCCGGTCTTTGTGGAATGCGGCGTCGAGCGAAAGGCAATGGCGGAAAAGGTCGCCGCGCAGCAGGTTGGTGGCGTCCCAGCCGGCGCTGGCCGCCAGATACGTCGACGCGGCGGACAAAATCTGATTGAAGACAGACAGGCCCAGGTAGGTGAGGCCCAGCCTCGTCAGTTCAGAAAGCGGCCCCTTGCCTGACGCTTGATCAATAAAACTGCGGAGAAGCTGAGGAATGAAAAGCTGAAGCCCGATGGATGCGAACAGGCAGAGTCCGAGCGCGCCCACTTTCTGCCTGTGGGGACGCAAGTAGCGAACCAGGAAGGCGGCGTGTCGCGACATTCGGTGGAGCCGTTGGCATGGATTCGGGCAAAGACGGTGTTATTACTGAATGTCGCATACCAGGCGCGGGCGGGCCAAACGGCCGCGCGAGCCACGTTACACACTGTTCAAGCGGACTCTGGCCAGGTAAATCGACGTCTTGCCCTCGTGGCTGGAGTAATAGCTCACCCACAGCACGTTCTGATGCCAGACCAGCCCCGGATAGCTCGAGTCGCCGCCGGAAGGCAAGCTGAGGAACTCGGTCAACTTCCAGGCGCTGGTGTCGATCCAGGCCAGCGCGGTCCGGGTGCGTCCGTCGTGCAAGCGGCCGGCCGCCAGGAGTTTGCCGCCTGGTGTGCGTATGAAGTTTGGTCCGCCGAGGCGTGCGCCGAGTTCGTGCCACGTCCATTCCGTAAAGGGAGGGCGAGCCTCTCCGAGCAAGGCGGAGGCGTGATTGGCATCCCGCCGCATCAGGCACATTGCCGTACCATCCGGCATGAACCGGATGGTGCTTTCATTGGGGAACCCGTCCAGCCGCAGGTTGGCTACCAGGGACGTGAACACAACGCCATCGGTGCTTTTGTAAAGGCGGGTGCCCCGGTTCTGCTCGGTAGTGCCGTAACCGGCGGCATAAGCGGTCCCCTCATGCCAGGCGACACGCCACAGCCAGTAATCCGGCTCGCCGATTGGCGCGGGATCGGACCAGCGCTCGCCGTCGTCCGAGAACCAGGCGTACGTCTGATGCCTGTGGGCGTTGGGTTGGTGAAGCGCGCCCGCGGCGGTCAGCATCAGGCGCCCGCCGGGAGTGATCGAAACCTTGGGGTCTCTGAGGTCCGCGGTGGAGGAAGTGAGATGAGCGGCGGACTTCCACGACGACCCATCCGTGGACGCGATGACGCGTAAGCTGCCATCCCGGGAGACATGTTTTTCGCCTTCTCGGAAAACGCAGTACCAGCGGCCTCGAAACCGGATCAGGTCGGTAAACGCGTTGTGCGGCGCGCGATCCCAAATCTTGCGGACGTCCACGCCGCTGGAAGGCGCCAGCCAGCCGAAGCATATCGATCGCCGCAGTCCTATCATCTGGTGTCAGAGTACACGAACCCGCCCACCCGATAGGTTGTCTCGCCGGGGATGACGCGGTATGCTGACTCGAAAGCGAATGAGACAAAAGCCTCTGTTCGTTCTGGGCGGGCCGTAACGTGTCGAGCGGATTCCTCCGGTTTTCCACCAGAATTGCTTTGGCCGCCCTGATACCGGTGGCCGTGATTACCTGGCTGATCTACTCGGCCGCCGAGCGGCAGTCCTTGGTCGAGGCCCGCAACATGCGGTGGCTTGGGCAGATGGCCACGCAAATCCACAACCTGGTTCGCAACCAGGAACGGATTGTGAGGGATTCGAGCAAGGACGAACTCCGGATTACGGAGAACCTGACCACGGCCGGCGACTGTGACAAGAGTAAGAACTTGGGTGTCTACGACGGTGCGGAAGGCCCAAAGCTCTTCTTCCGGCAAGCCGCTGAGGACAAGGCGATCCAGTGCGCCACGGCGGACTTGACGAAATTGGTGGAACGCGCGTTGAGACCGGGCGTGTTCGACTCGGTGATTCTGGCGCAGCGGAGCGGCCCGGTCCTCTACCAGTCCAATCCCGGCACGCTGCGGCTGACGAATGTGCAGTTCCTGTTTGCCCCGCCCCAGGAGACTTCGAAGTTGGAAATGCTGCTGGGTGGCGACAAGGTGGACCCGAAAATTGCCGCCGCCTTGGTGAGTCCGAGTCTCCCCACAGCGACAATGCATCTGACCCGGTCCATCGGCGACCGGGCGTATGGCGTGTCTGTCCAGCCGGTACGGATTCTGGTATCGGACGCGGGCAAGGAGGTTGAGGAAGGCAATTGGCTGCTGATTGGCCTGAACGAAAAGGGCGCTTCGTGGCGTAAGTCGGCGCCGTACGGGGTTGTGGTCATTCTGCCGCTGGTCCTGTTGCTTGTGGCGGTGTGCTGGCCGCTGCCGCGGCCGTGGCACTTGCCACTCACCGCTCCGTTCCGGCGGCGTGATCTCACCCTGATCGCCGTTTGCACGTTGATCGTCCTGGCGATTTTTGCGGTTCTGGGCGTCTTTCACGCCACAAGGGTGCTGACCGATGCGAGGACTGACCACGGGTTGACGATCCTGGCGGACTCAATCGGCAAGAACCTCCGATACGAGTTGACGCTGATCGTGCGCCAAATGAGGGAGTTTGACCAGGAAGCCCTGGCCGCCGCGGCGTTCGAATCCAAGGACAGCGTCCTTGGCGCCGTGCCGTTGACACGGATTCACAGCTTGTTCGACTACGTGGACTGGATCGACCCCAAAGGCGACAAGAACGTGCGGTGGAGTTCAAGAGCGGCGAGAGCCCGCTCACTCAACGTGGTGGATCGTGGTTACTTCCGCGCAGTAATGGCCAACCGCCTGCTGCCCTTGGATAACGACTGGTTCACCATCGAGCAAGTCCTGTCGCGGACGAGCAACCGGCTCCTGACTGTGGTCGCCACGAAGTCGCAACACCCCGGCGCGGCCGCGATGTCGGCCGGCATTCGTCCGTTCTCCGTCCTTTCAACCGTGCTGCCCCGTGACTTCGGATTCGCAATCATCGAGCCCGACGGGCGCGTCATCTTCCACTCCGAGCCGGGCCGCGCGCTGGTGGAGAACCTGTTCGAGGAGACGGAAGATGCGCCGGAACTGCGCAGCGCCACCGAACGGCGCGTCCAGGCTTTTGTTGAGTCCAACTACTCCGGTTCGGCGCACCGGATGATGATCACACCTATACCTGGCCTCGAGCAGGTTCCCTGGACGTTGGCCGTCTTCCGCAGTCTCGATCCGGTCCGGCTGAATCGTCTTCAATCGCTGGCCGGTACGGTTGCTTTGTTCGTCAGCTATGCGGCTGTTCTGATCGCTATCTGGATGGCGCTGCTGTTCCTGCTTCCTGCATTCCGGCACAAGGTTGTGCCGCGCTCGATCTTCGACATGACATGGTGGTCTCGCGGCACTTCAAGCTATCCCGCGGTGGCGGCGGCGGGAGTGGTGCTGCTGCTGATTGACTGGCGCGCCATTCACCGGCTTGAAGGATCGAGCCTGTTCTATGTCGCGGTGGCTTCCGCCTTCGCGTTTCTCCTGGTCAGTGCTGTCGGACTGCGCCGGTCGCGCCGCCCAAGCGCTTCGCCGCGAACCGCGAAATGGCTGACTGCCATCGCCGCGGCCGCCTCGGGCCTTGCGCTGGTAGCGGGCGACTGGCTCATGGTGCTGGTAGCCCCGGTGCTCGCTTTCGGCGCCGGGGTTGTGTTGTCACGGCTGGCCTACGGATCGCGCTCTCCTGCCGCGCGCCGGCTGCAGACGGCGGCGTGGATGGCGTGGACTGTCGAGCTGGCCCTCTGCCTCGTCATCGTTCCAGCATTCCTGGCCGGGCAGGTCGCATGGCAGTTCGAGTCCGGATTGTACGTCCGGGACGCCCAGTGGAACTTGCAGCAGGATGACGAAATGCGGCGGCGGCAGTTGACGACCGAAATCGAAAATCTTCCCGGTGTGCCAGACAATGCCGCTCTGCGCTCCCGGCTTCTCGGCCTGGCGGGATTGCTGGACAGAGAGGCTTGTCCTCCCATCTACCTCTACGGCGCTCCGGGCTTCGACACTTTCGTTTGGCCCTCGAAGCAAACCGCACGGCCGCATCAGCCTTGCAATGAATCCACTTGCCCGCCCGAGCCTCCTTGTGCGCCCGGCGCCAGGCAAGTACGGGCCATTGCGCCAACGGCGCTCCAAGCTGGTGGTTTCTGGTCGAAGCTTCAGGCGGGGCTGCCGTCCTTTGTGCTCGCAGCCGTCGAGGTGCCGGTTGGCGGCCGGCGCCGCGGTTTCTCGATGCGGATGGTCGAGATGAGACCGGCCGGAAACCTCTGGGAGTGGCGCCACTCCGGCGACTCACAAGAACACCATTTGTGGCTCGTCAAGGAGCGCACTGTGGCGGCGCGGTCCACCCACCCGTCCTATATTCCACTTGACCTCTTTTCCGCGCAGCGTTGGCGCGATGGCCAGGTTCTCGAGTTGTGGGTCGCGTTTCAATTCTGGGCGGGAGTGGCCGCAGTTTCGGCCCTTCTGCTCTGGTGGGTCCTGCGGCTTGTCTCGCGCGTTCTGCTGCTCAACGCGGCGAATGGCCCAGTGCTGGCGGCATTTCAGCCGGAGCGCGACTCGGCTCACCCGCGCCTGTTTCTGCTGGCCCAACCGGGAGGAACCGCATCTGGTGTGCCCGATTGGGCCGCCGGTTTTGTCGAGACCGGAGCTTTGGTTCAGCCGGACTCGCTGCCTCAAGGTCCGCTCTTTTTTACCCATCTCGCATCGCACTTTGAGGACGAGGCTGCCAGGCTGGCGTGGCTGGCTCTTCTTGAGGCGGCCTTGCGTGATCCGCAACGCCGGATCGTGATTCGCTCCACGATCGATCCCGTCCATTACCTGACAACAGGTGGCGCCGGGGCTTTGGGCCAGCCGGCATCGGCGCCCGAGTTGGCGCGGTGGCGGCGCGTGATGAGCTATTTCCGCCCGTTCTGGCTGCCGGCGCGCTGCGCGCCCGGGTTGACCGGCTACTCTCAGGTCTGGGATAGTTGCTCCTACCAGGAGCAACTCCTGCTCACCTACCTGGCCGAGCACAAACTCGTCAATCCCATGGCTTGGCCATTGGTCCAGGCGTTGCGGGCGCGCTGCATCATCCGGCGGCGCCCGAGCCTGCGGTTCGACTTCCGGAGTTCAGGCTTCCAGGATTTCGTGCGGGCGCAGGGACTGAAGCCTTACGCCCTTGAGGGAGCATCAGCCGCGGCACCCACTCGTCTGCCTCCCTACGCCATCGCGCTCGTCATGTTCGGGATCGTGCTCTTCTTTTCCCAGGAGGAGATCACCAGCCGCCTGGTCGGTTTCCTGACCACGCTGATGGGAGGCTTCGAAGCGATCCGGCGGCAGTTTGCCGGCGCAGGCGACAGCGCGTCGAAAGCCAGGAAGTAAACTCACGCCGGAAATCTCACGAACTCAGACCGCCGTTGCCGGCAGTGTTGTCCGGGTGCGACGCAAACTCGTAGGATAGAAATGCGAGGCGGCAGTGTTTCGTGCGGAGCGGAGCAGCCGGAGATGTTCCTCAGGCGAGAGGTTGGGCCGCGCGGCTCGGAGGGTCGGATGGTGGCAGACAATCGGCGGCAGATCGGAAGGATCCTGGTCGTCGATAATCATGCCCTCTACCGGGAGGCAGTGGCCCGGCTATTGAGCGATGAGCCCTCATTCGGTTCGGTGGTTCACGACGCCATTGACGAAGGCACGCCCGCTCGCATCAGGAAAGACCCGCCGGGGGTTCTGTTGCTGGGCTTCGAATGGGGAGACGACCGCCCGGTTTGGCTGCTCGAGAAACTGCGTGCCGCCGGAGTCGGCGTCCCCGTCGTGGCCTTGGCCGACAGCCTGGAAGCCGTCACCCTCCAACATGCAAGCCAGCTCGGGCTGAGCGGCGTTTTCCTGCGCGACCGGGAGTCCGGCGCCTTGATCGACTGCATTCGTGTAGTGGCGCGAGGCGAGATGTGGTTCGACGAGCGTTACGTCGCGATGGCCGTGCGCGCCCTGCGGGAGCGGGGAACAGCCGAAACTCAGTTCGACGCCGGCGACATCAACCTCTTGCGGGAGTTGGTGGCCGGCCGTTCGAACAAGGAGATTGGCGAGCGCCTCGGCATTGCCGAAAGCTCTACAAAGTGGCGTGTTCGCCGGTTGATGCACAAGGCGGGTGTCCGGAGCCGGGTCGAACTGGTGAAGCTGGCTCTGCTGCGCTACCCCGGGCGGATTTAGTCTACCGGGGACGCGCCGCGGGCGGCATGCCAATCTCGGGCGGACGGCGCCAGGCGAACAGGCGCTCCCGCATGCGCTCAACCGTCTCCTGGCTGGCTGGCGAAGCGGCGAGGTTCCGCATTTCGTCCGGGTCGGTCTCCAGGTTGTACAGTTCCGGCGTGTCGTTGACATAGAAGCAGTACTTGAACTGCTTTTCGCGAATCATGTACTTTGCCCGGGGTGTCCTGAGCGCGTACTCTGAATAGACCGTGGCCGCGCGCTCTTTCGCGGGCTCTTGCAAATCCCCAACCAGGCTGCCTTCGTCGAACTCGCCATCCGGTACACGGCAGAGTTCCAGAAGCGTCGGAAGGACACTCGCCAGGCTGACCAAAGTGCGGTTGCGCGTGTCCGGACGCGTGAGCCCCGGGACTCGAAAGATGAGAGGAACGCGCACGGCGGGCTCGTAAAAAACCATCTTCTGCCACAATCCGTGATCTCCCAGCATTTCCCCGTGATCGCTGGTGTACATGACAATCGTGTCCCGGGCAAGTCCCTGGTCTTCGAGGGCTCGAAGCAACTCACCGATGGCCGCATCGGCTTGCGCCAGATTCGCGTAGTAGTAGGCGATCCGCTGCTTGACGTTCTCCGGCGAGTTGAGAAGCTCCGGTGTGATCCAGTCTTTCTCGATCGAATTCCGGATCTCGGCGGGCACGCTGGAGAGGTCGGTCTTTCCCCAAGTGGGCGGAACCTTCATGTCATTTTTCGAAAACATGCGGGCAAAGCGTTCGGCAGGCATGAATGGGTCGTGCGGCTTCAGGTAGGACGCAATCAGCAGGAAAGGCTGCTTGCGGGCGTGATTCTTGAGAAACCGCACCGACTCGCGCGTGACGAAACTCTCGAAATGGTCCTGTTCGGCAAGCTTTGAGACCCGGCCGACCGGAACCAGGCCGAGGCGTCCATCGCGCTCGCGATGTCCCGCCCAGGGGTCGCCGAAATCCCGCCACAGCGCATCGATCTCGGGCAATCCCGAACCCGAGTTCGGCTTGCCCACTTCATCGGCAAAGAGTTGCGTCTTGGGGCCCAGGTACTGCAACCAGTCGTTAAAGTCGAGGCGGAAGTCGAAACCGTGAGTCTGCGCGTCGACGAAATGCATCTTGCCGATCAACGCCGACATGTAGCCTGCCCGGCCCAGGTAGTGCGCGATTGTCCGGACATGGAATGGCATTGGCGTCGCGTTATTCCAGGCCTCGTGATGATGAGTGTAGAGTCCAGTGAGAAGGGATGCCCGCGAGGGGGCGCAAACCGGATTCGTGCAATAGGCGTTGTCGAATGAGGTCCCCGACCGGGCGAGCGAGTCCAGCGCCGGGGTCTTGGCCACGGGATCTCCGCTCGACCCCAGCGCGCCGGCCCGGTGCTGGTCCGTCATGATCCACAGGATGTTTTTGGGAGGCGTGGCCTGAAACGCCGGCAGCCTGCCGAATGACGCCCCGCCGAGCGCGGCTGCGCCGAAATGTCTTCGCGTCATCAGCAACCGTTCACCTCCCATACTCGGCGATGATTTGCCGGGTCGTCTGTCTCCAATCCTGAAGCGGCGGCGCGCCGCGCGCCTGGAAGTATGTATGCATCCGTTTCTTCACTGCCTCGGCCTGCCTCCGCTGGCGGCTATCATCGAGAACATTGGTCCGTTCTCCTGGATCGCTTTCGAGATCGAACAACTCGCTGGGCCACTCCGGAGTTCGCTCAATGTACTTGAGATTCTCCGTGCGAACGCCCCGGACGTACTCATACTCAAAATAGACCTCGTTGGTCCAACGCGGCGAACCGCCTCGCAAGAGTTCCTTGTAGCTTCGTCCGGCGCGATGCGGATCTTTGGGCAGGGGCACTCCCAGGTAGTCAAGCAGCGTGGGCATGAAATCGTACGCCGAGACCATTCGATCGACGACGCGGCCCGCGGGTATCACGCCCGGTTGGCTCCAAATGAGAGGGACCTGTAGCACCGTGTCGTAGAGGTTCAGCGGAAGCGTGCTGTTACCCTTGCCCCAGATTCCATGATGTCCGCAGCAATGGCCCTGGTCCGCCGTGAACACCACCACGGTATTGTCCCTCAGGCCGAGCTGGTCCAAACGGTCCAGGACGCGGCCAACATTTCTGTCCATCGCCGTCACCAGCGCCGAGTAACCCAGTTTACTGTTGCGGTTGGAGAAATCGGTCAGGGTGGGAAATGGTCTGCCGTTCAGCCGGCGCGTATGCCACGGATGGATCGGTTCGTCCGGGAAACAGGGGAACCGGGAGTTCTCGTACCATTTGCGGTCCTCCTCCGGCTGGTAGTTGTAAGGCTTGTGAGGAGCAAAAAAAGACAGGAACAGAAAGAACGGCCGGTCTTTGTTGGCTTCTATGAACTCAATGCCGTAGTCGGCGACCCGGTCGTCTTTGAAGCCCTCCGAGTGGACGCGCGTCCCGTTCTTATAAAAGACGACATCCTTGAACAGACTCGCGCCTCCCGGAACACAAGCCCAATAGCTGAACCCGGCTTGGGCCTGCTCGTCATGGCCCATGTGCCACTTGCCGCTCAGACCGGCAATGTAACCATGCTGCGCCAGCGTTGCGGATATGGTGGGTTGATTCTCCAGAAACTGCCGCGACGTGGGACCGAAACTATCCGGATTCTGAAGGAAATCCTGAATTCCGTGGTGGCTCGGCAAGCGTCCGGTCAGGTACGTCGCCCGGCTGGCGGAGCAAACGGGAGTGCAGGCAAAAGCCCGCGAAAACTTTACTCCCCCAGCCGCCAAACGGTCCACGTTTGGAGTGTGTAAGTCCTTGCATCCGTAGCAGTTCAGCGCCCATGCGCCGTGATCATCGGTCATGATGAAGACCACGTTGACAGGCTTCTTCGGGCGCGCTCGAAGCCTGCTGGCGCCCATAGCAGCACCCATCATGGTCCGGCGTGTCATGATCTCCATGCTTGAACGACCGTGACCAAAATACGTCAAAATCGTGCAATCGTCAAGAAAATTGTTGACAGATTTTGAAGAATCGTGAATACTTTTGCCAGGGAAATGACGAAACCCTCCATGGAGACCATCGCTCCTGCCGCGGCAACGGACGATTCACCCAGACTCAAATCGGCAGTCCGGCGGCTTCGCCTGCGGGAGTTGATGGCATCCCAGGAATTCGTCGATTCCGAGTTGCTCAGCCGCGAACTGCGGGTCTCGGAGTCCACCATTCGCCGGGATCTCATCGCGTTGGAGAGAGAAGGCACGCTGCGGCGAGTACACGGCGGCGCGCTGTCATTTCAGGCGCGCGACGAGCAGTTGGATTTCTACCGTTTGTCGAAAGTCTCGCACAGCGAGAAGGAGCGCATCGGCGCCGCCACCAGCGAACTCATCAAGGACGGTCAGACGCTGCTGCTTGCCGCCGGCTCGACGGTGGTTGAGGTGGCCAGGAACCTGGCTGGGCGTCCGCTTCAGGTGGTGACCAACTCGATTCCGGTGGCGCAGGTGTTCTGGGATTGCAAGAGCGTGGAAGTGACGATGACCGGCGGATTCGTCTTTCCGCGGATTGGCGTCTTGCTGGGACCGATCTGCGACCAGATGCTGGACAGCATATCGGCCGACGTCCTGGTGATGGGGATCGCCGGAATTACCGAGGAGGGGCTCAGCGACTCGAACACGCTCATCATGGGGACCATGCGGAAGATGATCGAGCGGGCGCGCCGCGTGATCATTGTGGCGGACCACACCAAGTTTGGGCGCAAGAGCCTGGTCCATATTGCGCCGCTCAGCCAAATCGATTGTCTCGTTACCGATGCCGCCTTGCCGGCGGCATACGAGGAAATGCTGAATGCACAGGGGGTCCAATGTATCCTCGCCTAAGTCTGACTCTACGTTTCATTGGCCGCGCCGCGGCGGCCGCGTTGTTGGCGTATGCGGGCGTCTGCCCGGCGTTCGGGCAGGCCGTGACTGGCTCGATCAGCGGGCTGGTGACCGATCCCAGTTCGGCCGCCATCGGCGGTGCGCTCATCACGGTGAGGAATTCCGGGACGGGACTCACGCGAAACACCAAGACAGCGGGTGATGGCACATACACCGTTACGCTGCTCCCGGTGGGGGTTTACGAGGTTTCGGTCGAGCGCGCCGGATTCCAGCGCCTGGTGAGAAGCGGCGTGGCCCTCCAGGCCGACCAAGTCGCAGTCCTCGACCTTCAACTGACCGTCGGCGCGGTGACGCAGTCCGTGGAGGTGACCGAAGACGCGCCCCTTCTGGACACCGGGTCGCACCAGTTAGGCGCGGTCATTGGCGAGAAGCAGGTGCTGGCGCTTCCGCTTAACGGGCGCAATTTCGTGCACCTGATCACGCTTGTTCCTGGAACGACGACGGGGCGACAGGGCGAGGTCAGCTCCGGCGGAACGGGGATTTCATTTCGCGGCACGTCGTCGTTCAACGCCAACGGCTTCCGGTCGCTCAGCAACAATTTCCTGCTCGACGGCGTGGACAACAACTACAGCGACGCCGTGACGACCTTCTCCCTGGAACCGGTTATCGATTCCCTCCAGGAGTTCAAGGTGCTCACCGCCAATCAGCCAGCGGAATACGGCAATTTCATGGGCGGCGTAGTCAACATCCATACCAAGTCCGGGACAAATAGTTTTCACGGCAGCGCCTACGAATTTCTGCGCAATTCGGTATTCGACGCCAAGCACTACTTCGACGATCCCAAGCAGCCGATACCCGCCTTCCGGCAGAACCAGTTTGGCGCGACATTAGGGGGGCCGATCCGCAAGAACTCGACCTTCTTCTTTGCCGACTACCAGGGCCTTCGCATTGCGCAAGGGCAGACGTTCATCGCCTCGGTGCCGGTAACCACGCTACGCTCGGGAGACTTCCGAGGTCTGGCTGCGATTTACGATCCGCTCTCCACGCGCACCGATCCGGCGACCGGGCGGCCCATTCGCGACGCCTTTCCAAACAACCAGATCCCATCCAACCGGATGGATCCGGCAGCGCTCAAGACGATGCGGTACTACCCGGTTCCGAACCTGGCGGGGCAAGCCAACAATCTCCTGAACAACCCGATTCTCACGCGCGAAGACAACTCGTTTGACACCCGCATTGACCAGGTCACCACGCCTCGCGATAACCTGTTTGGCCGCTACTCGTTCGGCAAGGCGGTGACGGACCGGCCCTCTCCGCTGCGGACGGCGAATAACCCGTTTGGCGGAGGCGGCCCGGTCACGTTTTCCGGCGATTTCGACATTCTCGCGCAGAGCGTGGTGCTGAACGAGGTGCACACATTTTCGCCGCGAGTCGTCAATGAGTTCCGGTTCGGCTACAGCCGGTTTTCGATGAATGCGCTACCCGAGGGTTTCGGCGTGAATCCGACAGAAGTCTCCGGGATCCCCAACCTCGCGCTCAGTTCGACTACGGCCACTCTTCCGATCATTGCCGTGCCGGGGTACACGACGCTCGGTCCCGCCGTGGCGCTACCGCTCATCTCCCACTCGAACACATTCCAGTATGTCGATAACGTCTCGGTAAACCGCGGCAGCCACGACTTCAAGTTTGGCGTCAGTGTCATACGTCACCGCCGGAACTTCTATGACGATGCGTTTCCCACCGGGATCTTTACCTTCAACCAGTTGACGACAGCGACGCCGGCCGGCGTCGGCGGGCATTCCTTTGCATCCTACCTTCTCGGGCACAATTCAGTCTTCAACCGAAGCAACGTCGCTTCCAACTGGGGCACGCGCAATTGGATTCTGGGCGGCTTTGCGCAGGACAGTTGGCGTGTCGCCCGGCGGCTCACGGTCAACCTGGGCCTGAGATACGAAATCTTCACACCTTGGACCGAGGTTGCCGACCGCCAATCGACCTTCGACCCGATCACCGGAGTCATGGTCCTGGCCGGTGAGAGCAACAAGTTTGGAAGGGGTCTGACGAGTACGGACCACAACAACCTCGCTCCCCGCGTGACACTGGCCTATCAACCCACGTCGAAAACAGCCGTCCGCGCCGGGTTTGGCATGTCCTACTTTCAGGAGTACACGGGGCTCAATTCCTACATGACCTGGAACTTCCCGTTCAATCTTCAGCAGCAGGTGGTCGATAACACCGCGGCGCGGCCGACCATGAAACTGGAGATCGGCCCCCCGCCGCTGCCCGTTCCGGATCCAAACAAGCCGTCCGGACAAGTCCGCCGGCTGAATCCGGATCTGAATACGGCCTACGGTCTGCAGTACAACATGAACGTGCAACAGGAGCTGAGCCGCAACCTGCTGCTCGAAGTCGGATACCTCGGCTCGCGAGGCGTCCACATGCTTCTGCTCAAGGACGAGAACATGGCGTTTCCAGGGCCGGGCGCGGTGCCGCCGCGGCGGCCGTATTTTGGCGTCAATCCAAATGTGGGTACGGTGCTCCTGCTGACCGACGAGGCCAGCACCACTTACCACGCGCTGGTGACCAAACTCGAGAAACGGTTGAGCCACGGACTGACTTTGCTGGGGTCTTACACCTTCGCCAAGGCGATACAAGAAGGCGAAGGATCGGCCGCCGGGCCGTATGGCGAACAGCCGTTGAACCCGCGGAATCTTGATATGGATCGCGGTCCGGCGAGTTATGACCGCAAGCACCGCGCAGTGGTCAGCTTTGCGTGGGACCTGCCGGGACAAAACGCCTTGAGCCAGGCGCCAGCGGTGGTGCGTTACGTAGCCGGAGGATGGTCGGCCAATGGGATTCTCACCTTGCAGACCGGGCCGCCCTTCCCGCTTAGCATGACCCCGTCGCTGCTCAATACGGGAACCGCGAACCGGCCCAACCGGATCTGCAACGGCGCTCTCGACCGGTCTGTTCGCGACCCAACCCGCTACTTCGACACCGGGTGCTTCGTACAAACCGCGCCCTACGTATTTGGGGACACGGGGCTCAACATCCTGAGAGCGCCCGGCGACGTCAACCTGGACTTCTCGCTCTTCAAGATGTTTCCGATCACCGAACGCCTGAATTTGCAATTCCGGGCCGAAGCTTTTAATCTGTTCAATACGCCGCATTTCGGCCTGCCGAACGGGGCCATTGGAACACCGGCCGCCGGGCGAATCTCGGGAGCCGGACCGGCGCGGCAGATCCAGTTAGCGGTGAAACTCATGTTCTGATTCTCACTTTCCCGAAAATTCTCCATGGCACTGAACCTCAACTTCCTCCTTCTCCTCGCGCTGCCGCTGGCCGCAGATGAACTCTCCAGCCTGCCGCTGCTCAAAGACTACACGTCTCAACGGATCTCGTCCTACAACCGCGCCGGAAACAACCTGGACGGGGACCAGGAGCACCCGATCGAACCGGGAGAGACGCGGACGATCGGAGAGGTGCAAGGCCCCGGGATCATCAAACATATGTGGATCGCTTTCCCGAGCCCCGAGCCGTATCACTTGAAGCGGTACGTGCTGCGTATGTACTGGGACGGCGACCCACTGCCGGCCGTCGAAACGCCGCTCGGGGATTTCTTTGGTCTGGGGCTCGGCGAGTACATTGTCTATGAGTCCGGACCGCTGTCGGTGGGATCGCAGAAGGCAATGAATTGCTTCTTCCCGATGCCCTTCCGCAAGTCGGCGCGCATCACCATCACCAACGAAGGCGAACAGCCGCTGCGCGCGTTCTATTACAACATCGACTGGGAAAAGTATCGCCGCCTGCCGGATAATATGGCCTACTTTTATGCCGAGTACCGCCAGGCGGCGCCGAACAAGCCGGCGACCAACGATTGGAAGCTCAACCGCGATGTCAACAAGATGGAAAATCCCGGCGGAGAGAACAACTACGTATTTGTCGAGGCCGAGGGCCGCGGGCACTTCGCCGGCGTGACTTTGAGCGTCCTTCAGAACCAGGGTGACTGGTGGGGCGAGGGTGACGAGATGATCTTCGTCGATGATCCCGACAAACCCAGGATCACCGGGACCGGATCAGAGGACTATTTCCTGGGTGCTTGGTGTTACGGCGGATGCGCGCTGTCGCCGTTCGGCACAACGCATCCGACATTCTCTTTCCAGCGCTACGGCAATCCCGTCAATGGCGGCGACATGCGCGGGTCCCGTTGGATGCTGTACCGCTTTCACACCGATTCGCCGGTAGCGTTTGAGAAGTATCTCAAGATGACGATCGAGCACGGCCACGCCAATCACCGGGCGGATAACTTCTATAGTGTCGCTTACTGGTACCAGGTGGGGCCGCACAAGAAGCGCCAGCCATTGCCACCGGTCTCGGAAAGGATCCCGCGGATGTTCAACACGGAAGGTCCCACCGTGGGCCGCCCGTGAAGCGAAGATCAGCCCAGGAACTTCCAGCCTTTGCGGAATTTCGGTTTCAGATATTCGTTCGCCGCCTTGTTATTGGCGAACTGCATCCGCGAGGCGTCCCACTCGAGCTTGCCATCAAACTTCATGGCAATCACGCCGAGCAGCATCCATTGGACAAACGGCCCGGCCACTGAGAAATTGGAGCAGGACTTCTCGCCGCCCTTACAGGCGCGAATCCAATCCCGGTAATGCCCGGGCGAGCGCGTCAGCAGAGGCTCGGGTTTGCGGTAATCGGTCATTCTGGCGTTCGGGACCAGCCGTGTCCGCTCGCCGTAGCAGCCGGTGGTCACCATGCCCTTGTCGCCCACGAACAGGCTTCCGTTGATGTCCTCGTCGCCGAGGAGTTCGTCCGCCGGAACACCCTGGAACGTGAACTTTTCGGTTAACCCGTCATGCCAGAACACGGAAACCGGCGCCATGTTGGCGCGCGCCGGAAAGTCGAACCGGATCACGGTCCGTACCGGGAAAGTGTACTCGCCGGCGCCTTCCTTTTTCAGGCATTCAACGCCAGTTGGAGTGCCAAGCCGCAAGGCCATGTTGGGTGTTCCCAGGATGTGGCAAGCCATGTCGCCGATGGCGCCGCATCCGAAATCCGGAAAGCCCCGCCAGTTGTGCGGCACATAGGCTGGGCTGTACGGCCGCATGGGAGAGCCGCCGAGCCACGCATCCCAATCGAGAGTCGAGGGGACGGGCGCCTCCTGAGGAATCACGCCGGGACCCTGGGGCCAGTATTTCATCGGGCGATTGGTCCAGGCGTGGACTTCCTTTACTTCACCGATGTCGCCGTTCCAGATGATCTCGCAACACTCGCGCGCGCCGGCGCTGGAGTATCCCTGGTTACCCATTTGTGTCGCCACACCGTACTTGGCCGCCGCCTGAGTCAGTTGTTGCGCTTCCCAGACCGTTCGCGTCAGGGGCTTCTGACAATAAACATGTTTCCCGCGAGCCATGGCCCACATCGCCGCGGAAGCATGCATGTGGTCGGGGCAGGAGACCAGCACGGCATCGATGTTTTTCGATTCTTTGTCGAACAACCTGCGGAAATCCTTGTACTTCGGCACATCCGGGTACAGGGTGAAGGTGCGCGCGGCGCGCTTTTCATCCGGGTCCGCCATGGCGACCAGGTTTTCGGTCTTGCAGCCCGCGATGTCGGAGGCGCCTTTGCCGCCCGCGCCAATCGCGGCGATGTTCAGTTTCTCGCTGGGGGACTTGTAACCCAGGTGCTTGAGGGACGGAGCGCTGCCAAAGCCAACCGCGGGGACAGCGCCTGTCAATAGTGAGCCGTAGAAGAAATGTCGTCGGGTAAAACGTGAATCTGACATGGATGCCTGGGACCGGCAGGTCCCATAGACCATCCTATCAGCGGCGGCATTGCTCTCTTACGCGCGTCTCCCGCGGCGCCCGGCCAGACCCAATGCGGCGAACCCCAACGCGGCCATCACGAGGCTGCCCGGTTCCGGAACCGGCCGCAGTGTGAAGGGCCTTCCGGGACCCGGAACAAATGGCCCGTTGTTGACCGACAGCTCCACAAACACGTCGAAGAAGCTGTCGATCCTGTATGCGCCCGCATATTCGGAGATCGTGGTCGTGCCTTTGGACTTCGTCAGGTCGCCCTTGACGGCGACGGGAATCCCGTTAAAGGCTCCCGTCAACATCAATTCCGTGAACGTGGTGGCGTAGGTCCCGGACTCCGAGGCGGACTGGCGTCCGGCGTAGAGGAAGCCGACCGGCCCCGTCAATAGCAGGGACCCGAGGAACCCTCCCTTTACGCCGTTCTGGAAGGCGTAGAGCTGCGCCTGGAACTCGGCTTGCGTGTCGACCTCCTGCCCGGCTGCCGTGATCGTGGAAACCCGTCCGGTGAAGTTCGAGAGGTTCGCACCGGAGACGCACGCGCCCTGGGCGCCAAGCAGGTTCGATACACAGATTTCGCCCAGAAAGAACCCGCCGCCCGTCGGGGGCAATTCCGGGGTTGGTTGGATGACGCTGGCGAACCCTGGCTGCCACATGGCAACGCCAAAAAACAGGGCCGCAACTGGAACGAACCACTTTCGTTCAGACATTCCGCCTCCTCCTGTCTCGGATCGTGGAATTGAGAGAATACTGCCGAGACTAACCGTTCACTGGCGGCAAGTCAACCGGGTCACTCCGGCGTGTCACTCCGCCGGCTCGACCTGCACGTCCGTCAGCCAGAAGTACTCGTCATTGACGTTGACGGTGGCTTTGATGTGCCGGCCTTCGGCGAGTTTGGCGAAATCGGCTTCGTTGGGGACGGGGAAGTCCATCGTCATCGCTTCCATCCAGTCGCCGATTTTGTCGTGCTTGATGACGGCGATTTTTTCGCCGGGCCGGAGACGGAGGACTTCACCCTTCAAGGCGTACTGCTTCTTGGCTGGACCCCGTCCGGCGGGTTGCTTTTTCGAGCACCCGGCCAGAGTTGCCAGGGCGAGGAGCCATTCGCGGCGTTTCATTTGTAGGCGGGGACCCCCGTTACGCGTTCGCCGATCACCAGCGTGTGGATATGATCGGTGCCCTCGTATGTCTTCACGGTTTCGAGATTACACATGTGGCGCATGATGGGGTAGTCGTCGATGATGCCGTTGGCGCCCAGAAGGTCGCGGCTCAGCCGGGCGCACTCCAGCGCCATGGCGACGTTGTTCCTCTTCAGCATCGAAATGTGGGCTGGAAGGAGTTTCTTCTTGTCTTTGAGACGCCCACATTGAATGGCGAGCAATTGCCCCTTGGTGATCTCGGTCGCCATCCAGGCCAGCTTCTCCTGAACCAGTTGGTGCGAGGCGATGGGCCTGTCGTCGAACTGCTTCCGCATCACGGTGTACTGGCGCGCCGTCTCCAGGCAATCCATGGCCGCGCCCAGCACGCCCCAGCCGATTCCGAACCGCGCCTGCGAGAGACACCCGAGCGCCGCTTTCAACCCGATCGCTTCAGGGAGCAGATTCGCGGCTGGAATACGGCAGTCCGACAGCACGAGGCTGGAAGTCACCGATGCTCGCATCGACAGTTTGCCGTGGATGTCGGAGGACGTGAATCCAGGCGTGCCGCGCTCGACCAGGAACCCGCGGATTCCACCGGAGGTTCTGGCCCAGACGATGGCGACGTCGGCGACTGTCCCATTCGTAATCCAGGTCTTCTCGCCGTTCAGGATCCATTCGGCGCCGCGCTCTTCAGCGCGGGTGGTCATGCCGCCGGGGTTGGAGCCGAAGCCCGGTTCGGTGAGTCCGAAGCAGCCGATGGCCTCGCCCGATTGAAGACGCGGCAGCCATTTCTGCTTCTGCGATTCCGAGCCGTAGGCGAAGATCGGGTACATAACGAGCGCGCCTTGCACGGAGACAAAGCTGCGCAACCCCGAGTCTCCGCGCTCGAGTTCCTGCATGATCAGGCCGTATTCGACGTTGCTCATCCCGGCGCAGCCGTAGCCTTCCAGATTCGCGCCCAGGAATCCCAGCCCGGCCATCTGTGGGATCAGGTCTTTCGGAAAGCGGCCTTCGTTGTAGCACTCCTTGATGACCGGGATCACCTTCTGTTCGACGAATTGCCGGGCGGTTTGCCGGACCAGGCGTTCTTCCTCATTGAAGAGCGTGTCGATTTCGAGATAGTCAAAACCGCGATACGATGCCATACCGTTTCATCGTATCGAGGAGCGGCGCGCGAGCGTTTACCAGTTGGAGCGTGTGCCGTCGGGCAGGGACATGGCTTCGTCCCGCCAGGTGACGCCGGCTTTGAGGGCGTGGCGCACTTCCTTCCAGTTGACTGCCAGGCCCAAACCGGGACGTTCCGTAATCGCCAGGTGTCCGCCGGCATCCACCTCAAACTCGTTCCACTGCGATTCGTCGACGTAGCGCAGCCAGGGGTCCACTTCTCCGGTCGCCCCGGAGGCGTTGTAGTGTATGCCCTTCGACCACTCGAGAATCCAGCCGGCCCGGCTCTGCGCCACAACGTGCAGGCACGCCATGAATGCAATGGGCGACAGCGGGCAGTGGGGCGCGACGGCGAGCCCGTTGGCTTCGGCGATGGAAGCGATTTCCGCGCAGTTGCTGATGCCGCCGGCGTGCACCAGGTCCGGCTGAAGGATGTGCGCGCCGCGGCCCGCGGCCACGTCGGAGAATTCCGCCACCGTGCACATCCGCTCTCCGGTGGCGATCGGCACGTGCGTGATGGCGGCGATATCTGGCAGCCAGCGGTTGTAGTCCGGACGGACAGGTTCCTCGTAAAAGAGCGGACGAGCAAATTCGAGTTCTTTCGCCAGGCGGCGCGCCATCGGAACATTGCAGCGGCCATGAAAATCGAAGGCGATGTCCACATCGGGGCCGACGGCCTCGCGCACCGCGCCGGCGCGAGCGACGGCGGCCTGAATGCCGCCGTAGGTATCGATGGCCGCCAGCGGCGGGCAGGCGTTCATCTTGATGGCGCGCGCTCCCTCGGAGACCACTCGCGCCGCTTCTTCGGCGGCGGCGCCCGGTGTGTTGTTGTTGCCACCGGCCCAGCGATAGACCTTGACACGGTCACGGACCCGGCCGCCCAGCAACCGGTAGATGGGCTGGTTGACCGCCTTGCCGTAGATGTCCCAAAGCGCGATTTCGATTCCACCTAGCGCACTCATGTAGTGCGCGCCGCCATGGTAGAAATTCTGATCGTAGGCGCCGCGGACGAGACGCTTGATATCGGACGCATCCTGTCCGGCAAACAGCTCGGCAAGCTGGTGGACCGCCGCTTCGGCTGGGTTGAGTTGGCCTTCGACGGTAAATTCACCATATCCTTCAATTCCGGCCGAGGTTTCGACTCGGAGGAGGCCCCAGCGCGGCGCCACTTGCGCGGTTTCGATTCTCTCGATCTTGATGGATGCGTGCGCCATGGAAGCTCTCATTCTATGCGAGAGACGGCTGCTGGGGGCCGCACTAGTTGATTGGGTCATGATTTTGGGAATACCCCTGTCCCTATTCCTGGTAGTAGCCCTGCAGACTACTTCGCTCGACCAGGCGTACGAGGCGCTACGCGAGAGGCGATACGACGACGCCGTGCGCGGCTTTCGGGCCGCGCTTGCGGCCGGCCCGGCCAAGGCGTCCGTTCATAAGGATTTGGCCTATACGCTGTTGAAGATTGGGGAAAACGACGCGGCCAGAGACGAATTCCATGAAGCCATGCGCTTGGATCCCGCCGATCCCGCCCCGGCTCTCGAGTACGCTTTTCTGTGCTATGAATCCAAGCGGCAGGCCGAAGCGCGGCATGTGTTCGACCGGATCCGCAAGGAGTTTGAGGGCCCGGCCCGGGCGACCGCCGAACAAGCCTACGAGAACATCGACCGTCCGCTTCGAGAGGGGATTGCCCGATGGCGGAAAGCCGTGGAACTCGCGCCAGGCAACGACAGCGCACACGAGGAGTTGGCCCGCCTGGCCGAATCTCGCGACGAGCTGGCGCTGGCCGCTGAACACTTCGAGGCGGCGATGAAGTTGCGTCCCGACCGGCCCTCGCTGGCGCTGGACCTCGGCCGCGTGCTCTTGGCGCAAGGTGAGATGGAGCGGGCGCAGGCGGTGCTTTCCACCGCGGCCACGAGTGTCGAGCCACGTACGGCGGAGTTGGCGCGCGAACTTGCGCCCATGGAAATCGCCAAAGCGCCGCCTCAGGCGCCCCCCGCGGCCGTGCTAGCCGCCACAGCCAAGCAGATGGGCATGGCCAGCTATCACAAGAGCTACTTGCTCGACGCGCAGCGGTACTTCGAACAAGCTCACGCCGAAGACCCTTCCGATACGGAGGTCATGTTGAAGCTCGGGCAGATTCACAATTTGCTCGGGCAGGATGAAGCGGCGCTGAAGTGGTTTGGCCGTGCCCGGAAAGCTCCGGACCCGGAGATTCGCAAGGAAGCCACACGCGCGTGGAGCAACCTGCGCGGCCAGTATGGGCGCATCCTTACCACCGCATGGGCGTATCCGGTCTATTCATCCCGGTGGAATGCGCTGTTTCTGTACGGACAGGCGAAGACCGAGTTCAGGTTCAGGAAACTGCCGTTCCGGCCCTACCTGTCGGCCCGGATCATGGGTGACCTGGGCCTTTCCAAGGGTGAAGACCCGGTGATTCCGGGCGGGATGTTCGGTCCGGTTCCGCTGTCGGAACGGGCGGTGATTCCGGCTGTTGGGATCACCGCGCCCTTAGGGCGGGGCTTGGCGGCATGGGCCGAGGCGGGTGAGGCGATCCGTTATTCCAGCGGCGCGGGCGCGCGGCTCACGCCCGACTACCGGGGCGGGGTGTACTTCAGCCGTGGCTGGGGTTCGCACTTGACCAGCCCGGAAGGCGGCTGGTTTGCCGAACTGGATGTGGACGGAGTGTATCTGAGCCGCTACGAGCACGACATGCTGGCGGTCGTGCAGAACCGCATCGGGTACACGTCGCCGCCCATCGCGGGTCTCGCCGGTTTTCAGTGGCAGGTGCTGCTGCACACCAACTTCAACGCGGATGCGAGGGGGCAGTACTGGGCGAACTTTGTCGAGATTGGCCCGGGGTACCGTTTCCGGTGGGATTGGATGCCGCGCAGCCTGTATTTCGGAGCTATGACACTTGCCGGCAACTATACGGTGATGGAAGGCAATCCCCGCGGGCCGCGTTACCGCGATTTCCGCGTGGGCCTTTGGTATGCGATTACTCGTTAGTATTGCACTCGCCTGGCCTCTGGCGGCGCAACCGGGCACGTACTATGCGTGCGGCCCCGATGCGCCGGCGTGGGGCCGCATCCTGAGCGCGGTTAGTTTCACCCCGGCGCCGGAAGCATCGGCATCCGTGATTGTGTGCGACACGGGGGAGGGTCAGCCTTCCTCACTACGCGTGCTGACGGGGGACTCCGAAGCATCGCGCGCGCTCGGGTGGACCCGTCTCGACCAGACAGTGAGTGTGCGCAACGTGGTGGACGCGCGCAGTCCCGATCTCAAGATCATCTGGCAGGAGGCCGTTTCCATACCCAGGACTGCCGCGCCGGCCAGCGCCACGGTGTTCGCGCGGGAAAAATGGTCGGGCGCGCCGTTGGTGGCCGGCCTGCGCCGGGATCAAGGTGCGGTGCTGTGGCTGGCCGTCGGGCCCGGGCAGCAGGGCTTCGAGCGCTTCCCGTACCTGCTGCAAGCCATGGCGGATCTCGGCGTCGAGTTTCCGTTCCGGTCCCGGCGGCTGTGGGCGTTTTTCGATTCCGCCTACCGCTCCCGCGTGGACCTGGAGTACTTTGCGCGCCGCTGGCGGGAATCGGGCATCGCCGCGCTCCACGTGGCGTCATGGCACTACATGGAGCCGGATGCCGGGCGCGATCAATATCTCAAAGACTTGATCGAGGCGTGCCACCGGCATTCAATTCTGGTCTACGCCTGGATCGAGTTGCCGCACGTCAGCCAGCGCTTCTGGGACCAGCACCCGGGATGGCGGGAGAAGACCGCGCTGCTACAGGACGCCCATTTGGACTGGCGGCGGCTGATGAACCTGGCCAACCCCGATTGCGCCGGCGCGGTGCAGACACTCGTCTCGTCGATGCTGGACCGCTTTGACTGGGACGGCGCAAACCTCGCGGAACTGTACTTTGAATCGCCGCTGGGCTATGCCAACGCGGCGCGATTCACCCCGATGAACGATGATGTTCGCGCGGCCTTCCGCCAGAAACGCGGATTCGATCCGCTGGAAGCCTTCACGCCGGCATCGCCGCGCTACTATGCGCGGAACGCCAAGCCGATGCGAGCCTTTCTGGATTTTCGCGCCGGCCTGGCCTACCGGCTCCAAACCGAGTGGGTGCGCAAACTGCAGGCAGTGAAGAAATCGAAACCCCATCTCGACCTGGTGCTGACCCATGTTGACGACCGGTTGGACCAGACCATGCGGGACACGATCGGCGCCGATGCGCCCCGCACGCTGGCCTTCGCCGAACAGGAGCAGGTGCGTTTCCTGATCGAAGATCCGGCCACGGTGTGGGACCGCGGACCAAACCGGTATACCGAACTCGCCGGGCTCTATTCGAAGATCGCCCGCCGCCGCGATCTGTTGTCCATCGACATCAACATCGTGGACCGCTACCAGGATGTGTATCCGACGCGGCAGCAGACGGGCGTTGAGTTCCTACAGTTGGTCAACCTGGCGTCGCGCGCGTTTCCGCAGGTTGCGCTCTACTTTGAGGCGTCCATCGCCAAGCCGGATTTGCCGCTGCTGGCCTCGGCCGCGGCGGTAGTCAGCCGGCGGGAAGACGAGTTGGTGGTCGAAGACCGCGTAGGGGTTCGCTGGCGGGGTCCGGCGCTGGTCAACGGCTTGTTGTGGCCTTTTCAGGACGGTGAGGTGTTGTGGCTGCCCACCGGAAAAGTGGACGTGCGGAAGAGCGATCAGGCGCCGCCGTTCCGGATACTCGACTTCACCGCCGGCATTGCCGAGGCGCGGTGGGAAGCCGGGGAGTTTCGTTGGAAATACAACTCGGGCGCGCGGGTCATGATCACGTTTGACCGCCCGGTCTCCGTCGCGATCGATGGCGGCGCGGGTGAACTGCGCGGTCGCGGCGCCTGGCTCCCTCAGGGCGCCCACGTGGTTTCCGTACGCGCGGCGCCGGGCGTTACCGATTAGTTGATGCGGACCTCTTCGCCGTCTTTCAGGCCTTCCTCGATCGCCGTGGAAGGGCCGTTGCTGAGGCTGATCTTGACGGCGCGTCTTTCGAACCCGGCCGCTGTCTTCACTTCGACGAACGCCTCACCGCCCGAATGCCTGATAGCTTGTGTCGGGACGATGATGGCGTCTTCGGCCTCGCCGATCGGGACCTCGGCCCAAGCTGAGAGGTCGGGGATGACCTTGCCGTCCGCATTGGTGATTTGTACTACGATGGGCACCGTTCGAATGAAGTAACTCTGGCGCGGGCCCGTTGCCAGAGCGCCAATGCGGCTGACCTTACCCGTATAGGTCACGCCTGGATATGCGTCCAGCCCGATCACGGCATCCTGGCCGATTCGGACCTTGCCGCTGTCGGCCTGGTTGATGACGCCTTCGACCTCCATGGTGGAGGAATCGATGATCTTCATGAACGGCTGCCGCGGGGAGACCCGGTCGCCTACCTGGATCTGCCGCTGTTCGCCGCCGGGCTGAAACAAGGTCTGCATGACCGCCAGTCCGCTCATAGGGGCGCGAATGGTCAGGCGGCTCAGGTCGTCCTGGAAGCGGTCCACCCGCAACTTCTGCATATCGCGGGAGATTTCGAGATTTCTGAGGTCCGCGCGTTGAGAGATTCGCGTCCGCGGGATGTCGGCCTGGAGTTCTCTGTAGGCGGCTTGGGCTTCGTCGACGCTGAGTTGCAGCAACTCGCGGTCGATGCTGGTGCGGATGGCGGTAGTCCGGAAGTCGAGCTTGGCCTTGTCAAGGCTGGCCTGGGCAACATGGAGCTGTTGCTCAAGATTTCCCGTGTCCACAGCCTGTTCGGCGATGCGGCGCTTGATCGAATTCTCGTAATCCTTGAGGATCGCGAGCTCGTCATCAACGGTGTCGCGTGTGTTCTGCGGATCGAATTCGGCCACCACTTCGCCTTGGTTCACCCGGGTTCCGGAAGCGGCCACGCTCATGAGGTTCAACTCGCGGCTCGAACCAGGCCCGCGCAGGTGTGGCGCGGTGATGTTGGCAAAGTGGCGGGCGACTGTGTTTCCCGTGATGCGGACGCGGTACTCGATGTTCCCCCGGCGGGCGGCGGCTGTCTGGAACTGCGCCGCTGCCGGCGGATTGGGCGGCCGTGTGTCCATGAAGTACCAAAGGGCAACGGCGCCCACAACTGTCAGCAGCGCCGCGGCGGCCTTCCATCCATGGCGGCGCGGAGGCGGGGGCGGAACCACAGTGGGTTTTTGCGGAGCCGGTTGGTCCGGCGTCGGGACAGGGATCGGCAGGACGGCTGGCATGGCAGTTTTGAGGCGGCCCACCTTAGCGCAGCCTCATATACTTAGGCGCTCTGAGATGCACGCCAGGTTACAGGGGTCACGTGGTGTTCGGGGCTCATTCCCGGGCAAAGCGTGCCCCGGCCAGGGCTGTTTTGGGGTTCCGGAGAGGCTCTAAACTGGAAAACGGGGATGGTTCAATGACTCGGGATGAATTTGACCGATTTCAGCGAAAGTATCCGCATCCGCATGTGCGGACATTTGAACGGCCGCATTGGACGCGCCGCCATTTCTTGCAACTGGCAGGCGCGGGCGTGACGGCCTCCTGGCTGGCGCAACCAGCGCAGGCGTCGCCGGTTATCACCCAGGGTGAAGCCGGCATGATCGGCAGGGCCAGGAACACGATCTTCATCCTGCTGGCCGGAGCGCCGAGTCACGTGGACACTTTCGATTACAAGAAAGGACCCGACACGCCGGAAGACCTGCTCAAGCCCGAAAGTTTCAACGGCATACTGTGGCCGGCGGGCTTGATGCCGAAGTTGGCCCAGGCGCTGCCGGATATCGCCATCATCCGGTCGATGCGGGCGTGGGCGCTGGTGCATGGCCTGGCGCAGACCTGGGCTCAGATTGGCAGAAACCCGGCCGCGGTGCTGGGCTCGATTGCTCCCAACATCGGTAGCATTGTAGCGATCGAGAAGGAAGCCGAGCGGCTGCCTGGGCAGGTCTTTCCCACATTCCTGGCGCTGAACAGCGCAAGCGCCGCCGGTCCCGGATATCTCCCGAGCCAGTATTCTCCGTTCCGGGTTGTGCCCGCGCAAGCCGGGTTGAGCGACACCACCGCTCCCGATGATGCCACCGGCGCGGGACGGTTCGCGCAGCGTGTCGCGTTGTTGGATCAACTGGATGGCGGCCTGCGCAAGAACTCTCCCTACGGCCGGTCCATGGAGGACATGGACGCCTTCTACCGCGCTGCTCGTGGGATGACCTACAACCCCGCGGTGGGTTCGGCATTCTCGTTCACCGCGGCCGAGAGCGACGCCTACGGCGGAACGTCATTCGGCAACGCGTGCCTGGTGGCCCGCAAGGTTCTGGCCGCCGGCCAGGGAACACGTTTCGTGCAGATCACGCTCGGAGGCTGGGACCATCACCAGCAGATTTACGCCGAGACCAACCTGCCGCGCATGACGCGGATGCTGGACGACGGCTTGTCGCAACTGCTGGCGGAATTGAAATCCTCCGGCTTGCTCAATGAAACGCTGGTCGTGATGGCGGGTGAGTTCGGCCGGACCACCGGCGCGCTCAGCGCGGCGGCGGGAAGAGATCACTGGCTGCAACAATTCGCCATGCTCGCCGGCGCCGGGGTCACGGGCGGCAGGATCATTGGTTCCACCACCGAAACGGGCCTTGAAACGGTGGACTACGGCTGGTCGCGCGATCGGGAAATACGGCCGGAAGACATCGAGGCCACAATCTATTCCGCGATGGGCATCAACTGGACAACGGTCCGCTATGACGATCCGTTCGGCCGCGGGTTCTTTTACGTTCCCTATTCCGACGCGGACGTATACGGCCCGGTGAACGAGTTGTGGAACGCGTAATTTACGGCCTGGTGTAGATCACCTTGCCGTTAAACACGGTGACATCGGCCCGCGTCTTGTGGATCGCTCCCGGCGGAATCTTGAAGAGATCCTGCGACAGGACCACCATATCGGCCAGGTACCCTGCGCGGATCTGCCCCTTGATGCCTTCTTCAAACGAGGCGTAGGCTGCACTGGCTGTGTAGGCGCGCAAGGCGGTTTCGAGTGACACCCGCTGCTCGGGCAGCCAGCCTCCGGCAGGCCTCCCGTCCCGGGTGCGGCGGTTGACCGCATTGTGGATTCCGCGGAACGGATCGACGCTGATCACCGCGGGCCAATCGCTGGAAAAGATGAGCCGCGCGCCGGCCTTCTCCAGTGACCGCCAGGCGAAAGAATAGGGCAAACGCTCCGGCCCGATGGCGCGGCTCCACACTTCAAGCGTGTCCGGGTCGGCGTGGACCGGCATCATGGATGCCAGGACTCCGAGCTGGCCAAACCTCGAAATGTCGGCTGGCTGTATCGTCTCAATGTGCTCGATGCGCGGACGGGAAACGGCGGGAACCGCTTCATAAGCATCCAAGGCGGTGCGCACCGCCAGGTCGCCGATGGCGTGCGTGTAAATCTGCCAGCCCTCGGCGGCGCAAGCCCGGACCGTATCAATGAAGTCTGCCCGGGTCCGCGACAGGGACCCGGCCGTGTCCTTTGCGTCCGCATAGGGAGAGATCATCGCCGCTGTATGCGATTCGATCACGCCGTCCAGCACGAACTTGACGGCGGCGACGCGGAACACGGGTCCCGTGTACCGGCCCCGCAAGTCGCGAAACGGTTCACACGTCTTTTCCATGGACAGCGCCATCGAAACCCGAACGGTCAGCCGGCGCCGGGTGAGCAGATCCTGATAAACGGAGATCTGCTCACGGCCCCCACTCGCATTCTGGATGCTCGTGATCCCGAGCGAAGCGGCAAGTTGTAGCCCTTCCTCGAGAGCCGCGATCCGTTGCTCCCTGGTGTATGGCGGAATCCAGCGTGTGATCAGACGCTGGCCTCCCTCGCGGAAGATGCCGGTCGGTTCTCCCGTCTCCGGGTCCTTGTCGAACCCGCCGAAACCTGTGAACGGCGTATCTTTGTTGACCCCTGCCATCTCGATTGCCTTGCTGTTGGCCCAACCAGTGTGGCCATCGTAGGCCGACAGAAAAGCCGGACGGCCGGGGACCACAGCATCCAGGTCCTGTCGCGCCGGCAGCCGCTTGCCGGGGAAACACATGTATTCCCATCCGCCGCCCTGAACCCAGGGAGCATCCGGATGCGTTTTGGCCCAATCGCGAATCCTGGCCTGAATCGATTCCAGCGTGCAGGCGCCGGTCAGGTCGACTTCCCCCAGCCCGAGGCTGCCGCTTAGGAAATGAATGTGCGAATCGTTGATGCCGGGAATCACCAGGCGGCCATTGGCGTCGAGGATCTGCGTTGCGGGTCCCACCAGGCCCTTCGTCGCGGCATTGCTTCCGGTCCGGACAATCTTGCCGTCTCGCATGGCTACGGACTGCGTCCACGGTTGGCCCGGGTTCGCCGTCCACACGCGCGCGTTGGTGAGAACCAGGTCGGCGGCGGGTTCCGCCAGAAGCAGCAGAAAGGCCAAAACGACCATGGTTCTACAATGTTAGATTATGGCGACAACAACCGCCCCGCTGGCTACGCCGGAGATGATTGCCAGGTATGAACCGGTGATCGGTTTGGAGGTTCACTGCCAGCTTCAGACCAACACGAAGATCTTTTGCCGGTGCCCAACAAGCTTCGGCGCGGCGCCGAACACCAACGTGTGCCCGGTCTGCCTTGGGCTGCCCGGCGCACTGCCTGTGTTGAACCAGCACGCGGTGGAACTCGCCATTCAAGCGGCGCTGGCGTTGAATTGCCAGGTCCGGCGGAAGTCGATCTTCGCCCGCAAAAACTACTTCTATCCCGACCTTCCCAAGGGTTATCAAATCTCGCAGTACGATCGTCCGCTGGCCGAACACGGGTGGCTGGAAGTCACCGTCGAGGGCGTGAAGAAGCGAATCGGCGTCACGCGCGTTCACATGGAAGACGATGCCGGCAAGAGCATCCACGACGGCTTCAAAGATTCCGGCGTGTACTCCTACGTCGACCTGAACCGCTGCGGCACACCGCTGATCGAGATTGTCAGCGAGCCGGACATCCGCGGCTCCGAAGAAGCCTATCAGTACATGACCGAGATCAAGCAGGTGCTGCAATTCGCCGGGGTTTCAACGTGTGACATGGAGAAGGGGCACCTGCGGTGCGACGCCAACGTCAGCGTCCGTCTCAAAGGAGCTGAGAAGTTCGGGACCAAGGCCGAAGTCAAGAACCTGAACTCGTTCCGGTTTATGAAACAGGCGCTCGACTACGAGATTGCGCGCCAGGTCGCCTTGATCGAGGGTGGAGGGCGCGTCACGCAGGAGACCCGCCTTTGGAACACCGAACTGGGCGAGACCGTCGGCATGCGGAGTAAAGAAGCGGCCCACGACTACCGCTATTTTCCGGAGCCGGACCTGGTTCCTCTCGAAATCAGCGAGGCATGGCTCGGCCGGGTGAAGGCGGCCATGCCCGAACTTCCCGCCGCCCGCCGGGCGCGCTTTGTGGAATCCTACGGCTTGCGCGACTATGACGCGCAAGTGCTCACTCTCAGCCGCGCCATTAGCGACTATTACGAACGCGTCGCGCAGACGTCAGGAGACCCGAAACTCGCCGCCAATTGGGTCGCCGGCGAGTTGCCGGGCTTGCTCAAGGCGGATGGCAAGGAGATCGAGGAGTCGCCGGTACCGGCGGAAAAGCTGGGTGAGTTGGTTGGTCTAATTGCGAAAGGCGAACTGACCGGCAAACTGGCCAAGGAGATCCTGCCCAAGATGTATGCGACCGGCGACTCCGCCAAGACCATCATGGAGCGCGAGGGTCTGAAGGCGATGAGCGATACCGGCGAACTGGAGAAGATCATCGACAGCGTCATCGCGGCGAATCCCAAACAGGTCGAGCAATACCGGGGCGGTAAGACCGCCGTCATGGCGTTTTTTGTAGGCCAGGTGATGAAGGCGACGCGGGGGCAGGCCAATCCGGCAACCGCCACCGGGATTCTGGCCAGGAAACTGGCTTAGGCGCTGGTTGGATCTTCGAGAATGACCCACGCCGCCACCCTGATCACGTTCTGCCTTGTCCTCGCCGGAATGGCTAATGCCCAGCCCGCGGCGAGACGCAAGCCGGTCCCACTGGACCGGATGAAGGCCATCTATGAGGAGGTCAAGACACCGTACAAGTACGGCATTGTGGTTGAGCCTCCAGCGGGTAAGAAGGTCGACTGCCCCACCGTCTTCCGCCATGGCGCCAAGTGGTACATGATCTATGTCCTGCTCGAAAACGCTCCCGCCGAAGGCTACACCACACAACTGGCGGAGAGCGACGACCTGCTGCATTGGAAGACGCTGGGGACGGCATTGGACCGGGGTGGCGCGGGCGCGTGGGACCACGCCAACTCCGGCGGAGGCATCGCCTTGTTCGATACCCGTTGGAACGGCGGCAACGCGCTCCAGACTTTTCAGGACCGCTACTGGCTGTCGTATCTCGGAGGGAAAGAGTACGGCTATGAGAAAACGCCGCTCTGGATTGGGCTGGCATCCACCGCCGATCCTTCCAACCCGGGTTCGTGGCAAAAGCTACCGTTGCCGGTGATGAAAACGACCGATGCCGATGCGCGCGCGGGAATGGAAACCGTGACGCTCTACAAGAGCTACATCTTTCGCGACCAATCCCGGTCTCTCGGCGCGCCCTTTGTCATGTTCTACAACGCCAAGGGAACCAGCGAGCAGATCTACACGGCCATTTCTTCGGACCTCAGAACGTGGAAGCGGTACGGCAGCGGACCGGCGGTGGAAAACCTTCCCGCGGACGGCTCCAACCGCGGCGTCATCAGCGGTGACCCGCAGGTTGTGCGCATGGACGGACTGTGGGTGATGTTCTACTTTGGAGCGTTCTGGAAACCGGGAGCGTTCGATACGTTCGCCGCTTCCTATGACCTGGCGCATTGGACAAAGTGGACGGGCGAGGACCTGATCAAGCCCTCCGAGCCCTTTGATGCGACCTTCGCGCACAAGCCCTGGCTGCTCAAACACGATGGCGTTGTGTATCACTACTACTGTTCCGTCGGCGGAAAGAACCAGCATCGCGCCATCGCGTTGGCCACATCAAAGCCGGTGAAATAAACTCCAGAGGACCTACCAGAGATGGTAGTAGCCGTCCCGCTGAGCGAGTTGGACCCGCAGTCCAAAAACTTCGGCCAGAGCCGGTTCGGTCAGCACCTGCCCCTTGGGACCGTCCAGCACAATACGTCCCTCGCGCATGACAATCACGCGTTCAATCTCCGGAATGATGTCGGCAACGTGGTGGGTCACCAGCAGCAAGGTCAGCCCTGCCCGCGACAACTTTCGCATCACTTCGCGCAGCTCGTGTTGGGCGTGAAGATCCAGGCTGTTGGAGGGCTCATCAAACAGGAGCGCCTTGGGGTCGTGAACCAGCGCCCGGGCGATGAGGATGCGGCGCGCCTCGCCCGACGACATCTCCGAGACGGGGCGCTCAGCGAGGTGCGGCGCTTCGAGCGTTTCGAGCAAAGCGAGCGCCCGCTCCCGCATTACCTGCGTGACCTCGTGCCAGGGCCAAACGCCGATACTTGAAAAGAACCCGGAGAGCACCGCCTCCAGCCCGGTGAAGTCGCGGGTGCAGGTCGCCATCAGGTCGTTGGTGACAATGGCCAGCAGCTTTCGCAGGCCGTCCACATGCCACGTTTCCTGGCCGAAAATAGCGACGCGCGGGTTCTCGCGCGCCAGTGGATAGAGTTCGCGGGTCAGCAGCTTGATGAAGGTCGATTTGCCGCACCCATTCGGCCCCAGAAGCGCGACGTGCTCCCCTTGCCCGATGCGCAGGGCGAAATCCCGAAGCACGAGCCGGCCGCCACGCATGACCGAGACACGCTCCATATCGAGGAACAGCGGCGGGCTCAAGGCCGCTCCGGCAGGGTCGCGGGGGTTTCAAACAAGTCCGCGCCAAAAATCGGGCGCACTACCGAATTCACGTCGGGAGGCGGAACGCCGGCCGGACTCTGAAGGAATAGAATCGCCTGCTGGAGCGTGGCAATCGACACGAACAGCGATTGCGGCGGTCCCAAAGGAACCAGGTAACTGTGCGGGTCGTCCAGCATCGAAGGCACGGCGGCCTTGGCGAGGTCGGCGCGGTAGAGCGTCGACTGTTCACGCAGATTCGCGGCGCGAATCAGCGCGCTGGTGGACGGGTTCGGTACGGTCTTGTCACCCAATGCGAACTGAAACAGGACGCGCTTGATGGGACTTCCCGGTAAAGTGGCCTGCTTCAGATAAGGCGCGAGAAAGGTGGGAGTAGCCAGCGCCGAGAGCCATTCTGAGCGTTCAAAAAAGTCCTGGAGTTGCGCGGCGCCCGGCAACGTCCTGATCCGGACCGCTTCCCAGGGAAAAGGCATATCGTCGTCGAAATCGGCGCCTTGGTTCAACAGTGATGGTTGCCGGTTCGAAACGGCGGCGACTCCGAAAACTGGGTGGAACACAGGGCTCCAGCGAAATGTGTCCACTTCGGCGCCGGGGGGTACGTTGAGTACAGCCGAACCAATGGACGGCGCGGTGGCGGCAAGTAGCGTTCCCAAGGCGCCTCCCAGCGATTGACCGAGCAGGCTGATGCGCGTCGAATCCAAGTCGGCGCCGCCGTCGCCGTCCAAGTCCATCCCAGCCTGAATCGCGCGGACGAGTTGCATCCAGTCGATCACGGTCTGCCGCGCGCAGTCTCGAAATCCGGTTGGCTGCCCGGGACCCAACACCACGCACCCTTCAGCTGAACCGATCCGCCCGTCCCCGTCGATGTCGAGCCCGCGGCCCGGTGAGGGAACTTCGATCGTGGTTCCATCGGTCATCGAGAACCGCACCGTCGTCCGCGGTCCGTAACCGTGGCCGAACGTGGAGGCGGCGGCGACGGCGAAACCGGAGCCCGCAGCCAGCGCCACAAAAGACGGTTCACCCCACTGGCTGTCATTGAACCCGTGCAGCGCCAGCAGGACTGGATATCCGTTGGCCGGCTTTGCGGTTTGAGGAAGCCAGACATGAAACGGGAGGTCCAGGGCTTCGGCTGGCGTTGTGAGGGCCGTTCCTGTGGGCGCCAGCGGAATCGTCAAACCAGCGTTCAGAAAGCGGGGCGTACGGATTGTGCCGAAAGCGACTCTGCCCACACCGTTCTGGCTCAGAATCAAGCCGGGAAGCGGCAGCACGAAATCGTCAAATCGCGAGGCGCCGGTCTGTTGATGTATGGTCAGCCTGCCCAGCTTGGCCAGATCGATCACCGCATTGGCTTCCGGCCGGCGGAAGTCCGGTGAGATGCCTTCGATGGCCGTCCGGGCCTGCTCGAACCAGGCTGACGTGCTGAGGGTTGTATACAGGCTGGCGCCCGCGACGCGGTAGCGGCTCAACGCTCCCACACGCCGGGAAAGAATGGCGCAGTAATCGCCCCCCACCTGCCGGTCGAGGCAAGCCTGGAAGCCTTCGTCGCGTTCCACAGGATCTCCCCGCACGTCGCGTACGCCCGTGGTCACCACTATGAGATAGCGCCGCGAGCCTTCGAGAATCGCGTCGGGCTTTGCCGTGACCGTGTAGGTTGCCGGGTCGTAGATCACCTGGTTGATGGGAATCACGCGGCCTTCCGGCTCCAAGGCGAACCGGCCCGGCACGCGCTGATCCGCGTAGACGAAGAAGATCCCGTCGCGAAGAGTATCCGGGTTGATGGGGCCGCTGAAGCGGACGGTGAGCCGCGTATTCGGGTTGAACCCATCGAGCAGATTGAGCTGGCGAATCTCAGCGCAATCGCTGGGGGCGGCCGTGCAATCCGGCGCCGGCAGGTTGACGCGCACGCCGGTTCGCTGCCGTTCGTCGGCCACCGTTAGAAGGTCACTCGGAAAAGGTCCGACGCCGGGCCGGTAGGGATTGAATTCGACCCGGACTCCAGCGGCGTGAAGCGCGAAGCCGGTCAGGAGGACAAGTGAAATGCGACGGTACATCTCAATGTATGAAGGTACCGCCGAACACTACGCGGATGTGGGCTTGCGTGCCACCCTGACGAGCGCGTTGCGGGGCG
The DNA here is from genome assembly GCA_020851655.1 of Bryobacterales bacterium. Classification (GTDB taxonomy): domain Bacteria; phylum Acidobacteriota; class Terriglobia; order Bryobacterales; family Bryobacteraceae; genus JADZCI01. The sequence goes on from JADZCI010000046.1 coordinate 33,292, forward strand.
CCTCGCCGTGCGGTTGCATGTGGTGGGCGATTTCCTGGTTCAACATCTTCACAAAGCGGTCGATTTCATTTTGCATCGCCGACATCTTCTCGCGCATGTTGAGGATGATTTCCACGCCCGCGAGATTCACCCCTAACTCGCGTGTCAATTGCAGAATGACCTCGAGACGCTCCAGGTCGTCATCGGTATATAGGCGGGTGTTTCCTTCGCTGCGAGATGGCTTGAGCAGCCCCTCGCGCTCGTAGAGGCGCAGCGTTTGAGGGTGCAACTGGTAGCGCTCGGCCACCGCGGAGATCATGTATGCCGCTCTCGATCTTGCCTTGGCCATCTCGCTATACCTTCGCCCACATTTGCGCGCGAGGATCGTGCGTATCCACCTGCGCCAGTTGCTTCAGCAATTCGCGCGTCCGCTCGTCCCGGACGTCGGGCGCTTCAATCACGATCTCGACAATCTGATCGCCGTGATACCCTTTGCGGGCATTGTAAACGCCCTTTTCACGCAAACGGAATTTCTGGCCGTTCTGAGTTCCCTGCGGAATCTTCAACAACGCCTTGCCGTCCACTGTGGGAATTTCGATCCGCGCACCCAAGCCGGCTTCGGTCACCGTAACCGGAACGCGGATCAGGATGTCGTCGCCCTCGCGGTTGAAGAACGGGTGAGCCTGCGTCCGGATGGTGATGTATAGATCGCCCGCGGAAGCGCCCAAGGTCCCCGCGTTCCCCTTGCCGGCCACGCGCAGCCGCGACCCGTTCTGAACGCCCGCCGGTATGCGGACTTCGACACTGTCGCTCTTCGGAACCCGCCCGTCTCCGCCGCAAGTGGGGCAGGCATTGCGAAGCCGCCCCGTCCCATTACACTTCGGACAAGGCAGCGAGAAGCGCATGGCGCCCATCATTTGATTTACTTGGCCCGAACCCTGGCACTGCGGACACGTCGTTGATCCGCCGCCGCCGCCCGCGCCGCTGCCGTGGCAGGTCGCACACGAGTCCATGCGTTCGATGCTGAGCCGGATCTGCGCACCTTTCATCGACTGCCAGAAGTCGATATCGAGCGCGTATTCGAGGTCGTTTCCACGCTCCGGCTCGACATCGGGACCTGGCTGGGCGCCGCGCCCCTTAAAGAACTGGCTAAAAATGTCGGAAAAGGCGCCGCCGAATCCCGCGCCCGCTGCTCCACCGGCGCCGCCGCCGCGCGTGAAGGCGTCGAAGTCGAAACCGCTGAAATTCGGACCTCCGCTCTGCTGACCCGCTCCAGCGAAGCCGCTCTCGGACCAGAACCCGTGCTGGTCGTAAAACTGCTTTTTCTTGGAGTCGCTCAGAACGTCGTAAGCTTCCTGGACGCGCTTGAACTGCTCCTCGGCCGCCTTATCTCCGGGGTTGAGGTCAGGGTGGTGCTTCCGCGCGAGCCGCCGGTAGGACCGCCGGATCTCGTCGGCCGATGCGCCGTGCTTGACGCCCAGAGTCTCGTAATAGTCTCGCCCCGCTGGCATGTTTTTCGCTCGCAAGGGGGGCGAGTGACCGCACCCGCCCCATTATCTCAATAAAACAAAATTACTTCTTTTTGTCGTCCACGTCCACAAACTCGGCATCCACCACGTCGTCCTTCTTGGCCTGCCCGCCGTTGCCCCCGGCGCCGCCGGACGGTGGCGGCTGCTGCTGCGAACCGGCTGCCTTATACATGGCCTCCGCCAGTTTGTGGCTGGCCTGCAGCAGGCGTTCCTGGGCCGACTTCATGGCCTCGACGCTCTCGCCTTCCAGCGCTTTCTTGCCGTCGGCGATCGCATCTTCAACCGCCTTGGCGTCGGACTCGCTGATCTTGGACCGGTGCTCCTTCAGAGTCTTCTCGGCGCTGTAGACCGCGTTGTCGAGGTGGTTCTTGACCTCCACCTGCTCGCGGCGCTTCTCGTCGTCAGCCTTATGGGAGTCGGCATCGCGCGCCATCTTTTCGACTTCGTCCTTGCTCAGGCCGGAAGAAGAGGTGATGGTGATCTTCTGTTCGTTGTTGGTCGCCCGGTCCTTGGCCACTACGTTGAGGATGCCGTTGGCGTCGATGTCAAAGGTGACCTCAACCTGCGGCACGCCGCGCGGGGCCGGAGGAATCCCGACCAACTGGAAGACCCCCAGCAGGCGGTTGTCGCGCGCCATTCCACGCTCACCCTGGTAGACCTTGATCTCGACCGAGGTCTGGCTGTCGGCCGCTGTCGAGAAGACTTCCGACTTGCGAGTCGGAATCGTCGTGTTGCGGTCGATCAGTTTGGTGAATACGCCGCCCAAGGTTTCAATACCGAGTGACAGCGGGGTCACATCGAGCAGCAGCACATCCTTGACTTCGCCGCCCAATACGCCGCCCTGCACCGCGGCGCCCACGGCCACCACCTCATCGGGGTTCACCGTCTTGTTGGGCTCCTTGCCGAAGAGTTCCTTGACGATCTGGTTGACCTTTGGGATACGAGTTGAACCACCTACCAGAACCACTTCGTCGATCTGCGACGCCGACACGCCGGCGTCGGTGAGCGCCTGTTTGCACGGGCCGACCGAACGCTGCAGAATGTCGTCCACCATCTGCTCGAAGCGGGCGCGGGTGAGTCTCTTCACCAGGTGCTTGGGGCCGGTCTGCGGATCGCCGTAAATAAAGGGCAGGTTGAGCTCGGTCTCCATGGCCGAAGACAGCTCAATCTTGGCCTTCTCGGCCGCCTCCTTCAACCGCTGCAACGCCATGCGGTCGCGCGACAGGTCGACGCCTTCTTCCTTCTTGAATTCGCCGATCAGCCAGTCCACCAGGCGCTGGTCAATGTTGTCGCCTCCAAGGTGTGTGTCGCCGTTGGTGGACTTGACCTCAACGACACCGTCACCGACTTCAAGGATGGAAATATCGAATGTGCCGCCGCCGAAATCGTATACGGCAATCCGCTCTTCCTTCTTCTTGTCCAGGCCATAGGCGAGAGCAGCCGCGGTCGGCTCGTTGATGATGCGCTTGACCTCCAATCCGGCAATCTGGCCGGCATCTTTGGTCGCCTGGCGCTGCGCATCGTTGAAATAAGCGGGAACCGTAATGACCGCGGCAGTCACCTTCTCACCCAGATAGGCTTCGGCGGCTTCCTTGAGCTTGCCCAGGATCATGGCGGAGACTTCCGGGGGCGCCTGCTTGGCGCCGTGCGCCTCAACCCGGGCGTCACCCTGATCCCCACGGGCCACGCGGTAGGGCACCAGCTTCATCTCTTCACTGACTTCCTCGAAGCGCCGTCCCATGAAGCGCTTAATCGAGTAGATGGTATTCTCAGGGTTGGTTACGGCCTGACGCTTGGCCACCTGGCCAACCAACCGCTCGCCCGCTTTGGTGAAGGCGACGACAGATGGAGTGGTTCTGCCACCTTCCTGATTCGGAATGACAACGGGCTGACCGCCTTCCATGACGGCAACCACGGAATTGGTGGTGCCGAGGTCGATACCGATGATTTTGCTCATGAATCGTAGTTCCTTTAACTCTCGGCGCTGGGCGGTAGGCCGCCGTCTTATGCGCCTAGTCTTATTATGCAAACTTAGTGTGTTCTTGTCAACTTTTGGTTGCGTAACTTGCGCTCAGCCTCTGCTGGTCGCCGCCGCTTCCGACCTTGCTCCCCTAGCCTTCAGCCTCACCGATGGCTTCCTCAAAGCCTCAGGCCATTCCCTACGCTTCTCCTTTGGTTCCAGCGGGTTGCTGGCAGAGCAAATCCGGAATGGCGCCCCTTTCGATGTCTATCTCTCGGCGAATCAACAGCTTGTGTCTGAATTGGCAGAATCCGGCCAGATCCGTAAGGATTCCGTGAAGACTTACGCTATCGGCCGGATCGGACTGTGGTCCGCATCAGGCAAGGTGACTCGCCTTGAAGACCTTGCGCGGGCCGATCTCCGGCACATTGCCATTCCGAATCCTCGCCATGCGCCCTACGGTGTTGCGGCTGAAGAAGTTTTGCGGCGGGCAGGGCTGATGGACCAGGTTCGGCCAAAGCTGGTTTACGGAGAAAACGTCCGGCAGGCGCTCGAGTTCGCGCAAAGCGGCAACGCCGACGCGGTCCTCACCGCCTGGACGCTCCTCTATGACCGGGGCGGCATCCTCATCCCGGAACGCCTTCACAATCCTGTGCGGCAAGCCGGCGGGGTGACGTCGTCGTCCAAACAAGCCGCCGCGGCCGAGCAGTTCTTGAGGTATCTCACCTCCGCCGCCGGCCAAGCTGTTCTGATGAAGTTCGGCTTTTCCTCGCCCTCGCGTTAAGCGCTATTCAGTCCGGAGAGCCGTCGCCGGATCGACCCGGGCGGAGCGTAGCGCTGGAAACACCGCGGCGGCGGCGGCGACGAGGCCGAGAACTGCGAAGGCGCTCAAGTAGGCAACCGGATCATTCGGAGAGATTTCGGCCAGCATGGCGCCGAGTGACTGCTGAGCGGCCCAAGCCAAACCGGCCCCGGCGGCAAAGCCGGCCAAGGTATAGCGCCCGGCCCGGCTCAGGCTCTGGCGGAGGATGTCCGGACGGGTGGCGCCCAAGGCGAGGCGCAAACCGAATTCGGCGCGGCGTTGCCCGGCAAGAAAGGACAGAACCCCATAAATGCCGACAGCGGCCAGAATCAGCGCCAGCGAGGCGAACAGCGTCAGAAGCCAGGTTCGGAACCGGGGTAGGGCGACCGAGGCGTCGGTAGAGCGGCGCAAGGTGGTCGTCTTGACCGCGATTTCGGGGCTGAAGTGGCGGACTGCCGCCGTGGCGGTCAGGGCGAGCGACTCGGGCGGCATCCCGGTCCGCAACACAATCTGCAGTTCGTTGGCGTGGTAGGGGTGCTGTTGGAACGGCATGTAGAGAACCGGTCCGGGCCTGGAGGACGGCGTTTGGCGGACGTCACCCACCACACCCACGATCGTCATCCAGTTGGGCGAATCCAGCCCGCACATGAGCCGCTTGCCGATGGGATCCTGGCCTGCGAACGACTGGCGAGCCAGCGACTCGCTGATGACGGCCACAAACGGGCGGTCATACACGTCTGTAGCCTGAAAATCACGTCCTCGCAAAATGGGAATTCCCAGCGTTGTGAAGTAGCCCGGACTGGCCAAGTTGAAGTCCGCATTCGGCAGATTGGAAAACGTCTTCATGTCGTGCCGGCCTTCGACCACGTAGCCGCCGTTGGATCCGTATTGTCCGGTGGGCAGACCCATGACCGCGGCCGAGGATTCGACTCCTGGAATAGCCGCCAGCAGCGGAAGGAGCTGCTCGAATTGCCGGATGGCCCTGTGGTACTCGGGATCCGTGTTGGCCGGGACGTTGGCATACATGACCAACACCCCATCGCCGCGGTAGCCGTTGTTGATGGCAGCCAAGCGTTGGAAACTGCGCAAGAACAAACCCGCGCTCACCGCCAGGACGAAAGCCAGCGCGACTTCGGTGGCAATCAAGGCGTGGCGGGAAGCGCCGCCGCCGGCGATCCCGCGTGTGCCTCCCTGCTTCAGCGAATCGCTCACATCGATCCGGGAGGCATGCCAGGCGGGCGCCAAACCCGAGATCAGGCTTGCCAGCACGGCGACCGCCCCTGTGAATCCCAACACCGCCAGATCCAGGCGAACGGCTGCCAGGCGCGGCACGTCGGCTGGGGCGAGCGCCACCAGAAGGCGCAAACCCGTCTCGGCAAGCAATACCGCGGCCAAGGCGGCCAGTCCAGCCAGGATCAGGCTCTCCAACAGCACTTCGCGAACAATGCGGCCGCGTCCGGCGCCTAACGCAACCCGAACGGCATATTCGCGAACCCGGCCCGACGTGCGCGTCGCCAGCAGGTGCGCGACATTGGCGCAGGCGATCAGAAGAATCAACCCCACGGCCGCCATCAGCATGTACAACGTCGAACCGGAACGAGCTACGAGGCTGTCCTTGAGCGGCGTTGCCGCAAAGCTCTTCTTGGCGTTGTCGCCGGGAAATTCATGCGCCAGAGCGTCGCCGAGCGACGACAATTCGGAATTCACACGCACCCAGGTGGCGCCGGGGCGAAGCTTTGCCACGACGCGGTAGTTGTGCGCCGTGCGGGACGTGGTCTCGGTCGAGGCGTCGGCCGGAACCCAAATGTCACCGTTGAGGGGATAACAGGATTCTTTGGGCAACACTCCGACGACGGTGTAGGCGCGCTTCTGAAACCGGATGGTCTGGCCGGTGGCGCCAGCGGTGGAACCAAAGTGCCGGATCGCAAATGGTTCGCCAATCACCGCCGTGTCCGGCGCGGCGTGGGAATCTTCGGCTGTCAAGAGCCGCCCGGCGAGCGGCGCCGCGGTGAAGATCTGAAAGTAGGCGCGGCTCACCATGTAGACGCTGCCGAACTCGGAAACGTCGCCGGCTTGGACACCGGCTTCCCCCCCGAACCAATAGGCAGCCGCCTCCAGCCCTTCGATGCGCCTCTCGATGTCGTGGAAATCGGGTCCGGAAACCGTCCCGAGTCGGCCCGACTCTACCCAGCGCGTGTTGACCGCCGCCAGACGTCCCGCGCCGGGAAAGGCCAGGGGCTCCAGGACCACGAACTTCAACACGCTGAAAATAGCGGTATTGACGCCGATTCCCAGCGCCAGAGTCAGGACCGCGACGGCGGTAAAGCCCGGACTCTTGACCAAACGGCGGACAGCCAGAAAGAAGCCGTGGCCCAGCATAGTCCTCAGTGTCCTATACGAGATAGGGCGGCACGGTGTTCCGCGGCCACGTCAGCTCTTAGCGCGTGGATGAGCGCTGTCGTACACGCGCAACAGGTCGGTCAATGAGAGCTGCGTATACTTCTGTGTGGTTGACAGGCTGGCGTGGCCGAGAAGTTCCTGAATGGCGCGCAAATCGGCGCCCGCGGTGAGCAGGTGCGTGGCGTAGGCGTGCCGCAGGGTATGCGGGTGCAGGCTGGAATCTCCGGCCAGCGCGATGGAATAGAGCTTGATGATGCCTCGCGCGCCCCGGTCGGTCAGCCTTCCGCCCCGGTGGTTCAGGAAGACTGCGTTTTCGCGGGGTTGCGGCTTGCGGTCTTCCAGATATCGCGCCAACGCGTTGCGAGCCTTTCCCGGTAACGGCACCTGGCGTTCCTTCTTGCGTTTACCTCGAACCCTCACCCAGCCTTCTGTCCAATCGAAATCGTCGAGATCGAGCCCAACCATCTCGCTGATGCGCAGACCGCAGCCGTACAACATTTCGAAGAGCGCCAGGTCGCGCGTGGGAAACGGCCGTTCCAGTTCCCCCCGCCCGATCGAGTCGATCAGCGAGTTGGTCTGCTCCTCGCTGGGTACGTGCGGAAGCATTTTGGGCAGCTTGGGTGTCGTGAGCAGGCTGGCGTGATTGATACTGGCCGCCCCGCGCCGCACCAGGAATTCAAAAAACGACCGCAGCGCCGACAGCTTGCGGCGGATGGTAGGCTTGCTGAGCCGCTCCTGGTGCAAAGCGGCCAGCCATTCCCGCAGCGTGAGTTGATCGAAGTCCGCGACGTCCGGCGGAGTCAGTCCGCCCCGCGAAAAATACTCGGCAAACTGAGCCAGGTCCGCTGAATAGCTCCGGAGCGTGTGCGCCGAGGCGTTCTGCAGCCGCAGCGACTCGACATATTCACGGATCCAGCCGGCCAGGTCAGACATGGGCGCCCAGGAACTGGTCCAATGCGGAAGCAGCACGGCGGCAGATTTCGGCATGGCGTTCCTTCCGGTCCCGCTTCAGACGCTGTGCCGCCGCACCGTCGAGCGGGGGCAGCAGATCAAAGGCGATGTTGGCGGGTTGGTAGCGCTTCGGATCGGCCGAGGCGACGTAGTGGCAGAGCGATCCCAGCGCCGTTTCCCGGGGGAAGGCGGCGGGGGATTCGGTCACCGCAAACCGTCCGGCCGCCAGTCCTGTGGCGATGGACTCGACGTAGCCTTCCACGCCGCAGATCTGCCCGGCAAAAAAGATGCGTGGATCGGACTTGAGTTGCAAGGTATGGGTAAGCAGTTCCGGACCGTTGATGTAGGTGTTCCGGTGCATTTGGCCATAACGCAGGAACTCGGCGTTCTCCAGACCGGGAATCAGGCGCAGCACCCGTTTCTGTTCGCCGAACTTCATGTGATTCTGAAATCCGACCAGGTTATAGCTGTCGGCGCGCACCGTCTCCTGCCGCAACTGCACCACGGCGTAGGGGCGCTTTCCGGTGCGCGGGTCGGTGAGCCCGACCGGCTTCATCGGTCCGAAACGCAGAGTTTCCGGCCCCCGGCGCGCCAACTCTTCGATGGGCAGGCAGGCTTCAAAGAACGGGATCTGACCGAGGTGAATGGCTTCATCGCCGGCGATATGCGCTTCCGCGCTGACAGCGGAAAGGAGGGCGTCCAGAAAGCGGCCGTATTCCTCGCGCGTGAACGGGCAGTTCAGGTAATCGTCGCCGCCGTCGAGCGATTTGCCGTAGCGCGACGCGGCGAACACCTTGCTCCGGTCGATAGTGGAGGCGTCGACAATTGGGCTGATGCTGTCGTAGAAGTACAGCCGGCTGC
>JADZCI010000047.1 GCA_020851655.1 Bryobacterales bacterium
TCCTCCGAGCGCATCATCCGGCAGTTGGATCGAAGCGGCGTCCAGGACACTCAGGCGATCCTGCGCGAGTGCGCCGCCACGATCGCGCGCGAGGTTCAGTCCGTCAAGACTCTGGTGGATGAGTTCTCGCGGTTTTCCCGCTTTCCCGCCGCGCAACCGGCTCCCGGCGATCTCAATGAAGTGGTCGAGGAGAGCCTCGCGGTTTTCACCGGGCGTCTCGGCGGCATCCAGTTGCACCGGGATTTGGCGCCCGTACTGCCGCCCGTCCTGATCGACCGCGAGCAGTTCAAGCGCGTCATCGTCAATTTGGTGGACAATGCGGCCGAAGCCATGCAGGAGGCGCCGCTGAAGCGCCTGTACGTAACGACGCAGGTCGCCGGCGGTGACTCGGTGGAACTGATCATTGCCGACACCGGCAGCGGATTCAGCGTGGAGGACAAGGAGAAACTCTTTTTGCCGTATTTTTCTACCAAGCAGCGCGGCACAGGATTGGGGCTGGCCATCGCCAGCCACGTCGTCGCCGAGCATCGCGGGCACATTCGGGTTGAGGACAACCGCCCCACCGGCGCGCGCTTCATCATCGATCTGCCAGTGGCGGCATCGTCCGACGCCGTGGAAGGCGCCGTTCGTGAAGGAGCAACCCTCGCATGAGGAAATCCAGCATCCTGGTGGTCGACGATGAACCGGGCATCCGGGAATCTCTCTGTGGAGTCCTCGAAGATGAGGGCTACCAGGTGGACGCCGTCGAGACCGGTGAGGAATGCCTCGAAAAGGCTGGCGGCGGATACGATGTGGTCCTGCTGGATGTCTGGCTGCCGGGCATCGACGGCTTGGAGGTGCTGAATCGCCTGGAGGCTGACGCCAACCCTGAGCGTCCCGTCGTCGTCATGATCTCCGGGCACGGCACCATCGAAACCGCGGTGCGCGCCACCAAGTTGGGAGCCTTCGATTTCCTCGAAAAACCGCTTACCATCGAGAAAGTCAGCGTGGTTGTGAAGAACGCCCTGGGTCAGCGGCGCATGCAAGCGGAACTCCGCGCGCTCAAAGACGCCGGGCGGTCCCGCCATCAGATTATCGGCGAGAGCATTCCGATGAAGGCGCTGCGGCAGCAAATTGCCCTCATGGCCCGCACCAACGGCCGCGTCCTCATCTACGGCGAGAGCGGGACCGGCAAGGAACTTGTGGCGCATGCCATACACGACAACAGCGCCCGCGCGGATCAACCCTTTGTCGAGGTGAACTGTGCCGCGATTCCCGAGGATCTCATCGAAAGCGAGTTGTTCGGACACAGGAAAGGTGGATTGCCCGGCGCCGTCGAAGACAAGACAGGTAAGTTCGAGAAGGCCGACGGCGGCACGCTTTTCCTCGACGAAGTCGGCGATATGAGCCTCAGAACTCAGGCCAAGGTCATGCGCGTGCTCGACGAGCAGCGCTTTGAGCCGGTGGGCGCCTCCGAGTGGGTCCAGGTCAACGTCCGGGTCATTGCGGCCACCAACAAGAATCTGGAAGAGGAAATCGAACGCGGCAACTTCCGCGAGGATCTGTTTTACCGCCTCAACGTGATCCCGTTCGCCGTGCCGCCTCTCCGCGAGCGCGTCGAGGACATACCGCAACTTGCGGACTACTTTCTGCGCGAGTTCACAACCGCCTACGGCCGCCGTCCAAAGGAATTGGCCAGCGAAGCCTGCCAGGTGTTGCTTGCTTATTCCTGGCCCGGCAATGTTCGGGAACTGCGAAACCTGATGGAGCGGCTTGTGATCATGTATCCCCAGACAAAAATCGAGGCCCGCCACATCCCCCTTCAGTCCGTTCGCAAGTCCGGTGACCGCCCGCTCGACCGCTTCGGCAGTTTGCAGGAGGTGCGGCAGGCAGCCGAGCGCGACTATATCGTGAAAAAGCTCGAGGAACTGAACCACAACGTCACGCGCACCGCGGAAGTGCTCGGGTTGGAGCGCAGCAACCTCTACAAGAAGATGCGCGCCCTAGGCATCGTTCCCCGCGAGGGCTAGCGGAATTGCTCGTCCACCGCCATCCGGTATCCGTTGGCCAGGCGGTTGGTCTTGTTGGCGAGCGCGGCCACAGCCAGAACCTCGCTGAACTGCTCGTCCGTCATGCCCTTTTTCCGCGCGCCGGCCGTGTGTGAGTGGATGCAGTATTCGCAATTGTTGGTGACGCTCACGGCGATATAGATCATCTCTTTGGTGAGTGCGTCAAGCGCTCCCGGCGCCATCACCTGCTTGATTTCGTCCCAGACTTGTTTGAGAGTCGCCGGGTGATTGGCGAGCCCCTTCCAGAAGTTGTTGATCCAATCCACCTTTCGCGTAGCCATGATGTCGTCGTAGACCGCGCGGACTTCCGGAGAGGCGTCTTGGTATTCGATCAGTTTTCCAAACATACCTCTACATATCGCTCAAAGACCGGCCGCATGGCGCGCGCCTGGCCTAACGGTCGCTGCCCTCAATCGCGGCGACTCCTTTCTTCGGACCGCTGGGATTGGCGCCGCCCAATTCAACCTTGGCGCCCGTCCGGATCAGCGAGGTTTCCGAGGGGCCCTGAAAAAAGGCATAGCCCGCGCGCGTTGACTTCCATGCGAGCGGACCCGCCAGCTTCTTGCCCGTCCTCTTGACGGCTTTCTCGATTTCCTGAACCAGCGCCTCGTACGGAGCGTCGCCCTGCTTGTAGCCCGAGAAACTTCCCAGGTCGGTGGCGGCGACAAACACCACGTCGACGCCGGGTGTCGAAGCGATCTCTTCGGCGATCTTGACTCCCGCCGGCGACTCGATCATGGCGACAATCATGATGTTGTCGTTGGCGGTCTTGCGGTAATCCGGCCCCCAAATCGCCCCGTACTGGCCAGCCCCTTGGCTGCGTTTGCCCACCGGCGGATACTTGGCGAACTTCACCGCATTCCTCACCTTCTGAATGTCGTCCACCATCGGGATGATGATGCCGGCCGCGCCCAGGTCCGTGGCCTTCTGAATGTCGCCTTCGGTCGCATCGGGAACCCGGATGAACGGCATCGCCGCCGAACCCCTGCAAGCCATCACCATGTGCGCGACATCCTGATACGACATCGGGCTATGCTGCATCTCGATCCACAGGAAGTCGAACCCTGCGTTCGCCATCGCACAGTAGGTATCCGGATCGGGTATCTGAATCGTCCCACCCACCACTTGCTTACCCTGTTCGAGCTTCAGCTTGACCGTGTTGAAGATTCGCGGACCCGTGGTCTGCTGCGCGAATCCGGACAATCCGAAGGTAAGCAATGAAGTAAAGACAACGAGTTTCCGCATCGATTAATCCTCTTCCGGCCTGAACATTCTACGGCCTCGAACTTTTGTATCACGTCGCACGCGGCAAATCGACGGCGCGACTAAGATCAGCGTTGCCCCAAGACTCCTGTTTACAGCCCGTTGTAAACTATTTCCACAGGTTGGAAACATCCACGGGTTCGTCTGTGGGCTCTCAGGAGGTCTGAGCGATGGTCCATCGTATATTCTTGCTGCTTCTCGCGGCTTCAGCCGCATGGGGCCAGTTCGACACCGCCACGGTTTTGGGCACGGTACGCGACAAGTCGGGCGCGATGGTGCCCGGCGCCAAGGTAACTCTGACAAACCTGGAAACCAACATCGCGGCATCGAAGGAATCCGACGGGAACGGTAGCTTCGAGTTCTTTCAGGTCCGCGTGGGGCGGTACAGCCTCAGCGCCACCAAGGCCGGATTTTCGATCGCGGTGGCGCCACAGTTCGACGTCAGCGTCGGCTCACGGCAGCGGGTTGACCTCGACCTGTCGGTGGGGCAACTTTCGGAGACGGTCAACGTCGAGGGTGCGGTCGTGCTGGTCGAGTCGGATTCCAGCCAGCGTGGGCAGGTCATCAAGCAACAGGCCATCGTCGAGTTGCCTCTGAACGGACGGCAGTATTCACAACTAATACTGCTGGCAACCGGTGTCCGCCCGTCGCCGATTTCGACCGGCGGCTTCACAAACCGTGAAGGCTCGGTGAATGTCAACGGGCTGCGCTCGACGTTTAACAACTTCCTCCTCGACGGTCTCGACAACAACGCCTATGGCACGTCGAATCAGGGCTTCTCAAACCAGGTGATGCAGCCGCCACCGGATGCCGTGCAGGAATTCCAAGTCGTGACCAACAACCTCAGCGCCGAGTACGGGCGAGCCGGCGGAGCCACCATCAACGTGGCGTACAAGAGCGGCGCCAACCGGCTCAGCGGCTCGATCTGGTACTTCAACCGGAACCGGCAATTCAACGCCATGGACTACTTCCGTCCGCGAGATGGAAAGAAGCCCGCGTTCAACCGCAATCAGTTCGGCTTTACGGCCGGAGGACCGATTATCAAGAACCGCACGTTTTTCTTCGCCGACTACGAAGGCGGCCGGCAGGTCAGCCGTGTGCTCGACTTCTCCAATCTGCCGACGCTGCGCGACCGGCAGGCGATTTTCGATTTCCCGGTGCAGGATCCGGTCCGGGGCGGCATCTATCCCGCCAACGTTCCGCTCCCAGCCAGCGTGCAAAGTCCGTTTGCGCGCAAAGTGCTGAATGACCTCCCGGCGCCGTTCGCTTCCAATACGCGCGCCAGCAACTTCTACATGGCCCGCCGCTTTCAGGATTTCAACGACAAGTACAGCGTCAAGTTCGACCACCGGTTCACGGACAAGGTCAACGCCTTCGTTCGTGCCGGCCAGCGGAAGGTGAACATCTTCGAAGAACCTGGCATCCCAGGACCTTCGGGTGGCGGAGGCAACGGCTACACGGACGTGCTCAACCAGCAGATCTCGAGCGCCGTGACCTATGCCGCTGGCGCGCGCGACCTGCTCGAGTTCCGGTTCGGCGTGTCGCGCACGCGCGCCGGCAAGCAGCCGCCGGGGTTGGGCGGCAACACGATGGAATCGGTCTATGGCATCACCGGACTGCCCAGCGATCCGCGTGTCGCCGGCGGACTCACCACACAGTCCTTCAACGGCATCACGGAACTGGGAAAACAGGCGACCAACCCGCAATGGCAATGGCCCACCGCGTGGAACCCCAAGGTGAACTACTCGCGTTTTTTTGGCCGCCATTCCATCAAGGCCGGATACGAGTACCAGCGCATTCACACCGAAGTGCAGGACGTGAACCCGCTGTACGGCCGGGACACCTACCAAGGCGCCTTTTCGCGGCCGTCCGGCGGGACGGGCGACACCGGAACGTACTCCATCGCCGATTTCTGGTTCGGCGCCCGGAATACCTACGCGTTGACGACACTCCTCATCGCGCAATACCGGCAGGTCCTGAACTTCGGCTACGTGCAGGACGACTGGAAGGTCACCGATCAATTGACCCTGAATCTTGGCGTCCGCTACGAGTACGCGACCCCGCAATGGGAGGCCACCAACACGCTATCGAACTTCGATCCCGTGGCGCTCAAAATGGTGCCGGCAAAAGACGGGGGCATCTACGAGCGGGCGCTGATCCGGCCCGATCGCAACAATTGGGCGCCCCGAATCGGGCTCGCGTACGCAGCCACGCCCAAAACGGTGATCCGCGCGGGATTCGGCTCCAATTACGTTCATTTCAACCGGGCCGGCGGCGGCAACCTGCTGGCGATTAACGGGCCACAGGTGGTCAACGCGTTGTTGACGCAGTCGCCCGGCGCATCGTTCCGAACCACGGACCAGGGCTATCCGCCGGGATTCACAGACAGCAGCACGTTCAATCCCCTGCGGGCTAACGTCACCTACATGCCGGCCGACACCCGCACCACCTACCTGATGAGCTGGTTCTTCTCGGTGCAGCGCGAAATAGCCCGCAACACGCTGATCGACATCGCCTATGTCGGCAATCGCGCCAACAAGGTGCTGCTGTTTGCCGACTACAACCAGGCGTTTCCCAACACCAACGGTTCGACGATTCCGCTTCAAGCCCGCCGCCCGATCGCCACGTTCAGCGACATCACATATGCCACCAATAGCGGCTTTTCCACGTTCCACAGCTTGCAGGCGCGCTTCGAACGCCGCTTCCAGAACGGCCTGTTTTTCCTGAACTCTTTCACGTGGGGCAAAGCGATGGACTCGACGGCGGGCGCGTTGGAGGGAATCAACGGCGCGGGTTCGTCGGTTCAGGATTTCCGGAACTTCGCCGCCGAGAAGGGTCCGAGCGCTTACGACCAGAAGTTCACCAACACGAGCAGCATCCTCTGGAGCATTCCGTTTGGCAAAGGCCGCCAGTTCGGCTCTTCCATGAACCCGTTTGCCGACGCGATCGCCGGCGGATGGCAGGTCGGCGCCATCAGCAACGCCTTTACTGGCGGACGGATCAACATGACCCATCAGCTTGCCGGAAACTTCGCTGTGTCAGGCATTGCCCAGGACTGGCGCGGCCGCCCATGGTTCCGCCCCAACGTGACCGGCGACCCTGTGCTGCCGGAAACCGGCCGCATCAACGAGCGCTATCTCAATCCGGCCACCGTGTCCCTGCCCGTGGCTACGGGACCCAATGGCAACAAACCGTTCGGCAACGCCGGCCGCAACCTGATCACCATGCCCGCCTTCTATCAGCTCGACTTTTCGGTGCTGAAGGATATCAACCTGGGCCTGGAGACGGCAAAACTGCAGTTCCGCGGCGAGTTCTTCAATGTGTTCAATATCACCAACTACCGCACCCTGGATTCAAACCGGGGCAGCGCCAGCTACGGTATCTTCAACGCGGCCTTCGACAAGCGGCAGGTGCAACTCGGGCTTCGCCTGGTGTTCTAAGACTGCGCCCCCGCGGCTCAGTACTTCTCAGGGATGAAGTTCCGCCCTTTCAGCGAGGCGCGGTCGTCGTAGGCGCCCTTCTTGGACCGGTCCGGAAGCTTCACCTTCTCACGCTTCAGCTTTTCGTATGGCGCCTGGGAGAGCAGGTGCGCAATACAGTTGAGCCGGGCCCGTTTCTTGTCGTCTGACAGGACGATGCTCCACGGAGCGTGTTTGGTGTCGGTCTTCTTCAGCATCAGGTCGCGCGCCTGGGAGTAGTCGTACCAGCGGGCTCGCGAAGGCAAATCCATCGGGCTCAATTTCCACTGGCGAAGCGGATCCTCGATTCTCGCCTTGAACCGGCGCTCCTGCTCGGCGTTGCTCACTTCGAGCCAGTACTTCACCAGGATGATTCCGCTTTCGACCATAAAGCGTTCGACCAGGGGACACAGTTCCAGGAACCGGTCGCGCTGTTTCTCGTTGCAGAATCCCATGACATACTCGACTCCGGCGCGGTTGTACCAGCTCCGGTCAAAGATGACGATTTCCCCGGCGGCCGGAAAGTGCTGCATGTACCGCTGAAGATACAACTGGGACTTTTCGCGTTCGGTCGGCGCTGGGAGCGCGATCACTCGAAACACCCGCGGGCTCACCCTCTCGGTGATCGCCTTAATGACGCCGCCTTTGCCCGCGCCGTCCCGCCCTTCGAACAGGACGATCATACGGAGTCCCTTCGCCTTGACCCACTCCTGTAGCGTGCACAGTTCTGCCTGCAGCCGCCGGAGTTCTTTGAGGTAGGTCTTGTTGTCGAGTTTGTCCTTACCGCCGGAACCCGTCTCACCGGACTTCTGATTCTTCATTGCTCTCACCCTTCATCTGACCTGCGCGCGCTTATCTTCTGCGCCCGCGAAATCCACCGCCGCTACCGCCCCGCGACGCCCACCCGCCGCCACCACCGGCCGAGCTTCCGCTGAAGCCGCTGGATCGCTGTGTGTTGTAATTACCGCGCTGCCGCGCAGCCGCATCACGGTTCATCTGCTGCGCGGTTCCCTGGTTCCACCCACCGCCCGACCGGCCCTCGAACGCGGCCCGGTCCATGCCTGAGGTATTGGCCCTGGCCTGGCCGGCGCGGGCTTGCTGGCCGCTCGTCCCCGGCCGGTCCACAGCACTCCAGGATCCGCTTCCTGAATTCTGGTACCACTGTCCGTTTTCGCGCTTGTAGACGTTGCCGTCGCGCCCGGCGTAGATGTCGCCGGAACCGGTTCGCGCCGCAAAGCCGTGTCCTCCTTCGCCAGCGGCGGCGATGGCCTTGCCCCCGCCCGATCCTTTGGCCACGCCAACGGCGCCCCGGCTATCGGCGTAACCCGCCGTGCGCGCCCATTGGTCACCCTTCCCAACGACGCTCTGTCCCCAAGCCTGATATCCGTTACTGGCGCGATAGGTTCCGCCCCAGGCGCCCGTGTTGGGATTGTAGAAGCCGCCTTGCGCCGCCGCGCCGTAAGGTCCCCACGCCGTCCGCCCCCAGGCATAGGAGCCCGTCGAGGGATTGTACGCCGCCGCGCGCCCATAGCCTCCGTATGGCCCGTACACGGCGCTGCCCCGGCCATAGAAACCCGTCGCCGGGTTATACCAGGCGCTCATACCGTACGTGTAATAAGGCGGCGGCCAGTAGATCGGATACGGATACATGCCGTAGTAGTAGTAAGGCGGATAATAGTAACCCGTCCCCCACATGGCAACCCCAAAAGAAATCGTCATGCCTGTGTAGCCCGACGTGTAGCCATACGTAACGCTGGTGGGCGTCGCATCGTAAACTTCGACGTAAGTCACGTTGTATTTGGGCGAATCGGGAGGAATGGAATCGACTTCTGGCGGCACCTTGTCCGCCAAGGCCCACGGCCCTTTGGCGCTGGCCGACTTGAACCACACGCCGTCCAGACACAGGTAGTACTCGCCGCCGATCTGCAGCACGTCATTCGGCGAGTTCTTGGCGTATTTCACGCCTGTTCCGGGAATTTCAACAAACTCCGGTTCACCCACGTACTCCG
This sequence comes from Bryobacterales bacterium, assembly GCA_020851655.1. Taxonomy (GTDB): domain Bacteria; phylum Acidobacteriota; class Terriglobia; order Bryobacterales; family Bryobacteraceae; genus JADZCI01. Next base: position 8,779 of record JADZCI010000047.1, read on the forward strand.
CTTTGCCGGCGGCGGTCTTCCGGTCAATGGTCGCCGTTTGAGGAATTGACGCCTCAATGACCGCTTCCTCGGCCGCCCTCGTTCCCGGGACCGCAGCCAGCACGTGCGCTCTGGGGTGTTTGGCGGGAATCTTCTTGAAGTCTTCCGGCAGGGAGATGGTCGCCGCTTCCCACTTGCTGCTCCTCAAATCCTTGGTTCGGAACCAGCGCCCTGAAGTGAGGAAATAAAACGACTGGTCTGCCTTGGAGTAGAACAGGTCGCAATCGGTATTGGCGATCCAGGCGAGCGCCGTCCCCTCGACCGGAACGAACGACGGTTCACCCGCCAGCACGATCAACTCCGACGGCTTATTGACGACCAGAATCAACGGCACGGTAACCGGAGCCACCGGCGCCGCCGCCGTCTGTTTGATCTCTTTATAGGCCTCGGTGTCAGGAAGGTCCTTGAAGTCACCGGGGATCTTCTTGGCCGGGCTCCACGCTTCCTTCAGGCCTTTTGCCGTAAGCCAGGACTTGCCGTCGCGCAGATAGCACTGTCCCGATTTCTTGTCCACAAAAACATCCCAGTTTGTGTTCATCACCTTCTGGAGATTCGTCTTCTCAATGTCGAGCAGAATCGGCTCTCCATCGATGATCACCAAGGCGGCGGGTTGGTAACTGACCAGGATCGGAGGCGGCGTCATGGAGACCTTGGTCTCGCGCAATTTGACTTGGCGCGGATCGAGATAAGCCAGGATTCGATCAAGCGAGACGGTCACCGGTTGCTTGGGCCAAAGCGCGGCTGTCAGGTCCGCCCAGCGCTTGCTTTCGGCTTCGTCCTTGGCGCCTTGATACCGCACGTTGGTCACGCGAAAGTTGGCGAGGTGAACGGAGCGCGAACCCTTATCCACCAGGGAGCCAGCCTCGACCACCATCGCGCCGTAATACGTCTTGGCGTTCTTTGACGGGATGAGAGCCACGGCGAAGCGAGCCGAGAGGGTCTGGTAGTCCTTCCAGGCGTCGATCTGGGGCTGATAGACCATCAACGTGGCGTTGCCGTCGTCGTATTGTCTCGGCCAGCCCAGATCCGGTTGGCCGCCGGGCGCCGCTGCGGGTTCCTGGGTCTGTCCCGCCGCTAGCGCCATGAAAGCGGCGGCGGCGAATCGCGCGATGATTCTACAGGCAGGTCTGCGCATTCGCCGCCTCTTCAACTCTGATTCTTGCGTTCATCCAGTACTCGAAGTCCCTCTCTCCGGGGCATCAAGCGCCCGCACGCGGGCGGCCCCGCGCCAAGTACCCGGACGCCAGCCAACAAATCACCCGCCTCGGGCGAGTCCCTACTTCTTCTTCGGCGGATAGTTCTTCAACATCTTCTCCGCCGCTTTATCGATATTCTTCTGCTTCTTGTCGGGCTTGGCCTTGTCGTCGAGCACCTTGCTGGCCATCCCCCGCCAGACCAACTGCTTGGTGCTGGCATCGTACATGTCGAGCACGATCGATCCGATGTTGATCGTGCTGGTCGTGGAAGTGGACATGCTGCTTCCCATCCCGCCGTACCAACCGCCGCGGAAACCCGGTCCGTAGCCGTATCCGGTATCCCAACTCGTGATCTGCTTTTCCTGGCCAACGCCCAATTGGTACACCAGCACCAGGTCGGTTGGCGGCGCGTCCTTCCTCGTCAAACCCCTCTTGGCCAAAGCCGCGTCGAATCCCTTGGCCAGTTGTCCCAAGGTGAGTTGGTCGACGCTGGCGGATTGAGGATGTTTTTCCCAACGGTACGTCTTGTATTTCGAGAAATCGGCATTCTGGTCAAAGTTGTACTTGACATCCTGCGCAATGGCCAGACCGCCGAGACAGACAACCGCTATCGACAGTCCCAACAATTTGCTCATAAGCTCTGCTCCTTCAAAATGGTGATGCGACGGCTCACCTGCCGTTCGCCCGGCTCAGACAACCCCCAAAACAGGCGTCCTCGCCGGGGCGGGACGCACCATTCATTGTAGTACTTGGACTTGGCTGCCGTTCAAGATCGAATGCCAGACTTGTAGACAACGACTTTTCGTCGAAACACACCCAGATCCTTACGGCAGCATTAACAACTGTTTCTCGAACAGGACATTCAGAACGAGACTTGCGGTGGCGACAAGCGCTTGGCCATAAGTAGTCCCATTACGGCTATATACGCCGCCTTGTTGGATGTATCCAGCATACGTTGACTTTTCTTACGAGTCTGTCACAACGTTATGGACAGACAGATCCAGTCATTTTATTGAAAGGTAGCTCTTCTTATTTAGTCATGCGCCCACTTCTTTCCTTTTGCGCGCTCTGGTGGAGCGTCAATACCCTTGGACAGACCACAACGGGTCTACAGAACATTGCCGCTTGGCAAACCGGCTTGGTCTCCTATGAAGCTCGTTGCACCGCTGTCGAATCCCGTATTGCGGCAATTCGACAGCCTACTGAATTACAGCAGGATGCCGTCACGAACGCTCAAGCGTGGTGCTATGTCCTGACACAAGTTCGATCGGCCATGGTGACGGATCCAACGCTCTTTAACAATTTCAGATTCACCGCCGCAAAGGCCGAACATTGGACCAGCGGGGCGGAGTATTTTGTTCAGAAGGCCGAACAGAGTCAGGATCCATTTGCCGGCGCCGTCATCATGACCCGGGCCTTCCGGTCAATCATGGACGGGCATTTTCTCTTCTATCACGTCCAACTGCCCGCCGCCTATGATTCGGGTGCGAAATACGGCGCGGACATCTCTTTCCATTCAGGTGGCCAAGTCGCCTACTTTTGGGGCAACAGCGCGACAGCGCTCAGCGGGGAGGACGGTTGGTGGGTCAAGCCTTCCGCGAGCCCCACGACGTCAACGGCAAGGTTCAGGATGAAGCCGAGTTGCCGGGGAGAAACCGATTTCCGCTTTCTGGGCCAGGCGGGATGCGACGAGGAGATTGCGCACTTCCTCGAACACTATTCGGTAAGCCAGGACAGGGTTGTCATCGGAGGTGGAAGCGCCGGCGGCGCGGGCGCCATGCGCTATACCGCCATCCGCCCAAATCTGGCCGCCGCCGCCTACAATATGACCGGCGGCCTCACTTATGGCGGAGTTAGCAACAGCTTCTGGCACAACCAGACCATGCAACCCAACTTTTCCGTTGTCCCTTTCCTGCATTGGTACTGCCCTCCGAACCAAGAGTCCAACTACAACGAGCAGCATCCGTCTTTCCTTTATCTCCAGGAGCAGGCTTCGCTGTATCCGGGAGCGTACGACGTCTTTGAGGGCTATGACACAAGTCCTAAGTGTTCTCACGTCAAGATACAGGATCCGGTGCTGTCAATCGGGTGGTCCTGGTTGCGCAGCAAAATTGTGAACCACTGGCCGGATCATGTGGTTCTCACCACATACGGCCTGGGGGCGGTCAACCAGTCGCGTTGGGTCACCGTCAACACCACCATCAATTCCAAAGCCCAGTCCACCATTCGGGCCACGGTGAACCGCGGCGGGATTCCGGCTATGACGGTCAGCGCCATCAACATCGACCGCCTCACCTTGGACCTATCCCGAGCTTTGCTGCCTAATCAGGAAGCCGTGAAAGTAACGATTAACAACGCCACATCAATTACGGCGATTGTGGGTCAAGAAGCTCACTTCTGGCGAACCGGCGCCGCACCTGAGATTTGGACTCTAAGCCCAACCGCAACACCAGCCTTTCCGTCTAAGGTCAAAGGAGTTAGAGGTCCCATTGTCGACTTCTTCATGCAAGTGAAGCCGCTCCTGGTCGTCTACGGAACCCAAGCCGGACAATCCTCGGCTACGCAGGAAGCCCTTGTTCAGAACATCCTCAACAAGCTGTTCCCGCCCAGTCTGAACAGCGGCCGGAGAACGCTCCGTAGCCAGTTTGCCGGCCACATCAAGAAGGACGTCGACATGGTGGACTCGGACGCCGCCACATACAACATCCTGGCCGTGGGCAGTGCCCTGCAAAACAGCTATGTCGACCGGCTCAGCAAGACTGGCAACGGTCTCCCGGTCCGCTGGAATCCGGATGGCAGTTTTGTGGTCAAGTCCGTGACGTACCGGGAGTAGCAAAATAAGTGTGTGGCCTCGGGTTTCCTGAACGATCCTTCCGGATGCAGCTACGTAGCAATTTATCCGAACCCGCAAAATCAGAACAACTACGTCCTGCTGCTGCCGGAGACCTATAATCTCGGCGCCCTGAATACCCCGCAGATCACCGTGGAGAACTGCGATATTTTCGTCGGCTATCTGAGCGGTAAGTACGCGTACCGGAAGGCAGCGATTGTTCTGCCGCAAGATCGGAAGTTCTAGTCTTTACGGAGCACGCCCGCGATCTAACCGGGCCATGAAACGGAACGGCAGCCATGTGACAGCACCTCGAGTCGCCTTGTTTGCGGACAGCTTTCACGAGATCAACGGTGTCGGCCTGACTTGCCGCACGCTGGATGACTTCGCCCGCCGGCGCGGCTACCCGATGCTGAGCGTCCACGTAGGCCCAGCCAACTCACTGTCGGTCAACGGCAGTGTGGTGACCTGCGAATTGCAGAACAGCCGGATCGGGTTCGGTCTCGAAGCCGACCTGCGGTTCGACCTGCTGGCCTTTCGCCACCTCGGGCGCGTGCGCGCGGCGTTTCGCCAATTCAATCCGGACGTGGTGCACATCACGGGGCCCAACAGCATCAGCCTGTTGGGCGCCAAGCTCTCGCACGAGTTCAAAGTACCGCTCCTGGCTTCCTGGCACACCAATGTTCACGAGTATGCGTCGCGGCGTCTCGGCGGCATATGCGGAGACGCAGCCGGGCGCTGGGTTGAAGAGGCGGTCTTGGGAATCGTACTTCGCTACTATTCCCTGGCAAGGGCGACACTGGCGCCGAACCGGGAGTTGATTCAAATCCTGGAAGCTGGCGCCGGCAAGCCTTGCGGCTTGATGCGGCGCGGTGTCGACTGCCATCTCTACGATCCCGCCCGGCGCACCCGGAACGATTCCACGATCGTCGTGGGCTATGTGGGAAGGTTGTCGCCGGAAAAGAGTATCCGCCGCCTCAAAGACGTGGAGGAGGCCCTGGAACGTGCCGGGGTTGCGGATTTCCGCATAGAACTCGCCGGACACGGAGGAGAGCGGGAGTGGCTCAAAGCGAACATCACGCGCCTGCGCGATCATGGAGTCCTGCAAGGGATTCCGCTGGCGGCCGCCTACGCCAACTTCGACATCTTCGTATTCCCCAGTGAGACCGATACCTACGGCAATGTCGTGCAGGAAGCCATGGCGTCGGGGGTTCCCTGCGTGGTGACCCGTAAAGGCGGCCCGGCGGCGATCGTTACCGATGGCGCCGACGGCTTTGTCCGCGGACGCGATGACTTTGCGAACGCGGTTGTGCAGCTTGCCACTGATCGAGCTCTGCGCGAGACAATGGCCCGGGCGGCGCGCGTAACGGCGCTTAAGGCGTCGTGGGATGCAGTCTTTGAATCCGTCTACCGGACCTACGCCGAAGTGGCTTCCGGCACCGCGGAAACGCGCGACGCGCCGGTTACGGGACCCGGCTAAACGATGCCGGACTGACGCCAACCATCGTGGGGATAACAGGGTGCGCAGTGCCTTCGACCAGGCTGCCTTCCATCCCGAGAACCTGGATCGGCTGGTCGCTGTCGATCTTCAGCGTGGCGCCACCCACGGATCGCGCGTAAGGAAACAGTTCCGGCGCCAAGCGCATGAAACGTTCGTGCGCGGTCAGGATCAGCACGACGGCGCCCACCGTCGAGCCGTCGGCGCCCACCAATTCCACCTTGACGTTGGCCGCGGCGTCCTCCGGGTTCTGTAAAGCCAGCGCGGCAAAGTTGCCGGCTTCGCCCGCCGAAACGGGGAGGGCGACAGTCGCCGAGCGAGCGGCTCGCGGCGAGAATAGCGGAGTGACGGCGGCCAACAGATCGTAGGCGCTCCAGGACCGCTGCATGCCCTTCAGCACGGCCACGACCGTCTGCACCACGGTGTCTCCGTTGGCGGCCGAGACCACGCGCTGGTCCATCTGCATGGGCGAGTCCGGCCGGAATTGAAGCTCATTCTCAGAGATGAAATACGTGGCGCCGGCCGCCTGCCCGTCGAACTTGACCACCGTGTCTGGCCGGAATCCGTGACCCACGATCTTGACGGTCTCGCCAGGATTAACCACTCCACCGCCCGGAATCACGTCGTCAATCGAAAGTTCGCCCCCCACGGTCAGCGAACCGGGCGCGTTGCTCTCGACATACCACTTGTCACCCGAAGCCTTGTAAAACGTGGAACCGGAACGAATCCGCACCGCGCCCGACGCTCCGGCGGGCGCATCCCTGCGCAGCCGCATCGAGAGCCCGAGGAGAGGAATCTCTTCGACAGTCCCCAGGTTGGCAGTGGGTGACACAACCTCGACATCGATCTGCCCACCCCACCGCAGCGCCGTACCAACCGCTTCGCCGTTTTCGCTGAATACCCCTATGTTGGCGACACTGTCAACCACGGATTCGTCAAAGTTGAGTTCCATCCGGGTACGAATGATGGGCTTGGGCTCGGTCAGCGTAATACGCACCTGCGCCACACCGCCCGCGGGCACAGTCTCTTTCGACACCTCAAGCCAAAGACCCGCATACTTGGCGCCAAACGCAGGCAGCAAGCACGCGCACAGCAGCAACAGACTCTTTAACGGCATCTTCATAGTCCCCTCTCCTAACGGACGCAGTCCCTGATTCCAGAATTGACAAGCATCTTAAATACAGCAATATACATTGCCATACCTAATGTTTTAGCTCATCCTGCCACTCCAGGAGTTTCAAGATTATACGTACCTGCTCCCAGTTTGCGTTTCTTTGACTTGGACAATCGCTTGGATGCAAACGAAGAAGAAATGTCGCAAACTTTGTGCCTTACCGGGTCGCAAACACGCGGTCGCGAGCGCCTACAATGGGCACTATGCGTTTGCTGGGAAATCTGGTGCTTTGGGCGGCGCTTCTGCTGGCAGGGCCTGCGGGCAAGTACGAGGGCGATTGGACCAGCGCAGGCGGGTCGCAATCGGGAGCGTTGCGCGTCACGCTCGCCGAAGACGACGGTAAATGGAAGGCGGAAGCGTCCTTCTCGTATGACGGGGACGAGGTTCCGTGCAAAGTCACGCGGATCGAAATGGATGGAGCCAGGATGCTGCTTGCCTACCAGTTCGACTTGGGCGGTTACAGCCTGGTCTCGACGCTGACCGGCCAAGCCGGCGGCGACACTCTCTCCGGCAAGTACGAGACCGTGACCGCCGAAGGCGCGCAGCCGGTCGACTCCGGAACCTTCCGCACGACGCGAAAGTAGTCGCAATCCTTCGCCGGCTGGGTGAATTGCCTCACCCGCCAGGACCCCGCCGCGAATGAGCGGCGTGCGCTTTGGCGCATTATTTCATATAATCAGGTCTGTATTGCTTAATAGCTGAACTGGATGGGAAATTGCTCGTCAGTTCAGGGTGGGGACCGTTACTTGTAAAGGAGGGTGTTGATGTCAGCCTCTGTTGCTCAGACCACTGTTGACAGCCTGCGGGCGTTACCGGGTGACGCCGTACGCCAGGTTCTGTGGCGGTTTTCCAGCCGCTTTGACCTGGCCATGCTGGTTCAATCCGTTCGAGCGGTCGCGCGCGGACCGGTGGCGCGCCTGGTGGCGCAAGGCGCGCGCCTGACCCACGAGTGGACCCCTGAAAAGAACGAACTGCTACGCGAATTTGACCACTCCGGAATCACGGCAGCCTACATGGATCCGGAAGCCGGCGGCTACCTGGAAGGGCCGAAGAACCTCGCGCTGGCGCTGATTGCCTTCGAGCTCGCCTGGGTGGATGCCGGAGCCGCGACAGGTAGCCTGGCAGGCTGTCTGGCGCTCTCTCCGATCCACGAACGCGGCACTCCCGAACAGCGTTCCCGCTACATGGCGCTGGCGGCGCCCGGCGGACCAGACGAACCCAAACGGGGCTCCTTCGCGCTGACCGAACCGATTCCGTTCGCCGGAGTGGAGACCGGCTTGCTCTCGGGAAAGGTCCGCATCGCGGAATGGCCCGATGGAGGCGAACCGCTCCTGGAAGTAAGCAAGCGCGGGCGCTTCATCACCAATATGGGCTTCGCCAATTTCGTCACCGCCGCCGTCGATTCCGATGATCCGAGGATTCAAGGAAGCCTGATGGTCATCCTCGAAGAGACCGACCCCGGCATCTTCGACCGCGGAACCCCGACCAGGAAACTGGTCCACCAGCTTTCCTCCACCAGCGATCCGGTCTTTCAACTGAAGGTTCCCGCCAGCCGGATCGTGGGCGGCTACCGTGTGGAAAACGGCGTGATTCTGCCCCGCTACAGCCACGGCGAAATCATCGAGGCGGTCTTCCGGCGCACCCGCGTCACCGTCGCCCTGATGACCAGCGCGAAGCTGCTATCGGCGGTTGAGCCGCTGATCCGCTATCATCGCGACCGCTTCCGCGGCAGTGGCGCCGTGTCACCGGGTTCTCCCCGCTTCGAACTCGGCCTGCAACAGAAAGAGGATGTCGTGCACCGCCTGCTCGACATCTGGGCAACGGGCGAAGCCAGCGCATCGCTCGGCTTCCAGGCGGCGCGTCTGTTCGACGAATTGGATCCGATCGAGAAACGCAAGGACGAGGTGCTGGAAGCGGCGGGCGTCAGCGGATCGATGGCCGCGTTCAAGTTCCTCAAACGCAAGCAAGGGGACGCGATTGCCGCGCTCAAGACCGGCGCCGGCGATCCGGTTCTCCAATACCTGATCCTCGATGCGCAGGCCAACGTGCATTGTCCGGCCTGCAAGTTGTGGAACACCGGTCACGGCGCCAACACCATGCGCGAAGCGGTCAGCTTGATGGGCGGCTACGGGATCACCGAAGACTGCCCGGGTTTTCTCGGCTACAAGTGGATGGACGCTCAGTTGGAAGCAACTTATGAGGGCCCCGAGGCGGTGCAGCGCAGGCAGTTGACCGTCACCATGACCAACGAAATCTTCCTCGAGCAATTCCGCCTCTGGATTGGCGAAATGCGGAAGATCGCGAGCCGCCGCCCCGGCGCCGGTGCCTGCACTCTGGCTTCGGCCATGGAGTTGTGGCTCTGGACCCTCAACTACCTGCAGCGGATCAAGCTGTTCCAGGGCAGCCGCCAGGCGGTCACATTTCCGCTGGCCGATGCGCTGTGCTGGCTGCTGGCGTCCCGGGCGCAGATCCTGGACGTGGAAGAACTCCGCGAGAAAGGTCCGGACAACCCGGGCGCCGCCGAAGGCCTGGAAGCGACAGTTCAGTTCCTGACCGACCTTTGCCACATCCAGGCGGCCCGGGCCGCCGGTGAGGTGAATCGCGTTTGCTCTGAACTGGTCTTCGGACACAGGGCGCATCCGTCATGGGAAGGTGCGGGGCACTCCTGCTACCAGGAAGAAGAGCTAATCGGCATCGAAAGCGTGGTGCCCGGCGCATCGGGATTCACTTCGGACTTCGTCTACGAAGACGGCCGCGTCCCAGACAAGGCTGGACCGTGCGTTGACATGAGCGGCCTGGCCGACTTCAATCGTCTCAGCACGAAAGTGCACGGCTGCATGAGCGGATTCATGATTGCCAAGAATCGCGCCGCGCAAGCGCTGCAAAAGGTGATGATTCCGGCGGCGTTGGACTATCCGGCATGAACCTGGATGCCGACATCCTGTGCGTGGGTTTCGGTCCCGCGATGGGCGGTTTCCTGACCACGCTCACCCGCGGTTTGAGCGAGGAGGGGCTGGAAAGCGCGGCCATGCCGGGCCTGCCTCCGCAGGTCATCTGCTACGAGCGCGCCGACGACATTTCGTTTGGGGTCTCCGGAGTCGTCACACGCGCTCGCGCGATACGCGCTTCCTTCCCCGAATTCGATCCGGACGCGGTGCCCATGGCGGCGCCGGTCACCTCCGAGAGCCTTGTCTACCTGCTCGACCCCCATGGCGCCAGCCGGCGGCCGGCGATGCTGCGCGCCGCGGACGGGATCCTCAAGATCGCCGCGGAACACGGCGCCATTGAACTGCCCTACATCCCGGGGTTTCTTCAGAAGCACGATGGTTTCGTCCTTTCGATCGGGCAGTTCAACCAGTGGGCCGGGCAACAGGTGCTGATGTCGGGTCTGGCGCAAATCTGGCCGTCGGCGCCCGTTTCGGCGCCTCTCATCGAGGAAGGCAGAGTTTCCGGTGTGGTGCTGGCCGCGGACGGCGCCGGGGTGCGCGGCGCGCTCACCGTCGTTGGCGACGGACCCTATGGCGCCGCCGGCCGCCGGCTGGACGAAGAGTTCGGCCTGCCCGAAGGCCACGTGCGGGACGAGTGGGCCGTGGGCATGAAGCTCGTCATCGAGCTGCCCGAAGACACCACCCTCGCTCCCGGGACCGTCATACACACCTTCGGCTACCCGGAGCCTGAGATCTTTGGCTTCTTTTACACGCACCCTGACCGGATCGCCTCAGCCGGAATCTTCGTGCCCTCCTGGCTCGAGAATCCGGTTCGCACGGCGTACCGCTACCTGCAGCACTTCATTCAGCATCCTTACCTTTGGCGCTACGTGAGAGGTGGGCGGATGAAAAGCTGGGGCGCCAAGTCGCTGCTCGAGTCCGGACGCCGGGGCGAGCCGTTTCTCGCCGGTGATGGCTATGCGCGAATCGGTGAGGGCTCGGGCAGCACCAACGTGCTGACCGGTTCGGGCGTGGACGAGGCGTGGCTAACGGGCACACAGTTGGCCGAAGCGGTGCTCGTTCTTCTCCGGGAGAAGAAGCCGTTCACCAGGGAGAATCTGGAAGCCACCTACGTGGCGCGGCGGCGCACAAGCTGGCTGGAGCGCGAAAACCTGGTGGCGGAGAAGGCCCGCAATGGCTTCGCGCGGGGTGTGATTCAAGGCTTCCTTGGCATGGCCCTGGCCGGGTTTACGCGCGGGCGGCTGCACTGGCCTTCAGGCGACGTCAAGCGCCGCACCCTCAAAGAGTATTATTCCGGCCGCTTGAGCCCCCATCGGATCGTCGAGATTCAAAAGCAGTGCGCCGCGGCGGGAATCTCGTTGCACGACGCGCTGATGGATGCTTGCGGCTGGCCTGCCATCCAATACGATGGGCAGCTCCTGGTTACACACCAGGACGCTTTGCTGATGGGCGGCAAGGTTCAGGCGCCGGCCGGCGCCGAAGACCACGTCCTATTCCGCGACGCTGTTTTGTGTGAAGAATGCCGGCAGCGGACCTGCATCGAAATGTGCTCCGGCCAAGCCATCCACGCGGGCGAGACCAAGGTTCCGGCATTCGAACGCGAAAAGTGTGTCCACTGCGGGGCCTGCCTTTGGAACTGCCCCGGCAACAACATCGCCTTCGCCGCCGGTCCAGGCGGCTTCCACTCAGCGGAGAACTAAGAAACGTGAGTTACCAAATCGTCGTCTGCGGCGGTATCGCGCCGGACCCTCTCCAAACGCTGGAACCGGTTCCCGGTCCCGCGCTGAAGAACGAGATGATGCTGCCGCATGTCTTCGACCCCTGGGCGGCGCACGCGCTGTACGAAGCCGGCCACCTGGCGAAACTGAACCCCGGCGCCAAAGTCTGGGTAGTCAGCATGGCGCCGAAAGCCAAGCTGCAACAAGTGATGATGACGGTCGCTCAGAAGCTGCCGTTTGAACTCGTGCCGCTCGATGGCCCGCCGGGCGGCTTTACCGATTCGGCGGATGTGGCCGAAGCGCTAGCGGCGGCGATTCGGACCATTGCCGGGCTCGACCTGTCCAGGCTGCTTCTCTTTGGCGGGTGGGAGTCAGCCACTCGAGGCGCCGGCACGACCATGCAGCGCGTGGGCGCATTGCTGGGGATTACCGAGCAGTTTCTGGCCGTCGATCAGTTGGAGGTGCGCGACGGCGGCTCGCTGAGGGTTTGGGAGCGGCTGGAGGGCGGGCGGCAGCAGGTATCGCTCTGCTCGGGACTGCCAGCCATGCTCGCCTGGGCCACAGGGCACTTGCCGGAGCCACCCAATCATCCACCCACGGGAATGGCCAACGGCCGGCTGCTGATGCCCGCCTTGCAAAAGGCCAAGCCGGCGCCGGCGGGCGCGGGCTGCACATTCCTCGACGTCAGCCTCCCAAAGCAGATCCGCCAGACCGTCATCGTCAAAGACAAGCCCGCCGCCGAAATCGCGCGCGAAATCGTGGAGTGGATCACCCAATGATACTCGTCATCCTCGAAACTCCGATCAGCAAGGCCGGCCTGGAGTCGTTGTGCTGCGCCACCAAGCTCGGGGACACCCTCACCGTGGGACTGGTAGGCGCCGCCGCGCAGGAAGCGGCCAACTCGATCGGCGGCTGCGGCGCGCGGTTCCTGGCCGTGGAAGGCGAGCCTTACTCGGTGTCGCGATACGCAACCGACGCGGCGGCGGCCGAAGCGCTCATACGCGCATCCGGCGCAGCGCTGGCCATCGCGCCCTGCACACACCGCTGGCAGCGCGCGCTGCCCGGAGTCGCGCAACGTGTGGGCGGCGCCATCGACACTCACGCGGTGGACATCTCGCCCGGGTCGGTGCGCCGCTGGTATTACCGGCAGCGGATCGAAGTGACGCTGGCACGCGCCGCAACGCCGTGGATCATCCTGCGGGAACCAGGGTCGGGTGATCCATGGCAGGGCGTCCCCGCCCAAGCCACCGTGGAGCGCCTCGACGTGACGCCACCCGCCACACGCACGCAGGTCGAAGGCATCGAAGCGCAAGCCGCCAGCCAGCAGACAATCCGTCCCGACGCCGCGCTGCTGTTTGTCGCCGGCGCCGGATGGACCAAGAAGCAGAAGGACGGCGCCGTCCGCACGAGTGAAGCGTCGGAGTTGATTCTGCAATTCGTGAATCGCACCGGCGCATCGCTTGGAAGCAGCAAGTCGCTGGTCGACCAGAGTGGTGAAGGGCAGGCGGTGCTTCCCTTTCTTACCCACTTGCACCAGGTGGGCCAAACCGGTTCCACACCACGGCACAGGAAGGGGCTGGCGAGTTGCTGCCACGGCGAAGAGCCCCATGTGGTCGGCTGGCGCTTTGTCAACGAACGCCGCGCCATCAACCTCGATCCCAACTGCGGCTGGGCGCGCGGAAAGGCGGACGTGCTGTATGTGGCCGACGCTTTCGAGGTGCTGCGCGAAGCCGCCAAGGCGCTGGGGCAGCCCGGCGCTGACTAGTCGCCCAAGGCTTCCGCCGCCGGGATGGGTGTGGAGACGGGCCGGCCCAGGACGAGCGCATACGCATCCAGATAGGCCTCGGCGGTCTTCCTCCAGTTGCGTTGCGTCAACACGAATTCCCTGCCCTGGTCGGCGAGACGGAGGAGTTCATCACGGTCGGATGCGGCCCGGCACAGCGTTTCGACAAAGTCCCGGGCATCATCGGCGCGATACAGCAGCCCGGTCCGCTCGTGTTGGATCAATTCCCGATGGCCGCCGACATCGCTCGCCACAACCGCCTTCCGCATCGCCATCGCTTCCAGGGGCTTCAGCGGCGTCACCAGGTCGGTAATCCGGTTCTTGCGTCTCGGATACACAAGGCAGTCGCACACCGAGTACAGCTTGTGCACCTCGCTGTGCGGAACCTTCGGCAGATACTTCACGCCATCGCATAGAGCCGCGGCGCGTTCGCGTACCTGCTGTTCCCGCTCGCCTCCGCCGACGATGAGGAACCTGGCGTTCGGATAACGCGACCTGACGGGAGGAATCGCGTCCAGAAACTCCTCGATGCCTTCATAGCGGAACAGGGATCCGATGAAGCCGAACACCGGACCATCCGTCTCCTTGAATCCCAGGGCTTCGGCCATCGCGGCATCGCGGACCGCCGGCTGAAAGGCATCGGTATCCACCCCGTTGCCGGCGACAAAGACGCGTTCGCGCGGCACACCTCGCGCGACAATCTCCTCTCGCAAACCATTACAGATGGTCACCACCGCGGCGGCGCGGCGGAGCACGAAAGTTTCCAGGCCGCGCCCCAGGTTGTAGTAGAGAGAACCGGCCTTGATTTTCGCCTGGTCGACCGCGGCGTCTTCCCACAGACCGCGCAGCTCATAGACCACAGGCAGCCGCCGGCGCTTTCCAACAACCAGCGCCGCCAGCCCGTTGTAGGCCGGCGAGTGAACGTGCAGCAGATCCGGGCGTTCATCGCGGATCGCGGCGCCGATTCTCCTGGTAAATGAACGGAATATCTTCCACTGGCGGAGCCCGTGCCTGTGTTCCTCCGTCCCGGAGCGCGTGCGCAGGTACCGCACACCTTTGATGATTTCTTCAGCGCCGGTTTCCGAAGGCTGAAGCGTTCCAGTGAGCGCGACGGCATCAATTCCATGGGCCAGTTGTCCGCGCAACAGGCCATCGGTCCTCACGGTATAGCCGACCAGTGAGGGTAGCGAGTATTGAAGAATATGGAGAACTTTTGTCGACACGTCTAGTGTGTGACCCCTGTTCCCTCCTCCGCGAGGGTGCAACTCGATCCTATCATTTGTCCGGCGCCGCGATGACCGGCCGTTAGCTCTCGTCAGGGCAACACGCAACTTCCAGGGTGAAGTCGAGGTTGCTGACCAATTGGCCACCCATGTTAAAGGTCAGGACTCGAACCTGGTTGTGCGCAAGGCCAGATAAGTCCCCCGGGATTGCCGTGACAAACCCGGCGCTGTTGTTCAGGCAAGCCACACACGCCAGGCGCGTAAACTCGGCGGCAAAAGTCACAATGTACTCGCCCGCCTGCCCGGCCGCCACGTAAACCTTGCCGGGACTGCTCCGGACCACGTTCGGCGTCCCTCCTCCGTCGTTCATCACATAAACCCAGCCTTCCACGCTTCGCCCTCCCTTGGCTTTGCTTCGATTTACTGATAACGAATCGCCGTCAGTTCTTTGGACGACTCGACATACTCGACGCTCACCGGCGTTTTCAACCCGCCGCCACACGGAAAGTCCCGAGCTTCCGTTGCGCCGTCCACCTGAACCGAGGCCGGCGAGGCGGCCACCAGCCGCAGTTTGCGCTCCCCGGTTTCGACAACGAACACCAACACCGGCCCGGAACAATCGACCTGCACGAGGGTGCCGGCCGCGGTCGCATCGCCGCGCCGCCGGTTCCACGACGGTGGAGTGCGTACATCGTCCGAACGCTTCATCTCTGGATTTCGCGCCCTCTGCAACTCTCTCATCAGGCCCAGCGCGCTCATCCGCTGTTCGTTGGATTCGGCGGCCTCGGCTGCGCGCCAGGCGGCCTCCTTGGCAGATTCTCGGGCGCCCGCGGCGGCGTAAGCGCGCGCCAGACCGTCCCAGAATGGGGCTTGGCGCGGCAGAATCTTCACCGCGTTCCGAAACGATTCGACCGCGCCCTCCACATCGCGCTGCCGGAGTTGGAGCAAACCCAACTGATACCAGGCCTCGGCAAACGCGGGATTGCGTTTGGTAGCGGCTTTCAACAGCGGCTCCACTTCACCGTCGCTCCGCCGGGCGCCGCGCAGAAGCATCGCCAGTTCAAAGTGCACCGACGCGTTCGGGCTGCCTGCTTCCACTGAACGCCGGAAACTCTCGACGGCGTCCTGTGTGCGGCCCTCGCGTAGCGCCAAGAAGCCGCTGGCGCTCCACCGGTCCTGGCTGTTGTCCGGCGTCGTCTTGACCAGCCTGGCATACATTTCTCGCGCGCCGTCCGGGTTGCCCACGGCGGTGTATAGTTCGGCCAGCGCCTCGATTGTCGCGGTCTCGCCCAACGCGCTTCCGTCCACGTTGCCGAGCGGGAGTGCGGGCAATGCCAGCTCACTCACGGCAAATCTCCGCCCGGCGACATAGCGTCGCAGGTCGTCGAAAATCCGGGCCAGCGGCTGGCTGTAGATCCTGGTTAGAGCCTGCTCGGAGGTCAGGCCCTCGGAGATCGCCGTAGTGAGCGACGCCATCCTGCCTCGATACTCCGGATGGTGGTGCAGCATGTGTACCAGGGCCCAACTCTCGGCATAAAACATTCCCGCTTGATGCTCCTGGTTGAACTCGGGATCGGCCTTCGTGACTTGCAGGAGGCGGGAAGCTGGAATCCACCGGTCGCGGTTCAGCAGTTCGACGTGTGACTCGATCGCCCGGCCAACCAGCGCCTTTCCGCCTCCAACCTGGAGGCTGGAGAAAAATTCCGCAGTGCCTTCTTCCAGCCATTGCGGCAGCGGACCCGTCGTATGCACCAGAAAGAGGTGGCCCATCTCGTGCTTCAGTACGCGATCCTTCAACCACACCGAAAGGTTCAGAACCAGGTAGTCGCGTTCCGCGCTGCTTTGAAAGAAACCGCGCGTGATGGCGCTGCCGCTGAACTTTCTGAACTCTTTTTCCTCGCGGAAAACCACCACACGCACCGGCGGCGCCGAGGCAGGCAGCGGACCAAGAATCCGGGTGAGCGCTCCGGCAACCTGGCGGATAGTCCGCGCGGCGCGCTCCGCTTCTTTGGCCGGACCGTCGGTGAGGACTTCATACTTGCCTGAGGCGACACGGGTCCAGGTGGCCGCATGCGGCATGGCGGCGTTGAAAGCCAAGGCAATCGCCAGTGTGACGGCACGGTAGAAACGGGTCACGTCTTGAGGCCAATAGCGCCGATAGAAAGTTTCGATTGGACCCTAGTACAACCAGTTCTTATCCTACAGGAAGATGGCCGGTGCGACGGCTATGATGCCAGATACCACACAAGTCTCAATTCTTCATCGGATTAGCAACATCGTTAGTTCGGAGATCAGCACCAGCGAGATGCTCGGCGAAATCGTCGGCATCACCGCCCAGGTTACCGGTTGCGATGCCTGCCTAGTCTACCTTTTTGACGCCAATGCCAACGAATTTGTCCTGATGGCCTCACAGGTCCCGCATGCCGCCGAAATCGGGACGCTGCGCATCGGGATGGGCGAAGGCGTAACAGGTTGGGTGGCTGAACACAAATCCGCTGTCGCGTTATCGGAGAAAGCCAATGCCGACCAGCGCTTCCTGCGCTTTCCCGCGCTGGTGGAGGATACCTATGAAGCCTTTCTTTCCGTACCCCTGGTCGCCGCCGGAGAAATCACCGGCGTCATCAACGTTCATCACCGCCAGCCTCACCAGCACACCTCCGAGGAAATCTCCCTGCTGACCTTCGTCGGCGAGCAGATGGGCGGCGCACTATCGCGCGCCCGGCTCGAAGTGGAGAACCAACGCCTCCAGGAAGAAGCGCTGGAAATGAAGCGGCAGTTGGAAACCCGCAAGCTGGTTGAACGCGCCAAAGGCATTCTCCAGTTGAAGTTCAGCCTCACCGAAGAAGAGGCTTACCTCCGGCTTCATAATGAAAGCCGGCGCCTGCGGCGCTCGATGCGGGATTTAGCCGAGGCAATCATCCTCACCGAGGACTTGGCGCGCAAGTCGCTCGATTCCTCCATGCTCGGCAACGAGTCGCTCTCCGACTAGAACCAACCCGGCCCGGGCATCTACACTGAAAGGGTTGGATCCGTTCCGGCCTCTATTCCGCCATCCTCATCTGGCTACCCTGGCAGGCAACTTCTGGAGACGCGCCATCGACGAGTCGCGCTTCCCCACCAAGGCTTCGCTCTACCAGACGGCGCCCGGCACTCAGGTGCTCGTGCACGAGAACTGTCCTGACAAGGCGGCGCCCAAGGGGCATCTCTTGCTGCTGCATGGTCTACAGGGTTCTAGCGCCAGCGGCTACATGGTCTCAATGGCGCAATCGGCTTGCGAAGCCGGGTATCACGTGCATCGCCTCAACATGCGCGGCTGCGGCGGAACCGAACAACTGACCGACACGCTCTACAACTCAGGCTTGACCGAAGACGTAATCTATCTACTTGATCGAATCCCCGGTCCTTTGTTTTTAATTGGTTACTCGCTGGGCGGTAATGTAATGCTTAAAGCCGCCGGGGAGCTCGCGCAAGCCGCCGGCGCCAAAGTAGCGGGCGTCATCGCGGTTTCAACGCCAATCGACCTGGCAGCCTGCGTCCGGAAACTGCACGAATTCCAGAACCGCATCTACGAGTTGCGCTTTGTCTTGAGTCTGCGAAGCAGTTACCGCGGGCGGCATCTCGCGTCGCCGGAGCGGTTCCCGATCGAGGGGCTGGACCGGACTTGGACAGTCTACGATTTCGACGACCGTTTCACCGCCCAGCACTTCGGCTTCGGCACCGCCGATCACTACTATCGAACCCAATCCTCGTGGCGGTTCATCGATTCGATCGCGGTTCCCACCCTTGTCGTCCAAGCCAAGGACGATCCGTTGATTCCGTTCCACCTATTCGAGTCCGGTCCGCTGCAAGCCAATTCCCACGTAACAGTATGCCCAGTGGATCATGGCGGGCATTTGGGCTTCATCGCCAGCCGCACCCCGCGATTTTGGCTGGATGGCGTATTACTCCAATGGATTGAGGAGATTCGGAACAAAAGGGCTGTTCTGCCCGTCTCAACCTTATAGATGAGCACTCGTGCGTCTATGGGCGAGGCGTTCGGCATGGCGATCGGATCGCTGCGCGCCTCGAAGCTGCGAAGTTTTCTCACCCTGCTTGGCATCATTCTCGCCACGGCGACACTCATTGCCGTTATGTCCGTGATCAACGGCATGAACGTTTATGTGGCCGAGAAGATCGCCGACATGGGCGCCGACGGCTTTGTGGTGGTGCGCATGGCATTCCTCGGCGATTTCAGTCCAAAGAAGTTCCTCGAGCTGCTGAAGAAGAACCCGGAACTGGGCATCGAGGAATACGAGTTCCTGCGCAGCCACGTCACGCTCCTGCGCGACATCGGCATGCGCAGCAACACACAGGCGCCCGTCAATTTCGGGCAGCAACGCATGGAAGAGGTGAACGTCACCGGCGGAACCGCCAACCTGAGCGTGCTAACCAATGTACAGGTTGAAACCGGGCGTTACTTCACCGAAACCGAGGACGAAAACCACCGCATGGTCGTCCTCATCGGCCACGACGTAAAGGACCAGTTCTTTCCCAATACCGACCCGATAGGCAAGACGATTGGTGTGGCGGGCCTGCCGTTCCAAGTGGTGGGCGTTGCCAAGAAGGTGGGCAGCGTGTTCGGGCAATCGCAGGACAACTTCGTCCAAATTCCGATCCGCAGCTTCTTCAAGATCTGGGGCAACAAACGCTGGATCTCCTATGCTGCGCAGGCGCACGATCACGGAACGTTTTATCAGGCGATGGACGAAGTCCGGGCTCTGTTGCGCGCCCGCAGGCACGTGGCGCCGGGCGCCGACGATAACTTCAGCATCGTCACTTCCGATTCGATTCTCGACGCTTGGGATCAACTGACGCGCGCGCTTGCCGGAACCGCCGTCGGCATCGTGTCCGTCTTCATGGTCGTTGGCGGAGTGGTGATCATGAACATCATGCTGGCCGTGGTGACGGAACGCACCCAGGAGATCGGCATCCGCAAGTCGATCGGCGCGCGGCGGCAGGACATTCTCAACCAGTTCCTCATCGAGTCGTCGGTCTTGGCTCTCATGGGAGGAGTCATCGGGGTCGGGATTGCCTGGGTTGCGGCACTAGTGGTTCGCAGCTTCACCCCGGTGCCCATGGAACTGCCATTGACTGCCGTGGCAGCCGGTGTGGGGATTTCGGCGGCCGTCGGCTTGTTCTTCGGTATCTATCCCGCGCAGCGCGCCGCCCGGTTGGACCCGATTGAAGCGTTGAGAGCGGAGAAGTAGAGATGGAAATGGACAACAATCCCGCGCTGCGGCTCCCGGCCCATGCCCCGGCGGCGCAAAGCAAACAGTACGCCCGCACCACGAGCGCGAGCGTCGGCATTGCCTTGAACGCGGTCCGCGCGCATAAGCTTCGCGCCTTTCTCACCGTACTCGGCGTCATCATCGGAACGGGCACCATTATCGGCGTCGGGTCCATTCTCACTGGTCTCGACGGCGCCATTACAAATATCCTCAAGAGCTTTGGCACCGACACAATCATCGCCCTTAAGTGGTCGACCGGCGTACGGTTTGGCCGGACTCCGCTCGAAGAGCGCAAAAGGAAAGTGCTGACGCTGGAAAACGCCTATGCGATCCGGGACCGCTGCCCGTCGGTCGAATACGTGAGTCCGTATCTGTTCCCTGCTCGCAACACGTTCCACCGGGCCAAGTACCAGTCCAACGACGTGTACAATATCGACCTCGGCGGCACCGAAGAGCGTTACGCGCTGGGTGGCCAGGCGGAGATGAAGGAGGGGCGCTTCTTCACCGAGTTCGAAAACCAGCACCGCGTCGCCGTGGCCGTGATCGGGGAAGATATCTACAAGCAGCTCTACTCGGGCATGGAGGCCATCGGGAAGCCTCTTGAGGTTGACGGCCACACCTACACCGTCATCGGCGTCATGAACCGGCCGGCGAATTCTTTTCCGGGCCAGCAGGATTTACGCGTCTTGCTCCCGTATTTCACCATGCGCAAGTTGAATCCCGGCGCCGACGATCACATGCTCGTGATCACCGCCAAACACGGCTTGATCGCCAAGGCCATGGACGAGGTTCGGGGCGTGCTGCGGCAGGAACGGCGTCTTGCCTACAACGCCCCCGACAACTTCTCGCTGTCCACCGCCGAACAGATGATCGCCGATTTCCGCCAGGTCATGTCGGTCACGGCGCTCGTCATGGTCGTCCTCAGTTCGATTGGGCTGCTGGTCGGCGGGATCGGAGTCATGAACATCATGCTCGTCTCGGTCACCGAACGAACCAAGGAAATCGGGCTCCGCAAAGCCGTCGGCGCGCGGCGGATCGATATCATCGTGCAGTTTCTCACCGAAGCGACGGTCCTGACCGGTATCGGAGGCGTGCTCGGGATGCTGATGGGATGGCTGATTTCCCGCGCCGTGGGTTTGGTCTTCCCCTCCCTGCCGACCAGTGTGCCGGTCTGGGCAGCCACCCTGGGAGTTGCCGTCTCCGTTGGAGTGGGCCTGTTCTTCGGCCTGTGGCCCGCCACAAAAGCCGCGCGCCTCGACCCCGTCGAGGCTCTCCGTTACGAATAAGCTTGCCCGTGAGCCGGCAGGAGGAAATGTCAGCCCACGGATGTGTGCACTTTAGGCCGGCGCCAGTTGGAGAGCACCGCCAGCGCACCTGGCGGCCGAGCCGGCTACCCTCCTCCAGTCACGGCGTCCGGCTCGGCGAAGTCAAAGACAGGTTGACTTTGGGTTGATTGTATTCCGATATCCGGCGTAGTCAAGCTACATTGTGTTTAGCAGCCCTTTCGACGGGTACTGGTAGGTTCAGGAGCGGCCTTCCATGCGCGCCGCGCACTCCGCACAATAGCCGGCCTGCTTGAGATCGAGCAACTCAATCGAGTGCGACGATGCCATGGCGCAAGACCAGTCCTGGCAGTGGCGCAATCCTTGTGTGTGTCCGATCTCGTGCAAGGCTTCAATCAGGAGACGGGCATCAAGCTTTGTGGCGTCCGCGGGCAACCCGTAGAACTCCTCTCGCAGCCGGTGACCTGAAACCACCGCGCACGGTCCGGAAACCTGGGCTTCGCCATAGACAAACGTCAAGATCGGGACGTAGAGGTCCAGCGTGGTCACGCCCAGCAACACGTGTCCGGCAGGCGGATTGGCCGAGAACAGCCTGGCGATAATCGCCGTCGAATAGTATTGGCCGCGTTCGATATCAGCGGCAAAGGCGGCGTCGAGAACCGTCTTTTCGACGCGGCACGAAACCCTAAGCGTCCGCGCGAGGCCCGCGGCCAGGCGGTCCAGCATGCCGTTGGGAACCGATCCGACCGCCAGCAGGTGGATGGTTTGCACAGCGCCGTATTACTGCCTCGGGGCGCCCGCGGGGGGCGTCTCGCGCAACCCGTAACGGCGGATCTTGTTATAGAGGGTGGTGCGGTCTATATCGAGAATCCGCGCGGCGCGCGAGAGGTTCCACCGCGTTTCCTCCAGCACGCGCTCGATGTGAACGCGCTCGACATCTTCCAGGCGCCGGCCCACGCCGTTGCCTGGGGCGCGGTTCATCTGAAACGGGAAGTCCTCGGGCCGGATCTCCGGATCGCGGTTCATGAGAAGCGCCCGTTCCACGGCGTTCTCCAACTCGCGCACATTACCGGGCCAGCCGTAGTCCACCAGTATTTCCATGGCCTGGGTGTTCACACGCTGTGCCGGACGGTTCATGGCAATCGAGAACTTCGTCAGGAAATGATTGACCAGCAGCGGAATGTCTTCGCGGCGGCCACGCAAGGGCGGGATGTCGATGTTGAAGACATTCAGGCGGTAATAGAGGTCGGGCCGGAAGGTGCCTTCGGCGACCAACTTGGCCAGGCTCCGGTTTGACGCCGCAATGGCCCGGAAGTCCACTTTGAAGCTCTGCGTGGCGCCGACACGCACGATCTCCTTTTCCTGTAGCACGCGAAGCAAATCGGTTTGCGTCTTCAGGCTGATGTCGCTGATTTCATCCAGGAAAACGGTCCCGCCATCGGCTACTTCGAACTTGCCCTTCTTGCGCGCCTGCGCCCCGGTAAAGGCGCCTTTCTCGTGCCCGAACAGTTCGCTTTCGAGCAACGTCTCGGTCAGTGCTCCGCAGTGGATGGCCACCATGGGATGGAACCGGCGGGGGCTGTGCGCGTGAATCGCACGAGCCACAATCTCTTTGCCGGTACCGCTTTCGCCGGTGATCAGCACGGTGGCGTCGGTCGGCGCGACCGTCTCCACCAGTTCGATGACCCGCTTCATCGCCGGGCTTTGTCCGATCAACTGCGTTTGCGGAAAGATCTCCTCGAGGTTCTCCTTGAGTTTGGCGACCTCCCGCGTGGCGGCGCGGTGTTCCAACGCTCGCGATACGAGATGGACCAGCTCGTCGGGATCAAACGGCTTGGTGATGTAGTCATAGGCCCCGTTCTTGAGCGCGCGGACCGCCGTATCGACCGAGGCGTAGCCGGTCATGATGATCACCGGCGTTTCCGGGTCGATCTCCCGCATGCGGGCTTGCAGTTCGATGCCATCCATGCCGGGCATCTTGATGTCCACCAGGGCAAGATCGTGACGCTCTCGCGCCAGGCGGTCCAGAGCGCTGCGCGCGTCGGAGTCGACGGCTACCTCGTAGTTTTCGCTCTCAAACCACTTGCCAAGCGAATCACGGACCACCGGGTCGTCGTCAACAATCAGGATTCTGCCTCGGCTCATGATGCCCCTCCCGGCGCGGTGATCTCGATAGCGGCAAGCGAGGACGCCGGTTCCGGCGGCGCTTCGAGTGGAAGTTGAACGACAAACTCAGCCCCCTTCCCGAGTTCGGATTGAACGGTCAGGACGCCTCCATGACGCTCCACGATGTTGCGGGCTATGGCCAGGCCAAGCCCCGTGCGATGCTGGTTTTCCTTGGTTGAAAAGAACGGCTCGAAGATTTGCGCCTGAAGGTCCGAGGAGATGCCCGGGCCGGTGTCGGCCACCGCGATCTGAACGCCTTCAAAGCCCGGAAGCCTCTGCGCGGAAATTGTGATCCGGCCGCCCTTGCCTAGTGCGTCAATGGCGTTGGAAAGCAACACGACCAGCACCTGCTGGATCTGTGAAGGGTCGCCGGAGATCTCCGGCAGGTCCGGCGCCAACCGGCTGGCCAGTTCGATCTCGGCGAGGTCACACTGGTGCTGAACCAGTTCCGCGGCCCGCTGGACCACCGTTTCGACCTTCATCGGCGCGCGTTGCGGCGGGGTTTGACGCGCAAACGTCAGCAGGTTGCGCATCAGGTCGCCGCACCGCCGGCTCTCGCGCTCAATGATTCCGAGGTGTTCGTTCACCCGCTGCCGCGTGCTGCCGGAAAGCTCCGCTTTTTCCAGGTCCTTCCGCGTCAGACGCGCATACGTCAACATTCCGAACAGCGGGTTGTTGACCTCGTGGGCGACCGTGGCCGCCAGGCGGCCGAGGGAGGCCATCTTTTCCGAAGCAATGAGCCCTTTCTGCGCGCGTTCCAACTCGGCCGTCTTCGACCGCACCCGGTCTTCGAGCGTCCGCGCCCACTCCGTCACCTGCCGGTGCGCCTCGTCCAATTCCGACGCCATGTGGTTGACCGAATCGGCGAGTTGACCGATCTCGTCACGAGACCGGACCGGTAAACGGTAAGAGAGTTGGCCGCGCGCCAGCGCCCGGATCCCCGTCATCAGATCGCTGATCGGACGGTGGACCACCAGCCAGACGAACACGAGCGAAAAGAGCGACAAGAGCACGGTCGCGCCGGCAAAGTAGTTGAGCATTTGCGAGCGGTACTCGGCCAGTTGCGTATCGACGGCGTCCAGCGCCAGGTGGGCATCGATGACTCCCAGGATGCGCTGCCCGGCCGGGTGGACGTGGCAAGACGCCGTCCAGCAGTCCTTGTGGTTCTCGATGGGCCGGATCACCGCCAGGGTCCGCTTCCCGCTCGCTTCGGCGAAGATGCGCGCCCGCTCCTTCCGCGCCAGCTTGGTCAAAGGTTGACGTTGCGCGTGGCAGGCATAACAGGCTTCCGCCTGCTTGTCGACCATCGTTCCGATTTCGGCCGGGTTCGTCGACTGGGCGATACGGCCTTCCTTGTTGAAGATTCGAACCAGGCGAATGCCCGGTTCGCTCGCCAGGTCGTGCATCATGCGGTACAACTGCTCGCGGTCGTTCCGCAACATCTGCTGCCAGGCCGTCGTGCGAATGAGGTCCGACGTCCGCTCGGCCGACAAGGAAACAAGCGCCTCGAGATGACGCTGCTCGAGGCGCTGTTGGACGTAACCGAACGTGGCAAAGAACAGGACAGCGACAGCAACCAGGCAACCCGCCAGCTTCGCGGCGAGCCCGAACCGGGTCCAGCGAAAGGGTGCTGTTTGATCGGCCATTAATCTCCAGGCGCGGCTTCTCCAGCAGTCTTGGCAAACACCGGCTCCCAGACCGCTTCGCTCCGGAGCGGCGCGATAGCCTGAGCCGGATGCTTCTCCTCGGCGAAAATCGGCAGGCTCTTGGCGGCGAACCGGAAGATCGCAAACCCGAGCGCAATCAACCCCAAGGTGACGACAATCTCAGTCCATTTTGGGATGTAGCGCACGCCGGAAGCCGACTCCAGACCCGTAACGCTCACATTCAACCGGTTGGTCACAAACCCCAGCAGGAACATAGTCACCGACGCATAAATGGCGCCCGGATTGGCCCGGACCTTGGCGCGGAACAACAGGAGCATGGGGATGGCCATCAGGAAGATCTCGAGCATGAAGAGCCACCGCTCAATCCCCGGCTGATCCAGAGAGGACAGCGCGCGGCGATGCCACAGGTCGAGAAAGCGAATGCTGAGGTAGACGGCGATGCACACCGCCAGCACCTCGGCCAGGCGTTTGACCAGCGGCAATTCCAACTCCTTGCCGAAAGCGCGCGAACTGTGCCACGACTCGAAAATCGTCATCGCCAGGCCGACGCA
>JADZCI010000048.1 GCA_020851655.1 Bryobacterales bacterium
AACCGGCTTCGCAAGATATTTAATACCAAGGCTGTGGGCCACCTGGGGACACTCGACCCGCTGGCCACAGGCGTGCTGCCAGTCTTGCTGAACCGGGCCACGCGGCTGGCCCGTTTCTTCACTCAGAGTGAGAAGCACTATGAAGCGGTGGTGCTGTTCGGTTATGCGACCGATAGCTACGACGCCGATGGAACGGCGAGCACCAACCCGGTGACGCCCGATTTTTCTTCCGGGCAACTGGAGCAAGTGCTCGATCGTTTTCGCGGCGCATTTGAGCAAACGCCCCCACCGGTCTCGGCGAAGAAAATCGCGGGCCGGCCGGCTTACAAACTCGCCCGCAAGAACCTGCCCGTGGACCTGGCCGCCGTGACGGTGACCGTGCATGAGCTGACGCTCCGGTCCTTCAACGGCAGTGAAGCGGCGGTGTCCATCCATTGTTCCGCCGGGACCTACGTCCGCGCCATCGCGCACGAAGCCGGCCAGACTTTGGGGTGCGGAGCCCATTTGAAGTCTTTGCGGCGTACTCAATCCGGTCCATTTCACATCGCGCAGGCGCACACGTTGGAGGACCTCACTGCCCTTGCCTCGGGCGGGCGTTTGAGCGATGCGCTCGTTCCCGCGCAGGAGTTGCTCCCGGAGTTTCCTGTGGAGGTTGTGGACCCCATCACGGAGGCGCAAATCCGGAACGGGCGGGAGTTTCGGGTCTCGCCTTTCCGCTCCCGGCCGGCGTCACAGTATGTGAAGGCCCTTTCGCGCTCCGGCGAGTTGATCGCAATCGGTGAGATTCAGCTTCCAACCGTCTATCATCCCGTCGTCGTGTTATAAGACTTTCAGGACGCGCAGTACTAATAGAAGAAAATTCAGAGGAAATATGGAATTTCGGTCCACATTTCTGTTGACAGTTCCGCTCTTTTTGATATACTCCTTCAAGAGCGTACGTCTAGTACGAGAAGCCAGCATTCCTCCGATAGGCTGGCTTTGTGCCGGTAGGGATCTTCCTCCGAGTCCCTGCCGGCCTTTTTGTTTCTGAAGCAGGCGGCCGCCCGCTTCAGCAGTCGATCCCGCGGGCTCGAAGCTCTCCGGCGATCTGTCCGGCCGATTGGAATTGAACCGCGTCGATGCCGAAATTCCTGGCGCCGTCGACGTAGTCTGGCACATCATCCGTGAAGAAGCACTCCTCAGGCCGGCAGCCCGCCATCTGAATTGCCGCCTGATAAATGGCCGGCGACGGCTTCATCGCCTTGACCTTGTACGACAGTACGAAGTCATGAAATTCGCCGACCACGGGATAGGTGGAGCGGACCATGTTCCAGTGAAGGTCGTTGGTGTTGCTGAGGATCAGCAAACGGTAATTGCGGGCCAGCCGGCCGACAAAGTCCTGGCTGAAATTCGCATCCGGCAGGAAGATCGAACTCCAGATGCGTGAGAACGTGCCGTGATCGATGTCCTTTCCCAAGGCGGCGCAGACGCGGGTCACAAATTCGCTGCTTTCCATGGCGCCCGATTCGTACGGGACGACCACGCCGGCGTCTGCTATGCACTGGCGAATCTCTTCCGGCGCCTTGCCGGTAATCGCAGCCATGCCAGTATAGCCGCGCTTGAAGTCGAACGGAACAATGACGTTGCCCAGATCGAAAATGATGGTCTTGATCACCACTTTCGATTGTAGCGGGCTACCGGGGGCCCCTCCATTCAGATTGGCCCCCGCAACGCCTCAACTCTTACGTCGAACCATGATGCCGACGGCGACCAGTCCCGCACCCATCAGGGCCACGCTGGCTGGTTCCGGCACTGCCGGCGCGTCCGGCGCCGTGCCGGTGAACAGAAGGCCCATCGGGTTGCTGGTCGTGTTGCCGCCCGTGCCCACCTGGTACATGTTGAACTTCAACTGGTGCGATCCGGCGGTGACGGGCAGCACAAAGTTGCCGCCGTGTTGAGGCAGGCATCCGATGACCTGCCCGGAACATGTGTTCTGCGTAAAGACGGCGGCTTTCAATAGCGTGCCGTCCAGGTAGACATCCGCGGTGTCGTCCGCCCAGACTTTGAGGAAGAGCTGGCCGGCGCCCGACGTAAAGTCCTTAAAGACCGAGACCACTGGAGTCGTGCCGTTGAACGGCTGGAACTGCGAGTCTCCGTAGCCGGAAAGTTTATAGGAAATCCAAACCGCCGAGGCGTCGCTGGGATCGCCCGGATTAACAGGAAAGTTGGGTTGCCAGGAAGGGTGCGGCGTGACGGCAACGGTTAGCGGTCCGAGACTCGTCGCCAATCCCGGAGCCGAATTGAGAATTGTGGTGGCGCTTATGGCGGGCACAAAAAGAACCGTCAGGGCCAGGGCCAGCGAACTGAAGCGGTGGAAGGTGTTCATCTGAATGGTCACTCCGAATTTGTACTCAGGGTCACGGGCGCTTTGACCTCTTATGCCCTGGATCAAATTTAAGAGCTACTTCTGTGACCAGGAACAGGACAGGGGTACCAGTACACCGGTCCGGCGTCTTGGTCCAGCCGTATCAGCGAGATCTCCCGGCGTTACACCGGTGGTTTCGCCCGCCCGCGGTAGAACGCTATCAGATCGAGAGGCGCGGGCGTCTTGCCCATTGCGCGCAGAAAACCAGACACCTGGCCGCGATGGTGTGTGCCGTGATTCACTAAATGCAAGACAATTTCCCACGGCAGCGATTCGTGCTCGCGTCCCTTCATATCGCGATAGGCGACTGGGCTTTCCAGTGCTTCCGGGGAGAGGCGCCCGGCCCATTGTTTCCATTCAGAATGGACGTTTGGCCATGCCTCCTCCAGGAAAGGAAGGGACCGCTCTTCAGCCGCGGGAAAACCGCCGGTCTCCTGCCGCAGCACCCGCCTGAGCCAGACGCGGTCGGCTCCGAAGATGTGGACCAGGGTGCCAAGAACCGACTTATCGGCGGTGCCGAAGTCGCGATTCAGTTCTTCGCCGCTGAGTTGAGCCGCGGCGCGAAGCAGATGTTGGGTCGCCCACGCGCTGTAATCGATGTGCTGTGTCAGGATGCCGGTGCTTACAGGCATGTTTCCGATTATCGCTCTGCAAAGCTACGCGCCAGGACTTTCCGGCGCGTCCTGCCTCTTACCGCGCTCCGCTGGCCGGCCCCGGGGATGTTAACGTCGAGCCTTTCCTGGCGAAGATCATGGCGAGCAGCTTTGCCGGTTCGGTCGCGCTGGCGTTCCGGGAGGTTTCATGGGTGCTGCCCGGCGGCTCATAGAACATCTCTCCGGTCTTGTAGACCCGCTCCGGTTGGCCCGAAATCTTGGTGGCGATACTGCCTTCCAGGACGTAAGCCAGAACAAATCCAGCATGGTGGTGTACCTGCCCCACCCTCCCAGGCGGAAACGGGACTTCGCTGACGGTCACCTGCCAATCGTCCATCGTGAGGTTGGGGAGGTCGTGCACGAAAACACGGCCTCGCCCTTCGCCCGGCTTGCCTTGAGCACTGGCGGCAGCCTCGGTGAGCAGAGTCAAAGCGGCGCATAGAGCATCGCGACGAGTTGCCATAGCCTATAGTATCTTCGACATTGATGCTCACGGAAACGTTTTTTGAAGTCTTGCGCCACGAGGGCGTCGCTGCCATTGCGACGTTAGGCGCTGAACCGCACTTGGTCAACACGTGGAATAGCTACATCCAGGTTGCCGGCGGCTGTTTGCTGATTCCCGCCGGAGGAATGCGGCAGACGCAGAAGAACATCGCGGTGAATTCCAAGGTGCTGCTTACAGTTGGCGCCCGGGCAGTTTCCGGAAAGCGGGGCCAACCAGGCACGGGATTCCTCGTCACGGGAACAGGCGAATTTCTGCTGGAGGGAGAAGAATTCGGTCAGGTGAAGGCCAAGTTCGGCTGGGCGCGCGCCGTGCTCAAGATCACTATTGAAAACGCCGTCCAGACATTGTGAGACTTTCGCCTGTGATATGATGCCAAAACACTGGGCTTCAAAAATGTAAGACCCGGGCTACTCTGACCTGGAGGTACCTTCATGGTGAGACTGCCGACCGTGGCGCCGCCGAAATCAGGCCTGCCAGACAAAACGCAGTTACAGCGGGTCCCGGTGCATTGGCCTCCGCCCGTGGCGCAACAGAAACCCGCTGGTCCGGCGGTCTACACCCCACGTCCGGTGGCGCCGCGGAAAACTTTGAGCGCAGTCAACGCGCCGGTTCCAACCGCGCGTGCTCCAGTCCAACCCCGCGCGGCGGTTCATCAAGCGGTTCAGGCCAAGGCGTCCGCACCATCGCCGGGCGTGATCCAGTTGTACTGCCCGATATGTAGAACCTCAGGCCCTTGTCCACATTCCAAGGCATTTAGTGAATACAGTGCGCCGATCGTATCTTATGTTAAGGGCGTCAAAGACCGGTTCCACGAGCAGCATAGCCAGGCAATCGTATCCGCCAGAGAGACCTTTGACGAAGGCGCGCAACGGGTTTCCGCGCAGGTCGATCAGACGATGCAGAAACTGGGAGTGAGCGCCACCAATGTCGGCCGGGAAATGGTGAAATTTGAGGCCAACCCCGAAGACTGGATGGTGACCCGGCTCAAGAAGAAGGCATGGAACTTTGGTGTCGATTTGCTGGCGGATAATGCGGTCTTGATAGCCAGGTACGGCAACGCATTTATTGCCGGAGTGGTCGACAAGATTCCACGGGAAACCTACGACCGGCTCAACCCGCGGCATATGTCCATGATCGTGGCTCATCCTGACCTGGCCAGACTCTATTTGCATCAGCGCAAAGAGCAGATACTGACCCTTTATAACTTCTATATGGACCCCTGGGATGTGCTCAAGAAGCAGCCGGCAAAGATAAAGAACAGCTTCTATAACCTGTACGACCGTTCCACCGAGCTGGAGGGTTACCAACACGGTGGAAGAGTCTTTGTCGACTATGTTCAGAGAAAGATCGCTCCGGTGATAGGCGCCAGCATGGTCATGTTCATGATTTACAACGCCAGGGCGGCCGAGCGGAACGCGACGCGCGCGGCGTTCAACCGGATGTTTCCGGCATACTCGCTCACGTCGCCTTTCACGCGCAACCCTCTGACGAGGATCCTGATTACGAAGCCGTTCTCCCGGATCGTAGGGAATCCGGCATTATCGGCGGCGGCATTAACCTACTTAGTGCTCGTAAATATGGGTAAGAGTATTCGCGACAGCCTCGAGCTCAAGAAGCAGATTCCTGTCGCCTACCAACGCTTAAGAGAGAATCAGACTGAAATGTACCGCTCGGGAACTCAACTGGACCTGCAGGAGTCGATCCGCAGCCAGTCCGGAAAGAATCAGAATTCGAACCGGTCTTGAACGTCCGCATGACCCGCCGCGAACTTCTCGCCGCCTCGATGGCCGCTCCCGCCAACAGGAAGCTGCGCGTGGGGATCGTAGGGGGCGGATTCGGAACCAGTTTCTATTTCCACGAGCACCCGAATTCAACGGTAGTCGCGGTGAGCGATCTTCGGGCGGACCGTCGCGAACGGCTCGTTAAGACGTGCTCCTGCCCGGTGGCGCACGAGTCGCTCGACAAGCTTCTAACGGACCGGAATGTGGAGGCGGTGGGTCTCTTTACGCCCGCCCCGGATCACGTGCGGCACGCAAAACAATGCCTCGCCGCGGGTAAACACGTGCTGTGCGCGGTTCCTGCCGCCATGAGCCTGGAAGAGTGCCAGGACCTGGTCGATGCCGTCAAACGGTCCGGGCTCACGTACATGATGGCCGAGACCAGCTACTACCAGCAACTCACGATCTCGGCTCGCCGGTTTCACAGCGAAGGGCGATTCGGCCGCATCTTTTGCTGTGAGTCGGAGTATCATCACGCCGGTCTGGAATCACTGTTCTTCGATCGAGGCGTGCGGACGTGGCGCTATGGCTTTCCGCCCATGCACTATCCCACCCACTGTACGGCGCACTTGGCCGGAGTCACGGGCGAGCGGCTCGTCGAAGTGAGCTGTCTGGGCTGGGGCGACGGTGATCCGATCCTCAAAGATAACGTCTACCGGAATCCTTTCTGGAATGAAACCGCGTTCTTCAAGTCCGGCAGGGGAACCCCGTTTCGTGTTGCGGTGTACTGGAAAGGGGCTCACCGGGGGACGGAACGCGCGGTGTGGTACGGCGACAAAATGAGTCTCTTCTGTGCTCATCCGAACGGTCTTGGTCCCATGATTGTGCGCGCCAGCGGGCAGACTGAGACTGACAGCGGAGGTTTTGCGCGGCAGTTAGCGGAGTTCGAGCCTTATCCTGACCCCAAGTGGTGGGCGACGGACCTTCTGCCCGAGCCGCTGCGCCACAACAGCGGCCATGAGGGGTCACACACGTTCATCACGCATGAGTTTGTCGAGGCGGTCCTTGGCGGCCGGAAGCCCGCCGTCA
>JADZCI010000049.1 GCA_020851655.1 Bryobacterales bacterium
CTTTGACCGCTTCGGTGTTGGTCTTGACGATCGTGTCCTCCAGGCGGTGGGACTTGCCGACGTACTTGCCGGTATTGATGTCGATGGCCACCAGGGCCTCGGTCTGATTGATGACGATGTAGCCGCCAGACTTCAGCCACACTTTCGGGCGCAGGGCCTTTTCCAGTTCCTGCGAGATGCCGAAGGCATCGAAAATTGGCTCGGAACGTGTGTACAACTTTACGCGCGACAACAGCGCGGGCTGCATGCGCTCCATCGTATGAAGGACCTGCTCGTACAGGTCCTCGTTATCAACCCAGATGGCCTTGAACCCGTCGGTGAGCTGGTCGCGGAGCAGGCGTTCCACGATTTCGACGTCGTGGTGCAGCAGCGCCGGGGCGCGCCGCTTCTCGGCTTTGGCGCGAATGTCGAGCCACAGGTGGGCCAGGTAGTTCATGTCGGAGGCGATATCGGATTCCGACTTGCCTTCGCCGGCGGTGCGCATGATGAAGCCGCCCTGGATTCCCTGGCGGTGGGTGGTGAGGATCCGCTTCAGGCGCTGGCGCTCGTCGTCGCTGCCGATCTTGCGGGAAACGCCCAGGTGCTCGACGGTCGGCATGTAGACGACATAGCGTCCGGGGAGTGCGATGTGCGAGGTGATCCGGGCGCCCTTCTGGCCGAGCGGTTCCTTGGCGATCTGGACGATGATCTCCTGTCCTTCTTTGAGGAGTTCGGAGATGGATGTCGAGGAGGTTCTCTCGGAGCGCTCGCGCTCGGGCGCGGGCTGGGAAACTTCCACGCGCTCGGCGGCGGGTTCCTGGGGGGCTTCGGCGGTTTGCGCCGGTTGCCGGTCGCCGCGTTCCGGGCGGTCACCGCGTCCGCGCCGGCGGGAACGGCGTCCCATCCGGTGCGGGAAACGCCCGCCCTGTGCGCGAAGAGTGGCGGTGAGGCTCTGCGGGGTGCGGGCCGGTTCGGCGCCTTCGGGCGCGCCGGCAGTGGCCTCGTCCGTTGCCTCCGCCAACAGTTCTTCCCCAGCTTCAGCAACGGCTGCCGCTCCGGCGCCCTCCTCGCCGGGTTCCTGATCGTCCTCGTCCGCCGGGGCGGCGTCCTCCACAGCGGCGGCTTCCGAAGCGTCGAGATCATCGGAAGCGGCCGCGAGCGGGCCGCCGGCAGCGGCCATGGCTTCCGCTTCCAGCGTGGTCAGCGCGGCGCGCTCCAGTTCCTCTTCCACCCGCTCGAGAATCTGCTCGGCGGCTTCAGCTTCCAACTCGTCCAAATCTTCCAACTCGCCCGCGCTGACGTGGACTTCGAGTTGAACGGCCGCGGGAGCGTCCGCCTCCGGAGTTTCGCTAGATTCGTCTTCCATGCCGTCCGGGGCGGCGGCTTCAACGGATTCGCCGGCGGCGCCGGCGGCCGGGTCCGCCGTTCCAGCGCCAGGATGGCGGTAGCGCGCCAGAGATTCGCCGGGCAGCAGCGTGAATTCCTCTTCGGCCGCCTCCTTTTCTGGAGGACGGGCCGCCTGCTCTTCCTCGCCGTCCGGGGTCAAGGCGCCGGGCGCGGAAGCGTACTTCGAGTCCGGGAAGCCACGGCCGCGATTTCGTCTGCGCCGCGAGCGGTGTCCCCGGCGGTCTCGTGAGTCATGCTGATCCTGCGAAACGGCGGGCGAGGTTTCAGCGCCGGGCGCCGCCGTCTCCGCGTTCTCAGGAATGCCGCTGGAGCCGGCTTCCGCAATCTGATTCGCGGGTTCCACCACTTCGGGCGGCTCGAGGACTTCGGGCGGCGCGGCGCTCGTGGCGGCCGGCGGCGGTTGCGGTTCGCGGAAGCGCTCCCGGTCGCGGCCTCTGCCGCGGTCGCGGCCGCGGTCCCGCCGCTCTGGGCCCGGCGAGGTAGTGGAAATCTTCTCGATCTCCTCGCCGTGCTCTTCAAAGAAGTCCGAAACATACAGGAACGTGTCCCGTTCCAGACCCAGGTCGACGAAAGCCGACTGCATGCCGGGCAACACGCGCGTCACCCGGCCCTTGTGAATACTGCCAGCCAGCGAGTATTCGTTCTCGCGCTGGAAATAGATTTCTACCAGTTGGCCGTCTTCGAGAATCGCGACTTTTGTTTCGTGGCGACTCTGACCGACGACCAGTTCTTTGGACGGCATGAGAAAAACCTCCGCTCTGTTTATGGCCTGCCAGCGGAGGACACGGAAGGAGTAGTGGATCCGGTGCGGGGAACGGACTGACCGGGCGGCCCAAAGCGCTCGCCAAATCAAGCCACGTTGAAACTCTCCGGATTGAGGGAGCCTGGACGCCCACTCTCAAACCGCCGGCCGGAGTCCCGCCAGAAATTGGCAAGATCGTCTCCGGCGCCAAACTCTAACTACCCGGCACCCAATAACTTTTCCAACCGGCCGCTCAACTCGCTAGCCGCGTTATGCTACAAGCCTGCGGAGCCTGACGTTGTTCACGAGCCCCAGCATGGCAAAAACCGACAACAAACTCGACCCCCCGTAACTCATGAGGGGGAGAGGAATCCCAGTAACCGGCATGCGCCCGACCGCCATCCCTGTGTTCACGAAGACGTGAAACAACATGACCGCGGCGACACCCATGCAGATGAGCATGCCCGCGCGGTCCGGCGCCGCCTGCGCGTTCTGCACGATTTGCATCAGCAGCAGGAAGTACAACCCCAGCACGACAAGAATACCCGTAAAACCGTGTTCTTCGCCGAATGCGGAAATGATGAAGTCCGTGTGCGGGACAGGCAAAAAGCGGAGCTGCGTTTGAGTCCCGCGGGTCACGCCCTTGCCCCACATTCCGCCGGCGCCGACGGCAATCTTCGACTGGATCACCTGGTAGCCGGCGCCTCGCGGATCCTTGGCGGGATCGAGAAAAGTGACCAAGCGGGCTTTCTGATAATCCTTGAGAGCGAACCATCCGGCGGGAAGCAGAACGGCGGCCACGAGCCCAATCACGACCGCGTGCTGCCACCGCAACCCTCCCAAGAAAATACCTGTCAGCAGGACCGGAACATAAGTGAGCGATGTTCCCAAGTCCGGCTGCTTCATAATCAACGCCATCGGGATGGCGACCAGCGTACCCAACTTGAGAAGATCGAACCAGCTCAGGCGCTGGCTCTTCACTTCCGTAAGATACCTGGCTACGAGCAATATTATCACTAGTTTAAAGAATTCCGACACCTGGAAATGGAAGCCGAAGAAAAGCGGGATCCAGCGCCGCGATCCAAACACCCTGGTTCCGATAAAAAGCGTGGTGATCAGGACCAGCAATCCCACGATATAGAAAATGGGGACACGCCCCAGCAGCGTGTGATAGTCCACCTGCGCGATGGCATACATCAACACCAAACCGGCAATGAGCCAGACAAATTGTTTCCACCAGGCGTTGCGCCACACCGTATCGAGTGTCGCGCTGTAAATCTGGACGATCCCGAGCGTGGTGATGATGACCGCCAGCAGGATCAGGGTCCAATCCAGGTCGCGGATGGAGCGGCGCAACAGCAGGATCATGGACGCTGGGCCGCCCCCACTTTTGGCAGTGGCGCCATCGACGCCACGGAGGCGGGCTGCTCCGGCGCGCGCGGATTCCGGCGTGCCTTTTTGTCGAAGTAAGCCTTGATGACATCGCGCGCGATGGGGGCGGCGAGGTTGCCGTGCAAGCCGCCCTCATAGAGGACCGCGACGACGATTTCCGGCGCCTGCTTGGGCGCGAAGCCGACAAACCAGGCGTTGTCCTTCAGGTCCTTGCGCTGTTTCAGAAGTTCGTTGGAGGCCAACTGCGCCGTGCCCGTCTTGCCGCACAGGTCGAGTCCGGGGAGGCGCGCGGCGGTCGCCGTGCCGTAGTCGTTCACCACGCCCCACATGCCTTGAATGACCTGGTTGACGTGATCGATATTGAGATTCGCCTTGCGGGCGGGCGCCAGCGCGGCCGATTCCTTAACCAGGTGCGGCTTCATCCATACTCCGCCGGTGGCGATGCCGCCGATGGCGTACGCCAGTTGAAGCGGAGTCACGGTCAGCGCTCCTTGTCCGATGGCGACCGAGATGGTTTCGCCCGCAAACCACTTCTCGCGAAACAGCCGCATCTTCCACTGGGTCGAAGGCACCACGCCTTCCTTCTCCTGGGGTAGGTCGATGCCGGTCTTGTGGCCGAACCCGGCCATTTCGGCGTACTTGGCGATGTTGTCGATGCCCAGCTTGTTGCCGACGGCGTAGAAGAAGACATCGCAGGACTGGGCGATCGCTTTATACAGGTTGACCGTCCCGTGTCCGCCCCGCTTGTGGCACTTGAACGGGCGGCCGTACCACGTCGCGCCGCCGGTGCAGGTGACGGTAAAGTTCTCGTCGATGACGCCGGTTTCCAGCGCGGCGAGCGCCATGATCGGCTTGAACGTGGATCCGGGCGCAAGTTGCGCTTGCAGCGCCCGGTTGAACAACGGCTTGTCGGGGTCGGTGAGCAGTTTGTTCCATTCCGACGGATCGATACGTCCGACGAAGTGGTTGGGGTCGTAGGACGGCCGGCTGACCAGGGCGAGTACTTCGCCGGTTCGCGGGTCCAGGGCGACGACCGCTCCGTTGCGGCCCTCCATGGAGAGTTCGGCGACGATCTGCAAATCCAGGTCGACGGTCAGCATCAGGTCCTTGCCGGGAACGGCTTCCTTGATGCCGAGTTCGGCCCGCGCGTTGCCGCGGTTGTCGACGCGCACCTGGCGCTCGCCGTCCACGCCGGTCAGCGCATCGTTGTAGTAGCGCTCGATGCCGGCCTTGCCGATCTCGTCTCCCGGATTGTGACGCGCCCACTCGGGGGTGTTGAGCTCGGCGTCGTTGATTTCGCTGACGTAGCCCAGCAGGTGCGCGCCGACGCCGTCTTGCGGGTACACGCGGCGCTGCGAACTGATCAACTCCAGTTCCGGCAGCGCGTCGTTATCGCGGTTGGCCTCGACGAATGTGAACTCGGCGGTGGTGAGCTCATCTTTGATGAACATCGGCTGGTAGGAGGGGAGCGAGCGATAGCGCCGCAGCCGTTCGGCAAACTCCTTGGGGTCGAGATTCAAGCCCGTCGCAATGGGAATGATATGGTCTTCGCGCAGGTTGTCGCGGGAAAGCAGCAGCCGGTAGGAGGCCAGATTGCCGACGATGACACGGCCGTCGCGGTCGAGGATCTTGCCCCGCGGGGCGGGAATCGGCAGCGCGCGAATCTCGTTGCGGACCGCCTTCTCGTTGTAGATCTGCTCGTTCTGGATTTGCAGCGTCCAATAACCGGAAACCAGGAAGATAAATGCCGCCGCCATGACGTATTGGAAGACAACGATTTTGATGGAAGGCAGCGCGCCTTCATCCCGCGGTATCGGCGGCATGGAGTACGCCGAATCCTGGTGGTAGGGCGGATCTGGTTGCCTCACCTGGCCTCCTCCTTGAGTCTATCCAAGACGAGGTAGAACGGAATGGCGATGAGCGCGTTCAAGAATCCCTGAATCGCCATCTGGGGCAGTTGGAGATCGACAGACTGGCCCACCAGAAACTTTGCCACCGCCCAGTAACCCATCTGGTGGAACACGAACAAGGCGTAGGTTACTGTGAGCCGCAGCAGCGGGCTGTCGACGTCGAAGCGCAGGCTGAGCGAGGCGGCGATGAACCCCACCATGGTCTTGACTATGCCGAACATTCCGACGTAGTGGTCCGAGAGAGAATCCTGCGCCAGGCCGACGCAGGCGCCAAACACGCTGCCGATGATGGGCTGGCGGCGCATCATCGAAAAGTAAATCGTGACCAGCAGCGGCAGCTCGAGGTAAGACACATAGCCGACGAAGCGGTGCACAAAGACCTGGAACCAGATGGCCAGCAGTGGAACAACGAGCCACGACAGCGGACGGAACCGTGTGACGGCCGGCTCGCGCGGCGCAATATCCATCAGCCTGTTGTCAAAGTCGGTCATGGCTTGACGGGTGCGGGTTCCTTAGGCGCGGCGGGCGGCTTGCCTTCTTCGGGCTTGCCCGGCGCGGCGCTGGCGGGTTTAGGCTGAGCGCTGGGCACGGCTTTGTTGAAATCGGGCGGACGTCCGGGCGACCCGCCGTACGTGTGGCCCTGCGCTTCGCCCAGCTTGCGGTACTTCTCCCGCAAACGGTCCGCGTCGGTCGAACCAAAGCCCTCCGCCCCGGCGGCGGGCGCTTCCGCCGAGGCCGGCGCCGGCGGCGGCGGGGGCAGGATCACCACTTCCTGTGACGGCGCGGGCGCCGGATCCGGTATCGCGCCGTGTATTCCCTCAACGACGATCAGTACTTCTTCAAGATGGTCGAGAGCGACCGGCTGAACTTTGAATTCGAACTCCGTATTCGACTTCTTGGTCACGCGCACTTGGCCCACGGGAAATCCCTTGGGAAACACGCGGTCTTCGCCGGACGTGTACAGCCACTCCTTGTCTTGAAGCGCAAAGGGATTGCGGACATAATCGAGGGTGCACAAATCGGACCCCGTGCCGCGCAAGATGGCCTGGACGCGGCTCACCTGAGAAACCACACCCGCGACAAACCCCTGCTGCGTGACGAGCGTCACCAGCGACGCCGTCGGATACGCCGAAGCCACCTTTCCCACGATGCCCTTGGAGGTGACGACAGCCATGTTGCGCGCAATGCCGTCGGCCGACCCGCGGTCCACATAGACGACTCGCGCGTTGGAACCCGTGCCGCTGCCGATAATGCGCGCCGCTTTGGTCTTCGAAGGAATGGTTTGCGCAAAGGCCAGCAGCACCTTGGCGCGGTCGGCGGTCGCGAGTTCTCCCTGCAGGTACTGGTTTTCGATACGCAGCTTGGAAACTTCGCCCTTTAGCCGTTCGTTTTCCGACAGCACTTCGCGCTGCCGCACGAGCGTGGTGAAGACATTGTTCCAGTAAACGCTGACGGACTCCACGGCGCGGGCGAGCGGGGTGACCGCGGTAACGGCCCAGATGCGGATGAGCCGGACCTCCTGGTTGGTCTTGACCTGATAGGCCAGCAGCAGCAATTGCGCCATCAACAGGAGCAGCAGGACCGTTATATGACGGAACCTGGCAAGAAAGCTCTCCATGGCGCGGGCGGCCTCTTCAGGACAGACTATCGATGGCGATGCGTCGGAGCAGCCGGAAATCGGTCAACATGCGGCCGGTGCCGAGCACCACGGAAGCGAGCGGGTCTTCGGCAATGGAGACCGGAAGTCCGGTCTCTTCGCGGATACGCTGATCGAGGCTCTTCAGCATCGCGCCGCCGCCGGTGAGCACGACGCCGCGGTCGCTGATGTCGGCGCTCAGTTCCGGAGGCGTGCGCTCCAGCGCCACGCGAATGGCGTTCATGATGGTGGCCACGCACTCCGACAGCGCTTCGCGAATTTCGGCGTCGTCGATCACGATGGTCTTGGGCACGCCTTCAATCAGGCTGCGGCCCTTGATTTCCATGGTCAGCGGACGGTCCAGCGGATACGCCGAACCGATCTGAATCTTGATCTGCTCGGCGGTCCGTTCGCCCACCAGCAGGTTGTACTTCTTCTTGAGATACTGCATGATCGCGTCGTCCATCTCGTTGCCCGCCACGCGCACGGAACGCGAGTAGACGATGCCCGACAGCGAGATGACGGCGACGTCGGTGGTGCCGCCGCCGATGTCGACCACCATGTTTCCGGAAGGCTCGGTGATGGGCAGTCCGGCGCCGATGGCGGCCACCATGGCCTGTTCGACGAGGTGCACTTCGCTCGCTTTGGCGCGATAAGCCGAGTCGATGACGGCGCGCTTTTCCACCTGCGTGATTTCGCTGGGAACGCCGATGATGATGCGCGGATGCACCAGCATTTTGCGGCCGTGCGCTTTCTGGATAAAGTAATTCAGCATGCGCTCGGTGACTTTGAAATCGGCGATGACGCCATCCTTCATCGGGCGGATGGCCACGATGTTGCCGGGCGTGCGCCCGAGCATTTCCTTCGCTTCCTTGCCGACCGCCTCGACCTCGCCGTTCGTTTTGTTGATTGCGACGATGGAAGGTTCATTGACGACGATGCCCTTGCCGCGGGCAAAGACCAGCGTGTTGGCCGTGCCCAGGTCAATGGCAAGATCGGAGGAAAACAAACTAAAAACCGATCGGAGATTCATTCAATTAGGAAAACCGCTTCTGAGATTGTTGGATATGAGAACGGCCCAGGTAGCACACGTTACAGCAGGCCAATTAGAGGGTACCACACACGCGGCGCAACTGCTGCGGCGGCTCACCGCTTATTGGTTTGTTTTCAATGGAGTAGTGGGCGGGGCCAAAGCCCGCAGCCGGCGCACGGCTTCGAGAAGCGCGCGCCGGTTGACTTCCTTTTCGGCCACGTCCTGTCCGGCGAGGTAAGCGGCGAGCCCGGATACGGCCTGTTCGATATCAGGGTAACGGGTCTTCAATTGGGCTTCATACCCGGTGATGCGCGGCCAGCGCGCCTCGTCGAGTCCGAGCCGGACATCGACCCACTGCGAGGCGGTCTGGATGCGCTCGCACGGGGTGAGCGCGGCTGGCAGCGGGCGGACTTTCCATTGATCCAGGGCGTCGTTGAGCGTCGCAATCCACGGTGTTTCGGCATCGATGCCGCGCCGGCGCAATTCCTTGCGGATCAGGATGTGCTGCACCGCATCGGTGGCGTGAATGGCCAGACAATTGGCTACGCTGTTGCCGGCGGCGACGGCGGGGTAGCCCAGGGTGCGCAGCCAGGCGTGGCCCAACTCATGCCCGATGACGGCTTCTTCCACGTCCCGGCGCCCGGCGATGCGCGCGGTATTGATCAGGATCAGGTGGAGCGGCCCTTCTTCCGGAGTCTGGCGGGATACGGTCAGCGCCTGCGCCGCCATGAGTTCCCGCACAAAGGCCAGTTGATGCAGGTATTCGGCAAACAGTTCAGGCCGCGTCGTGCCGGGGGCGAGACGGATTTCGTTGGCCTCGGCGTCGTAGCCGGCGCGCGCGATCAGCACCTGCCCGCCGCCGGACTGCTCGATTTCGCGAATCCAGTCCTGGATCACGTCCTGCGCGGCGCAGGGCAACAGGGCCAGACAGAGCAGCCACCGGCGGGACACGATTCCAGCGTAGCGTGAGATGATTCTTGTAGAGACGTGGACGAGCGCCAGTATTACAGCGAGTCGCAGGTGAAGAAGCCGGCGCGGCTCAATTGCCCTTTCTGCAGGCACGAAGGCGATTACGAACTGCGGTGGCTGGTCCGGAAAAAGAAAGACCGGCTGCCGCCGGGTGGCGACGAACGCGACCGCGCCAAGTTCGCCAAGGCGCAGAGCTACATGGTGCTGCTGGATGACAAGATGACGTGCTCGCAAGGGCGCTGCCGGCGCACGTTTGAAATTTCCGGCATCAAGACCACGGCGTTTCTTTAGATGGAACGAGGGCTGTCACGGCGGCGGTGGCTGGCGGGCGCCGCCGCGCTGGGCGCGTGCCGCCGCGGACCCCGGCCCCTGCGCGGTTTCGCCTTTGTCGCCTGCGAGGAGAGCCGGTCGCTCTCAGTCATCGACCTGAACCTGTTTGCCTTCCGGCAGTCGATCGAGTTGGGTGGGGTGCCCGAGCGGGTGCTGTTGAACGAGCGGCGCGGGACCGTTTACGCGTTGACGCCAACCGAACCCGCCGTCTACGAAATCGACGCCCGGACCTTCACGCGCGGGCGGCGCCTGCCGCTGCCGTCGAGCGCGGTGGCCATGGCCCACGGCCAGGACGGCTGGATCTGGTGCCTGCTGCGGGACCGGCGCTCCCTGGCCGGAATTCACCCGGACCATTTCCGCATCGAAAGAACGCTGCCGCTTGGCGGAGAGCCGGCGGGCTTTGACTTGGCCGGCGACGAGGCCGCCGTCGCGTTGAAGGATGGCTCGCTGGTGTTTGCCGGGCTGGCGGCCAACCGCGTTTCGCCTCCCGTGTGGCTGGCGCGGGACCTGGGCAACGTGCGATTCCGCTTCGACGGACAGCAGGTGCTGGCGGCCGACCGCGGCGGGCGCCGCATCGTCATCGTCGATGTACGCACCAGGCAGATCGTCGTGCAATTGCAACTGGCCGTACGCCCCGATCATTTCTGTTTTAAGGGCGACGGGGGCCAGTTGTTCCTGACCGGCGAAGGACGCGATGCCGTGGTGGTCGTGTACCCGTATCGCGCCGAAGTCGCGCTGACGCAACTGAGCGGGCGCGCGCCGGGCGAAATGGCGGCTTCCGTCGATCCGGATTTTCTGTTTGTCGCCAACCCTTCGGCGAGCTCGGTCACCATCTTCGACATCGAGACGCAGCGCGTGCTGGCGGTGGCGGGCGTGGGCTCGGAACCCGCGCGCATCGTGATTACGCCCGACCAGCAATACGCACTGGTCCTCAACCACGGCTCGGGCGACATCGCGGTGATTCGCACCGCCGCCATCGCGCCGGGACGCGCGAAGTCCGCGCCGCTGTTCACTATGATTCCCGCCGGCGCCAAGCCTCGGGACGCGGCGGTCCTGGCTTAACGGCGCGGCAAGGCGACACGGCATCCACTTTCTTGACTTGGAGGGGACACGCGCCGCATCCAATCAAAGAGATGAGGAAACCAAGAATCTTCGTCCTTCGCAGTGACCACCTCGGCGACGTCATCTTGACCTCGGGGTACCTCGATTCACTGGTCAACAGCTTTCCAGACCACCAAGTCGAGTTGTGGCTGGCGCCCGAGACCGCTTCCTGCGCACGGGTGCTGCATCCCGGGATCACCGTCCGGAAGCTGCCTATTGACCGCTTTCTCCGTTCCGGCATTGCGCCAGCGAAGGCGTGGCTGGAAACGATGCAAGCGGAAGAATACGCGTTTGGAGTGATTCCTTTGTTCACGCTCTGGTATCCGGAGATCATTGCCCTCGGCTACCTGGATTTCGGCCAGCGCTGGGGTTTCCTGAACCGTGAGTTGGGTGTCCAGCCGGACTTGGTTTACCGGGAACTCGGACCCCCGAAGCGGACGGAAGCGGACTGGATCGAACGCGGCCCAACCGTGGGGCCATTCGATCACGAGGTGGACAAATACCGGGCGCTGGCGCATGAGCAGGGTCTGCGAAACACGGATGTCGAACCGCGGCTCTTCGGGGTCGCAGCAAATGGCGGCCGCAGCGGTCTACTGGTGTGGCCAGGATCCAGTGACGAGAACCGGCGCTGGCCGGCGCGGAGCTTTGCCGGGGCTGTTAACTCCCTGGCGCCGGGCAAAGTGATCATCGGCGCCGGTCCCGCCGACTCCGTTCCGGCAGACGAACTTCTCGAGTGCCTTAAAGAGTCAGGCACGGAAGCTGAGATCTGCTATCGCGACGCTGGCAACCTTCGAGAAACGGCGCAGTGGCTGGCCGGTTTCCGGCGTGTGCTGGCCAATGACACCGGCATCGCCCACCTGGCCGCCGCGGCCGGCGCGGAAGTCACGGCAGTATCCGGCAGCCAGCATCAAGGACGGTTTGCCGTGCGCGGGCCGAAGTCCCTGACAATCTTTGCCGACGTGCCGTGCCGCCAGTGCGGCGGGCTGTGCATATTCGATAGTGTCCCGCATCCTTGCGTCGCCGACATTCCCGTGGCCGCCGTTGCGGACCTTGTGAAGCGGAATGAGACGGGGCAATGCCGCCTTCCGGCGCCCCGGACATTCATCGAGCCGGATCGTGTGTTCCGCCAACTGGTCGATGCGCGGAACCGGCGCGCCGGGTTAGCCGAAAAGCAACTGTTCAAGGTTGAATCCGCTTTGCAGGCTGAGCGCCGCCTACTGCGCGATGCCGAGTCTCAAAGAGATGCCTTGAGCGCCGCGTATGAGGCGCTGGTGCGCGAGAACGAAGACCTCCGATCCCGGTTGGACCGCGGCCGGGAAAAACTGTAAGAGCAGGCAAACCCGGCTGGCCGTTTGTTGCAGAATGGAATATACTGCGTTGACTAGCGGAGGGTTGCATGCCACTACGGCTCGGTGATGACGTTGATGATTTCTGCCCGAAGTGTAAGCGGCTCACGAATCATTCAATCGTTTCGATGGTGGAAGAGAAACCAGCCAAGGTGCGCTGCCGTACCTGCTATCACGAGCAGATGTTCCGCGACGGCGTGCCGCCGCCGTCGAAAAAGGATCTGAAGAAGGCGGAGCTTTTCAACGAAGTCCTGGGGAGCGCCACCGCCGGACAGCCGGCCGCGGCCGCGGAAGAATCCCCGAAGAAATCCAAGAAGCCGGCGCCTCAGCCAGAGCACTGAGCGGGCGGCGCCGCTAGCCGCTGCGCAGTTCGCGGCGGATATCCTCCAGAATCGCTTCGTGGT
This sequence comes from Bryobacterales bacterium, assembly GCA_020851655.1. GTDB lineage: Bacteria > Acidobacteriota > Terriglobia > Bryobacterales > Bryobacteraceae > JADZCI01. Next base: position 12,250 of record JADZCI010000049.1, read on the forward strand.
CCTCTGAGTCGAGTTCCCGCTCGAAACGTTTGAGCGCGGCGCCCAGGACATCCCGGTGGTGCAGTTTTGACCCGAACCCTTCTTTGTCGGTGAGACGGAGCCAGAGGTCGTGTAGGCGGTCGACATCTTCGGGCCACAGCCGCGGCGGATGCGGGCCGAGATTGATATAAGTGGAACGGTCGTCGGCGGTGAATATCTCCAGCGAGAACGGGTGGCGGGGATCCGGCAGTTTCTCCCAGGCCGAGCCGATCCGCTTGGCCAGTTCCTCGGGCGCCATCGTTCGCGACAGCCCCGTCACCAGCCGCGACGCTCTCAGGTTGGTGGCTGTCTGCACCATGGCGATAAACGGATCGGTGCTGGGCACCACCAGCAGTTCGACCGGTTTGCCTTGTTTTTCGGCGATCTCGACCACGTGGCTGAACAGCTCCCGCTCATAGTCGCTGAAGATCTGCTCCTGGGCAAGGTCGTATTCGCCGGCGCCTGATTGCACCGGCCGCACCGTCATCACCACCACGTCGTGCCGCCGCAGGTTGGTCTTGTGCAGGATGCGCTTCAAATGATCCATGTGGTTGAAGTCGCGCACCGCGACGAGAATGCAGCCCGGCCGCGCATGCACGCTCGCTTCGCTCACCTCCGGCTGATGGTCCAGGTTGAACTGCTCCAGGTGCGACTTGTCGCGAGCCCGCCGCTTGGCGTTCAGCCGCTCGGAAATCAGAAAAACGCTAAACAGGATCGCCGTCAGCGTGAATCCGTAGATGGTGGCCACCTTCTTGGTAAACAGGTTGGCGATCGCCACCAGCACCAGCATCGCCGTCGTCAGCCCCAACCCGATGGGGATCTCGACGCGCCCAATCCGGAGGTTGAGAGGCGTCTTGTACTCCTGATCGTGGCGTTGAAAGCGCAGCGCCAGCACTCCCATGCCTTTCATCGCGAAACTCCAGACGACGCCGAACGCGTAGGCTTCGCCCAGCAGCAGCACATCGCCGCGGCTGAAGATGATGGTCAAAAGCTGCGCCAGAGTGATGAGGCCGATGATGCGGTAAGTGGTGCCGTATGTGTGGTGCGGCTTGCGGAACCACCCCGTGAGCACGCCGTCTTCTGCCACGCGGTTCAGCACGCCGTTGGCGCCGATGATGGCCGTGTTCACCGCGCCGGACAGGATCATGGTGCCCACGACGACGACGAAGATATGGAACGCCAGTCGCAACAGATCCGGTCCCACCAGGTTCATCGACAGGCCGCCGATGAGGTTGTCGTAGTAGTTCTTGCGCGTGTCGTCCGGGATGATCATCACCGCGTACAGCGAGATCAGCCCGGTGCTGAACAAGGCGTAGAGGCACACCAGGTTGGCGGTGATGCGCAGGTTCTTCATCTTGGGATAGGCGATCTCGCGGTAGACTTGCGCCAGCGTCTCAAACCCGCTCATCGCCAGCAGCGAATGGCCGAAGGCGATCACCACCGTGGCCAGCCAGATGGTCTCCCAGACCGTCCCTTCCAGCCAGCCGGTGGCATGCGAACCCAAGTGCAGGTTCGCCATCGTCGGCAGCGGCGGCAGCTTGACTTTGTCCTGGAAAAACAGCGTCAACGGGCACCACACCAGCAGAATCACCACCATCAGTGTGGTGATCTGCATAATGCGCAGCGCTTTGGAACTCGACTCGTGAATCCCTTTGACGTTCTGCCACCAGAAGTACAGGGTGACGCTGACGCCGAAGAACGCGGCAAAGTAGTTGGGATTCATCCCCAGCGGCTGGTGAGCCATTTCGGCGAGTTCGTTGATCAGACGCCCGAGGTACTGCCCCGCGCTGACGGAGCTGATCGGCCCGGTCAGTACGTAGTCCACCACCAGCGCGGAGACCGAGACCTTCGCCATGGAAGGGCCGATGGCGTCGCGCACCACGACATACACGCCGCCGCGCACAAACATGCCGCAGCTCTCCATGTAAATGGAGCGCACGGCAAATCCGAACAGCATGACGGCGATGATGAACCAGGGAGCGGACTTGCCGATGGCCTGTTCCGAAATGCCGCCGACATAGAACATGGTCGACGCCAGGTCGCTGAGGACAATCGAAGCGCCGCGCCAGAAGGAGATGAATGAGAGCGCGACGGTCGTTGCGACGACGACCTTGGCGGCCGACGGGGTGGGTGCGTTACGCACCGTTGGTTCGGACATGCGTTGGCCTTCTTTCAAAGGCCATTCAATCATCTTAAGATCAAAAGGCCTGTCCATGCCGGGACACCGATGAAGGAAGCCGCCCTTGCCATTGCCGCGACGCTGCGCTCACAGGGGTATCAGGCCTATTTTGCCGGCGGCTGTGTCCGCGACCGCCTGCTGGGTCTCGCCATCAAGGATTACGACCTGGCGACCGATGCGACGCCCGCGCAATTGCTCTCGCTCTACCCGGATGCCTGCCAGGTGGGGGCGCACTTTGGCGTGCTGCTGATCGGCGGCGCGCAGGTGGCGACGTTCCGCTCCGACCACGCCTACCTGGACGGACGCCATCCGGAAGAAGTAAGGTTCGAAACCGATCCGCGCGCCGACGTACGGCGCCGCGACTTCACTATCAACGGATTGCTCGAAGATCCGGAGACCGGCGAGATCACAGACTTCGTGGGCGGACGGCTCGACCTGGAGCGCCGCATCATCCGCGCCATCGGCGACCCGGCGCGGCGCTTCGAAGAGGACCACCTGCGCATGCTCCGCGCCGTCCGTTTTGCCGCAGGGCTCGGCTTCGACATCGAGCCCTCGACCTTGGCCGCTATCAGCCGGGCGGCGGCTCAAATTCTGCGCATCTCGGCTGAGCGCGTGCGCGACGAACTATCGCGCATCCTCACCGGAGGCGGGGCGCGCCGGGGTTTTGAACTCCTCGACGAAACCGGGCTTCTTGTTCACATCCTCCCGGAAGTCTCGGCCATGCGCGGAGTCCAGCAGCCGCCGGAGTTCCACCCGGAAGGCGACGTCTGGACACACACGTTGATGCTGCTCGAAAATCTCGACCGCCCAACGCTGACCCTGGCGTTGGGCGCGCTCCTGCACGATGCCGGCAAACCACCCACCTTCCGCGTCGCCGAGCGCATCCGGTTCGACTCGCATGCCGCGGTGGGAGCACAGATGGCCGAAGAGATCCTGAAGCGCCTCCGTTACTCGAACGATGAAATCCGGCAGGTGGCGGCGCTCGTCAAAAACCATTTGCGCTTCATGGAGGCGCCCCGCATGAAAGAGAGCACGCTGAAGCGCTTCATGCGGCTGCCGCATTTCGAGGAGCACCTCGAACTACACCGCCTGGATTGTCTGGCCAGCCACCGGCGCCTGGACAACTACAATCTCGTCCGCGAGAAATGGGAATCCCTGCCGCCGGAAGCGATCCGTCCCGCGCCTCTTTTGACCGGAGACGACCTGATCCGATTCGGCCTCGAGCCGGGGCCGGAGTTCAAGCGAATCCTCTCGGCGCTGGAGGACGCGCAGTTGGACGGAACGCTCCAGACGCGCGAGCAGGCTTTGGAGTGGTTACGAAATCTTGGACGCTAGCATCCACTTCAGGATGCCGCGCGGATGGGAAGACATCTGCTCCATGTCGATGCGTATCAGGCAGCCTTTCTTGAAATCGATCACCAGCGACGGGGCGTTCAACAGGTAGGCGGCCAGGGCGCTGAACAGCGGTTCGTGTCCGGCGAGCAACACTTGCAGTTCCTGCTTGTGCGCGCGGATTTCTTCCCACACCGTTTCGGGATTGGAATCGGGAACGAGCGCCTTGGTGCGCAGCAACTGGCCCTTGTACTTGAGTTCCAGCGCGGCGATTTCCGCGGTCTCCACGGCGCGGCGGTAGGGGCTGGTGAGGATGAGTGACGGCTTCAGACCGGCGAGCCGGGCGCGGCGCGCCACCACGCGCAGCTTGCGCTTGCCTTCCTCGGTCAGCGCGCGGTCGGCGTCCTTCTGGCCCGCCCGGGCATCTTCGGCGATTCCGTGGCGCAGGAGATAGATCTCCATAAGTGTTTGAAACGCGTCTGGTCTATTTTGTCATACTCATCGCTGGGGATGGATTCAAGGCAAGGCAACCTCGATCAAGCGGCATTCTGGTGCGCCTTCTCCTCCGCCGCGGCAACGCTGGTTTCGATCGCCGCCTCGCAGATTCTGCTTGGCGCCGCCCTCGCGCTGCTGATCTGGAAGCGGGGGCCGTGGCGGTTTCCACCCATTCTCCTGCCGCTCAGCCTCTTTGCCGGCCTCACCATCGTGTCTCTCTTGTTTTCCGATGATCCCCGCGCGGGATTGCCGCAGGTCAAGAAATTCTTTGTGTACCTGATTCTGCTCGCCGCCGCCTCCACGTTCCGGCGCCTGCGCGAGGCCAGGTGGCTGGCGCTGGCCTGGTTCAGCCTGGGAACCCTCGAAGCGCTGCGCAGCTTGTGGCAATTTGCCAGCAAATGGATGGCCGTCGGGCCGGACTTCTACCGCGAGTACGTCGGCCAGCGGATTACCGGTTTCATGAGCCACTGGATGACATTCAGCGAGCTCATGATGGTCGTGTTTCTCACCGCCGTGGCGTTCCTGTTTTGGGCCAGGCCGCGGCGCTGGGAGCGCTGGCTCGCCGGAGCCGCCATCGTCCTGACGGGCCTTGCGATCGTCCTGGCTTACACTCGCGGCGTATGGATTGCCACGGGAATCGCGCTCGCCTGGCTGCTCTGGTCCTGGAACCGCTGGAGCGTTGCCGCGCTTCCGGTTGCGTTAGGCGCCGTGCTCGTCATCAACCCGGGTGACGCGCGGGAAAGAGCGCTCTCCCTGGTCCGCCCGCACGGCGAACTGGACTCCAACCAGCACCGGATTGTCACCTGGAGAACCGGCCTCGAAATGGTCAAGGCCCACCCGTGGCTGGGTGTCGGCCCGGAACGGGTCGGCGCAAAGTTTTCCGAGTACGTTCCCGCTGATATTCCCCGCCCTCTGCCGGAAGGCTGGTACGGGCACCTGCACAACAACTACCTTCAGTACGCCGCCGAGCGCGGCATTCCGGCGTTGCTGGCGTTGTTGTGGGCGATTGGCAGGATTCTGCGGGACTGGATCAAAACGCCGCCGTCTTGGCTGCGAAACGCGGGACTGGCGGCGTTGGGGGGGATCCTGATCTCGGGCTTTTCAGAAGTCAATCTCGGCGACAGCGAAGTGCTGCTGCTGACGCTCGCCTTGATCGCTGTGGTCTACTGCTGCCCGGCGGAGGCTCAGGCGGCGGGCTGATCGGCGGGCTTCGGGTTGGCCTTCAACAGCCGCGCCACGGTGTCCGATACCTGCGCGCCGGACTTTACCCAATGGTCGATACGCTCGTATTGCAGCACCACTCTCGCCGGCGCGGCGACGGGGTTATAGTGTCCGATTACTTCGATTGCCTTGCTGTCGCGCGCGCGCTCCTTTTCGATCACGACGACGCGGTAGGTCGGCTTCTTTTTGGCGCCAAACCGCGCCAGGCGAATCATCAACATTCTCTCTCTTGTGCTCCTTAAACTAATTCTGGTTGTCGAAGAACGGCAGCTTCATTTTAGCCATGCGCTTGCCCAGAAACCCGCCGCCGGTAAAGCTCTTCATCATCTTGCGGGCCTGGGCGTACTGCTTCAACAAATTATTGACGTCCTGAACCGTCGTGCCGCTGCCCTTGGCGATACGGCGCCGCCGGGCGCCGTTGATCAGCATGTGGTTGTCGCGCTCCCTGGGCGTCATCGAATCGATGATCGCCACAATGCGCGTCAACTCCTTCTCGTCGACCTTGGCGTCCTTCAGTTCCTTCAGCGGGCCCATCTTGGGCATCATGCCGATCAGGTTTTCGAGCGGTCCCAGCTTGCGCAGCTGTTTCAGCTGGTCGCGGAAATCCTCCAGCGTAAACTCGTTGTCGATGAGCTTGCGCTGCATCTCCTCGGCCTTTTTCTGGTCGATGTTCTGCTCCACCTTTTCGATGAAGGAGATCACATCGCCCATGCCGAGAATGCGGTTGGCGGCGCGGTCCGGGTGAAACGCTTCCAGGGCGTCGAACTTTTCGCCGGTCCCGATAAACTTCAACGGCTGGCCGGTGACGTGCCGGATCGACAGCGCGCCGCCGCCGCGGGCATCGCCGTCCATCTTGGTCAGGATGACTCCCGTGATGCCGAGCCGCTTGTGGAACTCGTCGGCGCTCTTGACCGCGTCCTGCCCGGTCATGGCGTCGGCCACAAACAGGATTTCCGTCGGGTTCAGGTTCTCTTTGAGTTCCTGCAACTCCGCCATCAGCTCGTCGTCGATGTGCAGCCGTCCGGCGGTGTCGATCAGCACCATGTCGCGCCCGGTCTGTTCGGCTTCCCGCCGCGCCGAACGCGCCAAGTCGAGCGGCTTGGTTTCTTCCGGCGTGCCGGCGTACAGCGGCATTTGCAGATCCCGCGCGATCACCGCCAACTGCTGCCGCGCCGCTGGACGGTAGACGTCCACCGAAACTACCAGCGGGCGGTGTCCGCTCTTGCTCAGAAACTTTGCCAGCTTGCCGGTCGAGGTGGTTTTTCCCGAGCCTTGTAAGCCGACGATCATCACCACGGTGGGCGGCTGATTGGCCGTCCTCAGCCTCGACGGGTGTGTGCCCAGAACCGCGATCAGCTCGTCGCGGACGATCTTGATTACCTGCTGCGCCGGGGAGAAGCTGGTGAGCACCTCCTGCCCGAGCGCCTTCTGGCGAACCCCTTCAATGAACTGCTTCACCACTTTGAAGTGCACGTCCGCCTCGAGGAGAGCCATACGGATCTCCTTGAGCGCCGCCTCCATATTTTCGGCGGTCAGCGTTCCTTCGCCACGGATGTTCTTGAACACCCGTTGCAGTTTTTCGCTTAAGGAATCGAACATGATTGCAGGGTCCGGACTCGTTAGAGGAGTGAAGTCACACGAGTCGTCACACACCTCGCCTGAGGCGGCCCTTTTATTATAGCAACGGGCTCGTCCGGCATTTA
>JADZCI010000050.1 GCA_020851655.1 Bryobacterales bacterium
GGCGCCCTGGCGCAGCAGCCGAAAGCCACCGACGGCGACGACCCCCTGGCCAACTCCAACCGGCGTGCGGCCGTCTCGTTGATTCATGGAGACAGCCGCCGCCGGATCGTGGCCGCGTCCCTGGAAGCGATCGACGATCAGATTCGCCCTGTGCTGAGAACGAAGAAGTCGGTAGTGATCAAGCCCAACATGGTGTCCACGGTGAATCCACTGGCCGCGACGGATGCCGGGACGCTGCATGGGATCCTCGACTATCTGGGCCCGCGCTTCAAAGGGCCGGTCTTTATCGCCGAGTCGTCAGCAGGCGACACGCCCGAAGGATTCGACAATTTCAAGTACGCCGAAGTCGTCAACGAGCATAAGTCCCAGAAGGTGAGCCTGATCGACCTCAACACCGAAGGTCTGTATAAACTTCATCCGATACTGGACGCCAACCTGCACCCCACGCCGGTTCGATTTGCGGCGCGCCTGCTTGATCCCGACGCTTTCATCATTTGCTCGGCGATTCTCAAAACGCACAACACCGTCGTGGCGACGCTTTCGGTGAAAAACATGACCCTGGGCGCGCCGCTGCGGAGCGCTCCGAAGGCGGCGCCGCGCTGGAACGACAAGCGGAAGTTCCACGGCGGAGTGCGGCAAACGCACTTCGGAATGATGATGGCGGCGCAGCGGATGGCGCCCTTTTGGGGCGCGACGGTGATCGACGGGTTTGAGGGCATGGAAGGCAATGGACCGTCTTCGGGTACCCCGGTTGCCTCGCGCATCGCCATCGCCTCGACCGACTACATCGCCGCCGACCGCGTCGGCGTTGAGGCCATGGGAATCAACCCCAACTGGATCGGCTATCTGCGTTTTTGCGCTCAAGCCGGGCTGGGCCAGTACGACTTGTCGAAGATCGACATCCGCGGAGACAAGCTCGCGGCAGTGAGGAAAGAGTACCGGCTACACCGCGACATCGAACGCGAACTGCGCTGGATGGGGCCGATGGAAGAGGTTCCCGAAAAGTTGGGCTGAGCGGCCGGCGCCCCAGCCCGGGGCGTGCGAGGCGGCCACGTGTAGCTCTATGCTGGAAGACAACTCGTGAACCCTCGACGCCATTTTCTTGCCGCCGCGGCTGCGCCGCTGATTATCCCGCGCCACATTCTCGGAGGTAAGGGCTTCGTCGCTCCGAGCGATAGCGTCCGTGTCGGCGTAATTGGAATGGGCAACCGCAGCGGGTTGCTTGTCGATCAACTTCCCGAACAGGCGCAGGTGGTTTCGGTAGCCGACTGCTTTCTCGAACGCTGCGAAGACGCGGTGACCAAGCGCAAGGTGCGCTGGCGCATTCACCAGGATTACCGGCGTCTGCTCGAAGAGAAGGAAGTGGATGGCGTCATTGTCGGTACTAACGATCATGTCCGGGTGCTGGCCTGCGTGTTGGCGTGCCAGGCGGGTAAGGACGTTTACGCCGAGAAGCCGCTGACCTTGTACGTGACGGAGGGGCGCGCGCTGGTCAAGGCCGTGCGGCGTTACAACCGGATTCTGCAAGTCGGCAGCCAGCAGCGTTCCATGGCCATGAACCAACTGGCGTGCGGCTTTGTGCGGAAAGGCGGGCTGGGCAAGATCCATTTCGTGCAAGGCGTCAACTATCCGGGACCGCGCAGGATTCCGGACTTGCCCGAGCAGCCGGTCCCGGGAACGCTGAACTGGGACATGTGGCTCAACCAGACACCCCTGCGGCCCTATCACAGGGATATCCAATTCGGCTGGATGAACTGGCGCGATTATTCCGGCGGACAGATGACGAACTGGGGCGCTCACGGGTTGGACCAGATTCAGTTTGCACTGGGTGTCAGCGAAACCGGGCCAGTCGAATGGTGGCCTCTGGCGGATGGTCCCCCCGGCGCGATTGGGTTTCGTTACGCCAGCGGTGTGACGGTCCGGCTGGAGATGCCTCATAAGGGGCGCCTTCCGGGCGGTGCGATTTTCGCCGGTGAGAACGGACGCATCGAGATTTACCGCAATGGCTTCGAGTGCGATCCACCGGAACTGATCAAGGAACTCCCGCCGGAAGAAGAAGTCAAAAAGTGGGACCGCGCCCAATGGCAGGCCAAGTATCACATGCAGGAATGGCTTGATTCGATACGGACTCGCAAGCTGCCTTCGGCCGACGTCGAAATCGGCCACCGTTCCATCACCGTCAGCCACCTGGCCAATATCACCCGCGAACTCAACCGCAAGCTGCGGTGGGACCCGGATGCCGAGCAGTTTCCCGGCGATGCCGAAGCCAACGCGCTGCTGGACCGCCCACGGCGCAAAGGCTACGAACTCCCCCGGGTTTGAACGCCCGCTGGCAGGCGAACCTGAGACTTGTTACAGGTGTACCGCGAGTATTCTTCGGCGGCAGTGTCGAAACCGTTGTCCCCGGTTCGACGGGATGATGGAGGCACAGACGGCGTATCGCCGTCTGATTCTGCCCTGGGAACAGCCCAACACAGGAGTAGCCATGAGTCTGAATCCGTATCTCACGTTTAACGGAGATTGCGAGGAAGCATTCCGCTTTTACGAGAAAACCCTCGGCGGCAAGATCGAGGCGATGATGCCGCATGCCGGCACGCCCGCCGAACCGCATGTCCCGCCCACATTCAAAGACAAGATCCTGCACGCGCGCCTGGTCGTGCAGGGGCGTGAGTTGATGGGTTCCGATGCCCCGCCAGACCGCTATCAGAAGCCACGGGGCATTTCGGTGTCGTTACAGTTGTCCGATGTCGCCGAGTCGGAGCGGATCTTCCATGCGCTCGCCGAGCATGGCGCCGTAAGCATGCCGCTGCAACAGACGTTCTGGGCGGCGAGATTCGGCATGCTGACGGACCGGTTTGGGATTCCGTGGATGATCAATTGCGATCAGCCGAAGTAGGAGACGCCGGGTGCGGAACGGCGGTGAGCGTGACACTCGAAGGATGCTGAACGGAGTGGTGGACCACGTTGTGCGCAACCACTCCTTTGGTTTCGTCGTAGTTGTTGCCGCCGGTGTTCAGATTCCGGTCGAAGCGCGGGAAGTTGCTGCTGGAGATCTCCACGCGAATTCGATGTCCTGAGTCGAAGTAGTTGCTGGTGGTCATGGGCGGCAGGGCTACTTTGTACACCTTGCCCGCCTCCATCCAGACTGGCGGCTTTTCGTAGCCGTCCCGGTAGCGCGCGCGCTGGATGGTCTCGTCCAGGTTGTAGGCGGTCCCGTCCGGGTAGACGTCAACCAGTTTGGCGGTGAAATCGGTGTCTTTCGCGTCGGAAGAGACGTAGAGAGTCACCTGGATGCTCCCGCTGACTTCGGTCCCGGACGCGAGAGGGCCGGTCGAGTAAACCAGGATATCGGCGCGCGCTTCCATCTTCCGCTGGTCAAAAGCGCCTCCGGTCACGGCGTTGCCGGTGCAGCAGACATTGCCTCCGTACGACGGGACCGGGTTCATCGGATCGTAGGTAAACTGGTCGGGCGCGTCGCTTGGCGGGGATTCCGCCACGAGCGTTCCATCACCGGTCAGGCTATTGGCGCTTCCTCCGCTCGACAGGTAGTACGTTACCTGTTGTGCGCCTTCCGGCGGCCAGGTTTCCGACGACTGCCATTTGTTCATGCCCATGGTGTAGTAACGGACCTTGGGCATCTTGGCGGGCATTCCGTTATCCTCGCCCTTCAAGTAGTGGTCGAACCAGCCCCAGGTGAGCGCGTTGTAGTCCAACCGCGCGTCGCCCACGTGGCGCTCTCCGACCACGGTGTCCTCGGTGGCGCGCGTGTATGCGCAATGCAGCGTGGGGGCAATCACCGCGTACTGCTGGTTGGCGATCTCATGACGCGCCGTCTTGCGCACGTGGTTATACGCCGCCAGGTTTGGCCCCACCGAAACGTCGTACCAGGACATGAACCAGAAACCTGGGATGTTGATGGGCTTGTCGTCGTGCCACAATCCGCCGCGATACCAGGCGGGATCGTTCGGCGTACGCTCGATCATCGCCCCGCCCGTGGCGACTTCCATGCGGTCGGCGAAGACGCCGTGCGGACCATCTACGGCTTTGATGATGTCCTTGACCGGAAGGTGCGTGAGCGCTTTGGACCAATCGACGGACGGCAACTGCTGAGCGAGATCGAAGCTCTTGGAAACGCGGATCAGATCTTCCTGCGAAGTGTTGGGCGGCAACATGGGACGCACCTGGTTCTGTTCGCCGTAGAGCCAGGCGATAAACAACATCTGCACGGCGCCGCCCCGGTACCAGTTTCCCTGCTCGTAGAACCCGCCGACCCGTCCGATGCCGGCGCCAAAACCCTGAGGGATCATCGTGGTGAATGCGGGGTTGCCGAGCGCGGCAACGCCAAACTGCCATTCCGCGGTGGATGAACAGCCGATCGTGCCCACCTTGCCGTTGGACCAAGGTTGCGACGCCATCCAGGTCATGGCATCGGAACCGTCGGTGAGCGGGGGCCCCAGGATATCCCACTGGCCTTCGGAAAAAAAGTGGCCGCGCTCGTTCATGACGACGTAGGCGTAGCCGCGCTTGACCGCGTCCAGAGGCGTGGTCATGTCGCGCGGAGCGCCCAGACGCACATCCCAATAGTTGAAGTTATAGGGTGTGCGGGAAAATACCGCCGGGTACTTCTTGGACGTGTCCTTTGGGCGGTAGATGTCGGCAGCCATCCGCTTGCCGTCGCTCATGGGAACCATGACCTTGCGCTCGACGATGGCGACGGACTGCAGTTCCTTTTCGATCGCATTCCGGCGGGCAATCGTCTCGGCCTCGGAGCCGGTGCGCGGTTGCGCAACGATGACCGGCAGCACCACGGCCCAAGCCGCGGCGGCGCGAAGACACGGAGACGTCCTGTTCATTGGGACGGCTGTGAAGCGATGGCGAATAGCTGATTGCGGTTTACGATATACAACACGCCGTTGGCGGCCACAGGCGAGCAGTACACCGAACTCCCCATGTTCATCTCGGCAACGAGCTTCTTGGTTTTACCCGCTTCCATGACGACGACGTCGCCGTCCTCGTCGCCGAGGTACACCTTGTCGCCGATCAGGACCGGTGAGCCCCAAATGGCCGCCAGCAGGTCGTGGGTCCAGTAGGGCTGCCCGGTCTGGATATCGAGCGCATGCAGGAATCCGCTGAAATCCGAGATGTAGACGATGCCGTCCTTGATCGCCGCGGTCGAAATGGTCCGGCGGATCTTGTCAAAGTGCCAGAGCCTGCCCGACTCGGTGATGTTGCCCCGCTTGGTCGCGTCGATCCCGTAAAAGTGTCCGATGCCCTCACCGTGTTCGGGGTCCTGCCCGTTGCCGATGTAAACCCGGCCTTGATAGATGACGGGCGTGGCGATCAGCTCGTTGCGAGTCTTGGGCCAGACCGAATCTTTGGGATTGGTGTCAAACTCCCATAGCCGCTTACCGGTGAGCGCTTCGTATCCACGGACCCATCCGTCGCCCTGCCCCATCACCACTTGAACCACGTCGCCGGCTTTACCCACCGCCGGTGAAGACCACTGCCCGTGAAGAATCCGTTCGCCGACGGAGTTGTCTTCCCATACCAGCTTTCCGTCGTTCTTATTGATCGCGATGATGGCCGGGCAGCGCGGAGACGGAATGCGAACGTGGCTTTCGTCCTGGCCGTTGGAAGTGCTGATGAAGATGAGGTCGCCCCAAATGACGGGCGATGAATTGGCCAGGTTGTGGGGATGCGCGCCCAACTCCTCGATCATGTCGTAGCGCCAGATGATGTCGGCGTCTTTTTCGCCCTTATACTTTTCGTCTTTGAACGGGCCGTCGTTTCCGTTCGCCATGCCCTTCAAATCCAGACAGACGAGTTCGGCGCGATTGTTCACATAGTAGGCCCGGCCGCCCTCGATCGCCGGAGAGCTGGCCACACCCTGGTAGGGCCAGTCATTGACGCGGCCAATCGGGAGCTTATCGGAAACCGCCTGCCACAGGAACTCGCCGTCCGGCTCGCGGAACGCCATCAGGATGCCCTTGTCGCCTGTGACTTTGCTATCTTTGACACCCTCGTTGTTGGTGCCGACCAAAATGACGCCGCCGCCGATTGTGGGATTGCCGTACGCCTGTGAACCGAGCGTGGCGACCCACTTGATGTTCTTCTTGGTCTTGACATCCCACTCGGTGGGGATCCCCTTCATGGACGAGACCATGTTGCGGTCGGGAGTGCCGCCCCACATCGGCCAGTTTCCGGTTCCCGGATCCGATGCCGTCAGTACCGCCGCGCCGGCGAACGCGATTCCCCAAGCGATGAATTTCATTGGTTGGCCGTCACTTTCAAATTATCGTAGTGAACACCGTACTGAGCATCGCCAAACAACCCCGGGCTTCCTTCGCGGTTGCCGACCGGGTCCACTTTGTCGATGTTCCATGCCGCGGGCTCGGCATCGCCGGTCTTCCAGGCTTTACCCTGGACACGCACCTTGCCGCCGTCCTGATTCTCGACGCGCAGTTTGAGGTGATACCACTCGTCTTTCTTCCATTCAAACGGCGCCGACACGGTGCGTGTGGTCTCCGGTTGCCAGGGCTGGAGTTCCAGCTTTTGGTTGTTGCCGAAAAGGATCAACGCGTAGCGTTGGGCAATGATGCCGACATCGCCCAACTGCCGCCGGCGTTCGGCGGCGCGCACATCCGCTTCGACCGTGTAGTTGGCCATGTCATCGGGACCGAAGAATACGCGCATGCGGCGGAAGATCGTCTCGTCCGGGGGCTTGACCAGGATCTTGCCGCCGCCGTCTTCCTGCACCTGGTACTTACCTGTTGAAGCGCTGATCCAGTTCAGCGGCGGCGCTCCCACGGGCATGGACTCAAAGTTTTCCGACCACGGCGCTACCGGGGCAACACGCACACGCGCTTCGCCCGTGAGACCGGCAGCGGTGGCTTTCACCAACCCGGCTTGTCCGGCGTTGGTCTTGTCCGCCGTAAACGTGGACCCGCTCACTTGACCCTTTAGACCCTGAAGCGAATACGCCGCCTGCTCTTCACGCAGAAACCGTCCCTGCGCGTCATAGAGAAGCGCCCTGAATCGCACCGATTCACCGGGCTTGATCAGAGTCTCGTAGGGGCGCACTTGCACCCACGCCGGCGCGCCTTCGCCTTTCGGCAGCGGTTCGGGCTTCACCGGCGGTTCCTTGACCGCCGTCTTCCTGCCCAGCGCGTACAGCGTGTCAGACGACACGAAGTAGATCCGCCCGTGAGCCACGGCGGGCGAGGCGATGACGGGTTCCGGCGTGCCGGCCGAAAAGATGCCCTCCTTGGACGGGGGAAGTTCAACCTCGGACAGGATTTCAACCGTGTCGCCGCGGGGCTTCAGGATATAGAACTTGCCGCCTTCGGTGCCGACGTACAGTTTTCCATCGGCCAACACAGGCGACGCCTTCTGCGCCGAGCCCAACGCCTTTTTCCACAGTTCGCGTCCGGTCTGGGCGTCAAACCCCACAAGGTTCGCGGTGTTGTCCATCTGGTAGATCCGGTCACCGTCGGCGACCGGTGAAGAGAACCCGGCTTCGAAGCCCGCCACGCTCCACTTGACCGCCTGCTTGGTCAGTTCGCCTTTTCCGGAAACGTCCAGCGCGGCGATCATGCCCATGGTTGACGTATCGAGGTTCTCTTCGCTGTGGGATGCGATGGCATATTTGCCCGCCATCGCGACCGCGGTGTTGATGCCGCGCTTGGCCATGACGAAGCGCCAGACGGGCTCGCCGGTCTGCGGCTTCAGGCCAACGATGGAACCGTCGCCCAGCCCCATGACGATCAGCCGCTGCCCGCCGGCGGTCGTAATCAGCGGGTTCGAATAGCTGGTGTCGTAGGGGCGGCCGCCCGGCGTGCTCACCCATACGGTCTCGCCGGTGCGCTTGTCGAACGCCATCAGGCGGTGCGAACGGTTCGCCATGGCGCCCCACGTTGACGCGATAGCGCTGACGATGATCAGATCGCCATCGATCATGGGCGACGGCGTCCGGCCGCCGTGGGTGGTGAACAACCCGTAGTCTTCCACCAGCGGCCGCGTCCACAGCGGCTTGCCATCGCGCGTGAACGCGTGCAGGCTGCCATTGCCGCCGAAGGCGTAAACATTGGCTGTTTCCGGATCGACTACCGGCGAGGCCCAGGCGATCCGGTGCGGCGGAACATCGCTCATGTACAGGTTCCAACGCCGCTCCCAGAGCACTTTTCCCGAGTCGGCGTCGAAGCACAGCAACCGCTCTTGAAGCGTCTCGCCTTTGCCTCCCGCATTCAACAGGTAGAGCCGGCCGCCGAAGACAACGGGCGTGGAACGGCCGCCGTAGGGCGCCTTCCAAGCCAGGTTTTCTCCGGCCAGCGACCACTTATCGATCAAGCCCTTTTCGGCGGAAGTTCCGTCACGGTTGGGGCCACGCCATTCGGGCCAATCGCCGGCAACGAGCAGCCCGCCCGCCGCCAGCAGGCTGAAGCCCACGCGGACAATGCACTTCATAAGTGTGATTGTACAGGTACGCCTCCGCGCCAGAACGCTCAAGAGTCCGGAGCCGGGCGAAGCTTTACACCGCCGTCACTTCCGGATGCGCCCATGGCGCCCGGTAGGTGCGGCGCAAGTGCCGGGTGACGTCCTCGTCGCCGGTGATGCGGCCGGTGGCGGGATCCAGCGTCAAAGTGCGGTTCAGTTCCAGCGACAGGTTGGCGAGGATGCAGCAGGCCGTCGAGATGTGGCCTTGCTCAATGTCGGCGACGGGGCGGCTGCGAGTTTTCATCGCCTGCAGCAGGTCCTTCATGTGGCCGCGAATCGCGGGCGCCACGTGCTTTTCGAGGCGCGGTTCGGTGTTGTCTTCGGGGTACTTGTCCAACTCGTAGGCGACGTCCTTGTGAACCGGTTGTGACTCCTGGCCCACCGCGACAAAGTCATAACCGAGCACGCTCGCGGTAAGTGTTCCTTTGTCTCCGTAGAAGACCCCGGCCCAAGGATTCTTCGGATTCGGCGGGATGCCCCAGACGCGGTGCTGCCACACCATCTGCAAGTCGTCAAATTCAAAAATCGCCGTCTGCGTATCGGTGATGTTGGCAAAGCCGCCCTTGTTCACCAGGATGCCGCCCATCGAGGAAATCCGCCTGGGCCAGCCGAGATCCAGGAACCAGCGCGCCATGTCGAGCATGTGGATGCCCATGTCGCCGAGCCGTCCATTGCCGTATTCCTTGAACGCCCGCCAGTTGGACACCCGCACCTGGTTGTATGGAAACATGGGCGCCGGGCCGGTCCAGAAATCGTAATCCAACTCGGGCGGCAGGGGCTGCGCCGGGGGAAACGGCACGGCGCGGCCGCGGCCATAGGAGAAAATCTCGACCATGCCCACTTTGCCCAGCTTGCCGGTCTTGATGTAATCTTGGCGCGCTTCAATCAGGTGCGGCGTTGAACGTCTTTGCGTTCCCACCTGAACCACGCGGCCATACTTGCGCGCGGCGGCGACCATCGCCTGCCCCTCAACGACATCGACGCTGATCGGCTTTTGAACGTAAATATCGACGCCCGCTTTGCAGGCCTCGATCATCGGCAGCGCGTGCCAGTGGTCGGGTGTCGCCACCTCCACCATGTCGAGGCCGCCGGCTTTCAACATCTCGCGGTAATCGGTGAACAGGCGCGGCCGCTTCCTGGACGGCTGCTTCTGCTCCGACCATTGCGCGGCAGTCTCCAGATTCCGCCGGTCGACATCGCACAACGAGACAATCTCAATGGGTGCGATCTGGTTCAACCGGAAAATGTCGCTTTTCCCATACCAGCCGCAACCGATGAGCCCGACACGCAAAGGCTTGTCGTCAGCGAACTCGGCCGCAAAGGTCCGCTTGGGCGCCAGCGCCAGCGCGGGAGCCGTCATGAAGAACTGTCGGCGATCCATGGTATCTACCATATGCTTGGCGGCCGTGACGCCACAACTCGCCCCGGCCCCGGGTCCACAGGGAGATCCGCGAAAGAAATCCAATCACCTGCCAACTCCGTATAGACGTATGGTGAAGTTCCCGCTCATTCCCGAATCCGCGGGGGATCTGTGGATGCTCGTGCCGCTGGCGCTGGCGGCACTGCGTTCCGCCGCCGACATCGACCTCGTGTCACGTCTGAAGCAGCGCGACCCGAAAGCCGCCGCCGACTTGTACGACCGCTATGGGCGCGTGGTCTTTTCCTTGGTGGCGCGCATGGTTCGCGACCCGGCAATCGCTGAAGATCTGGTTCAGGAAACCATGCTTCGCGTATTCAACCGGCTGCAGTTCTTCGACGCCGAGCGGGGCAGCTTTGGCGCCTGGCTGCTCGCCGTCGCCCGCAACCAGGCAGTCGATTACTTGCGCTCTGCCGGAGGCAAGCAACGGCAATCGGAACTGTTTCTTGAAGGCATCGACGATCCGAGCCTGTTCTCGGACCTCGGCGTCGGTGAATCTGAGATCCTGCGTTTCGAGAACGTCCGCAAAGTCAAGGAAGCGCTCGCCCGGCTCACCGAGAACCAGCGGATGGTGATCGAGTTGGCGTACTTCGAAGGTTTGAGCCAGACAGAGATGGCGGAACGCCTGCAGCAGCCGCTCGGCACAGTCAAGACCTGGGTCAGAAGCGCTTTGCGGGTGATGCGCGAGTCGCTTACCGAGGCGGTGCCGGCATGACCCGCCAGGAATTTCAGGAACTCGCCGAGTTGTACGCCCTGGGTCTGCTGGACACGCAGGAGAAAGCGGCGTGCGAGGACTACATCGCTGCGCAACCGCAAGAGTCACAGCACATATTGAGGAGCGCGCTCGCGCTGAATTCACGCATTCTGGGAGCTGGTCCGGAACTGGCGCCGCCGCGTCGCCTGCGGGCGCGAGTGATTTCGGCGCTAACCGCGAAGCCTGGGCGGAGTGTGTGGCAATGGGCCTGGGTTGCCGTCGCCGCGGCGCTGGTCGTGGTGACAATCTGGATGGAGCGGCGGGACTCGGCCACGCGCGCCGAACTGGCGGGCGTGCGGCGGCTGTTGGAGCAACAGTCGTCCGATGCGCGCCGTTCGGCGGAAGTGCTGGCAATGGTGGGCGCCCCGGGGACGCGGGCCATCTCACCGCCACAAGGTCAAGCCAGCTATTTTCTGAACCCGTCGCGGGGGGTTGTGCTCATTGCCGGCGGCCTGGAACCGCTGCCTTCGGGACGCGCTTACGAAATGTGGATCATTCCCAAAGGGCGCGCGCCGGCGCCGGCCGGAATGTTTACCCCGGACGCGCAAGGCAACGCGATTCACACGTTCCCGGGGCAAGTCGATCTGAGCGACACCGCGGCGCTGGCGATTTCCGACGAGCCGCACGGGGGCTCACCCGCACCCACCACTGCGCCGCGTCTGATTGCTTCGGTGCCCGGCGGGTAACTCCTGGCGACAACGTTGACGCCTCCGGTATACACTGAATCTTCCTATGCCGGAAACCACCAAATTCACCCTTGAAGAGCACCTGATTCCCAGGACCTGGTACAACCTGGCCGCGGACCTCCCATCACCGCTCCCGCCGGTGCTGCACCCGGGAACCAAGCAACCGGTGGGACCCGCCGATCTGGCGCCGCTGTTTCCGGAGTCGCTGATTCTGCAGGAGGTCTCACAGGAGCGGGAGATCGAAATCCCGGATGCCGTCCGCGACGTTTACAAGCTGTGGCGGCCAACCCCGCTTTACCGCGCGCGGCGGCTGGAGAAGGCCCTCGACACACCGGCCAAGATTTACTACAAGTACGAAGGCGTCAGCCCGGCCGGCAGCCATAAGCCCAACACCGCCGTCGCACAGGCTTACTACAACAAAGAAGCCGGCGTAAAGAGGATCGTGACGGAAACGGGTGCGGGCCAATGGGGTTCGTCGCTGGCATTCGCCGGCGCCTTATTTGGACTCGAGGTCAACGTCTACATGGTGCGGGTGTCCTACAACCAGAAGCCGTACCGGCGCGCGCTGATGGAAACGTGGGGAGCGCGATGCGTGCCCTCACCTTCGACCGAAACCGCGGCAGGGCGCGCGATCCTTGAGCAGCGGCCGGACCACCCCGGCAGTCTCGGAATCGCGATTTCCGAAGCTGTCGAGTTGGCTGTGCAGCGCGAGGATACCAAGTACGCGCTGGGGTCGGTGTTGAATCACGTTCTCCTGCATCAAACGGTCATCGGCGCCGAAGCTTTGTTGCAGATGGAAATGGCGGGCGACTATCCGGACGTCCTGGTGGGCTGCACCGGCGGCGGCTCCAATTTCGCGGGCATGGCCTTCCCTTACCTCGGCGCCCAGTTGCGCGGTGGGAAGAAAGTTCGCGTCGTCGCAGTCGAGCCCGCGGCCTGCCCGAGTCTGACGCGCGGGCGGTACGCCTACGATTTCGGCGACACGGCGCACTTGACGCCGCTTACAAAGATGCACACGCTGGGTTCCACCTTTACCCCGCCCGGCTTCCACGCCGGCGGGCTCCGCTATCACGGCATGGCGCCCATGGTGAGCCATGTCAAAGAGCTTGGCTTGATCGACGCGGTGGCTTACCACCAAACCAAGTGCTTCGAGGCCGGCGTGCTGTTTGCGCGAACCGAGGGGATTCTTGCCGCCCCGGAAGCCAACCACGCCATCCGGGGAGCGGTGGATGAGGCGCTGGCCGCCAAAGAGGAAGGCAAGCCGCGGACGATTCTATTCAACCTCTGCGGCCACGGGCATTTCGACATGCAAGCCTACATCGATTACAACTCGGGCAAGTTGCAGGACCAGCACTACGACGAAAACGAGCTCGCCATGGCGCTGGCTGGCCTCCCACCGGTGTAGTTCGCGCTACGGTTTTACAGAGGAAATTCTACTGAATTGCGGAACTATCAGTACCATTGCCCCCTAAGTCCATGATTTGTGGTGTAATCTCGAAGTGTAGTCGTCGCCATAGAATGGCGATGCAATTGCTTCAGCGTAGCCCAGGGTAACGTGTACCCCTCGGAGCCCGGTCCCGCCCAATGACGGAGTTGAGAGGACAACTTGTAAGCGCTCTCCTGGTCGTCGTGACCGTGGCGGCCGTCATTTGCGCGGCCATCAACTATCAGCAACAGCGCCTGTTCCGGCTGCCCGACGACGGCGTGGTGTGGATGCAGGCGGAACCCGGCGGCAAGACGCCGGTGGTGGAAGCGGCCCACATCGCCGAGGACAGTCCCGCCGCGCGGGCGGGCATCAAGGCCGGCGATGTCGTCAAATCGATCGGCGTGCTGCCGGTGGGTTCGGCCACCTATCAGGGTGTGCCGATCGAGAAGGCGGAAGACGTCGCCGCCGTCCTGTCAAGTATTGGGGCGTTCCGGGACGCGCAGTATGTGCTGGAGCGCGACGGGGTTCAGTTCAGCGCCAAGGTGATCCTGGGCGAGGTCGCGCGCGATGCCGCCCTGTACTCGCAGTACGCGGTCGGGCTGGCGTATCTTTCGATCGGGATTTTCCTGTACTTCCGGCGAAGCCGCGCGCCGATGTCGCTGCATTTCTACCTGCTCTGCCTGGTCTCGTTCATCCTCCACACGTTCCACTACACGGGCAAGCTGAACGGTTTTGACACGGCGATTTACGCGGGCAATGTGGTGGCTGGATTTCTGGCGCCCGCGTTGTTTTTGCATTTCTGCCTGGCATTTCCGCAACCTCTCAAGCGGCGTCTGCCGGTCACGGCACTCTCGGTGTACCTGGCTGCGCTGACGCTTATGGGCCTGCAACTGGGCGTCGCGACCGGCGTGGTGCGCACGGCGGTTCCGCTGATCGAGTTGCGCTGGCTCATCGACCGGGGCTGGCTGCTGTTGTTTGCACTGTGTTATCTGGGCGGCGGAGTTCTGCTGCACCTCAAGTGCGTGGCTGAAGACGACCCAATCGTCCGCAAGCAGCTCAAGTGGCTCCGCAATGGAACGCTGGCCGCGTTTGTCCCGTTTACCATCCTCTATGCGGCGCCGTATGCCCTTGGGGTTGTGCCCGGGACCACGGCGCGGCTGGCAGTGCTTTTCCTGGGCTTTCTGCCGTTGACCTGGGCCTACGCGATCCTGCGCTATCGCCTGATGGACGTGGACGTAATATTCCAGCAGGGCTACGTCTACGTGCTGGCGACGCTGGGCGTGATGGGCGTGGTCTACGCGCTTGTGTATGCGCTGGCCAAGCGCGACGAACTAAGCCCGGCGGCGGTCGTCCTGCTGGTGCTCGTCGCGGTCTTCATTTTCCAGCCGCTGCGCAACTGGACCCAGGAACTGCTGGACCGCTACGTCTTCTACAAAGATCAGTACGATTACCGCCGCACGCTGATCGACTTTGCGCGGGAGTTGAGTTCGGAGATGGACCTGGATCGTACGTTCACCGCCGTGGGCGAGCGTTTGATCCGCACGCTGTCGCTCGCTCACGTCGCCTTCTTCCTGGAAAGCGGCAGGAATGCGGGCGAAGTGGAACTCCGGGTCGCTGTCGCCAAGGACGGCAGACAGCCCGGGTTTGGAGAAGACCTGGACCTCAGTTTTCTGAAGCTGTCGGATCATATGCCGTATCTGTTCTTTGAGCGGACGCGGCACGCCTTCGATATCGTCAGCCGTGAGGCGCCTGCCTCGGTTCGCGCGACCATCGCGCGGCTGGACCTGACCTATTACCTGCCGTGCGTGTTCCGCGGGCGCACGGTTGCCTGGCTGGGAGTGAGCCGGACAGCGAAGGGCGACTTCCTGGCGAGCGACGATCTGGAACTGCTGATGACGCTTTCCAACTACGTCGCCATGGCGGTGGAGAACGCGCGCCTGTACCGGTCGCTGGCTGACAAAGCGGCGCAGTACGAGCGGCTGAAAGAATTCAGCGAGAACATCGTCGAATCGATCAACGTCGGCATCCTGGCCGCGGATCTCGATGACCGCGTGGAAAGCTGGAACAGCCAGATCGAACGGCTGACCGGAATTCCGAGGGTCTCGGCCGTGGGCCGCACGTTGAGCGAGCTGTTCCCGAGCGAGTGGCAAGTCCACTTTGCCCGCGGCGACGAAGGCGGCCGCGTCCGGCAGATGTACAAGGTCCCTCTACACAGTTTCCCGGATGCCGGCGGCGCCGCGTCCGTCCGCCTGGTGAACGTCGCCATCACCCCGCTGGTGACCAAAGACGGAGAGCAGATCGGCCGCCTGATCATCTTTGACGACGTGACGGAGCGCGAGGATCTGCAGCGGCGCCTGGTTCAAGCCGACAAGCTGAGTTCGATTGGTCTGCTGGCCGCCGGCGTCGCGCACGAAGTGAACACGCCGCTGGCCGTGATTTCCACCTACGCGCAGATGCTCGCCAAACAGGTGAACGGCGACGACCAGAAAGCCAAACTGCTCGACAAGATCGCCAAGCAGACGTTTCGCGCGAGCGAAATCGTCAACTCGCTGCTCAACTTCTCCCGGACCTCATCGGCCTCGGACTTCGACGATGTCGACCTCAACAAGGTTGTACGCGAAACCGCCACGCTGCTCGAACACCAACTCCGGAAGGCG
Organism: Bryobacterales bacterium; assembly: GCA_020851655.1. Lineage (GTDB taxonomy): Bacteria > Acidobacteriota > Terriglobia > Bryobacterales > Bryobacteraceae > JADZCI01. The sequence goes on from JADZCI010000050.1 coordinate 15,434, forward strand.
GGAATCGAAGTCGTTCTGGACCTCGACGCCACGCTGCCCGCGATCCGGGGCAACTTCGGGCGTTTGCAACAGGTGTTCCTGAACCTGTTTCTCAATGCGCGCGATGCCATGGAATCCGGTGGGACGCTGACCGTCGCGAGCAGCACAGAAAAGGGCAACCCCCGCATCGAGGTTCGGGACACTGGCGCCGGAATTCCAGCCGAGATGGTGAACCGGATCTTCGATCCTTTCTTCACCACCAAGACCGCCAAGAAGGGGACGGGGCTCGGGCTCTCCATCACTTATGGCATCGTGGAAGAGCATGGCGGTTCAATCGAGGCCGCCCCGGCCGGTGGCCCCGGCGCGGTGTTCCGTCTCGAGTTTCCCGCTGTTCAGAAAGCCGTGAATGCCTGAAACCGACGCGCCCCTTGCCAAGGGCCGCATCCTCGTCATAGACGACGAAGCCGATATCCGCGAAAGCCTGGAAGCGCTGCTCGAACTGGAAGGCTACTCCGTCTACCTGGCGGAAAACGCCGCCAAGGGCCTGAAGCGCTTTGAAGGTGGAATTTACGACCTCGTTCTGCTCGACCTCAACATGCCGGACCGCTCCGGACTGGAGGTGCTGGATGAAATCCGCAGCCGCGACCGGGAGACGCCGGTCTTTCTGATCACCGCCTACGGCTCGGTCGAGGTCGCCGTCGAGGCGCTGAAATCCGGCGCAAACGACTACTTCTCCAAGCCCTGGGACAATGACAAACTTCTGATCGAAATCGACCGCGCCATTGCCCGGGCGCGGCTCGAGCGGGAGAACAAGGAACTACGCCGCGCTCTCAAGGAGCGCTACTCGTTTCCCAACATCGTCGGCAAGAGCGAACGCTTTCAAAAGGTCCTGGATCTCGTCACGCAGGTGGCGGGCAGCCGGACCACCATCCTCATCACCGGAGAAACGGGTACCGGTAAGGAACTCGTCGCCAAGGCGATTCATGCCAACTCCCCGCGCGCCGAACACAACTTTGTGGGAGTCAATTCCGGGTCGGTGCCTCCGGACTTGTTGGAATCGGCCCTGTTCGGGCACGTCAAGGGCGCCTTTACCGGGGCACTGGCCAACAAGAAGGGCTACTTCGAAACCGCGAATCACGGCACCATCTTTTTCGATGAAATCGGGACGCTGAGCCTGGACATGCAGAGCAAGTTGCTCCGGGTGATTCAGGAACGTGAATTCATGCCTCTGGGGTCGAGCGAAACGATCAAGGTGGATGTGCGAATCCTGGCCGCGACCAATGCCGACCTCAAAAGAATGGTGGACGAAGGCGCGTTCCGGCAGGACCTGTATTACCGGTTGAACGTGATCAACATCGAACTGCCTCCGCTGCGGGACCGGAAAGAAGACATTCCCCGCCTGGTGGAGCATTTCTTCGACGTCTACTGCCGGGAGAACGACAAGTTTCTGAGTTCCGATGCCCGGAGCGAATTGCGGTTTGAACCGGAAGCCGTCCACATATTAATGGATTACTCCTGGCCTGGCAACGTGAGGGAACTCGAGAACGCCGTCGAGCGGGCGGTGGTGCTGGCGGTAAACCCGGTTGTCCCCGCGAGTGTTTTACCCGAACAAATCCTTCATTCGGCCGGGGTTAGCGTCAAGTCCGCCGGGTCTGGCGCGCTGGCGGGAGAGGCTTCCCTGTTTGAAATGGTGGCCGATTTCGAGCGCCGCAAGATTACCGAGGCGCTGGAGGCCGCCGGGTGGAGCCAGACCGAAGCCGCCGCCCATCTCCGTATCCCGTTGTCAACGCTGAACCAGAAAATCAAGAGGCTGGATATCCAGATCAGGAAGAAAGGCGAAAAGCCGTAACCGTACCGGCTTGACACGCGTCCCACGAGGGGATCAAGATAACCGCAAGGGGAACATTATGAAAAAGACCCGGATAACGCTGTTCGCGCTGGGGTTGATGGTAGCCGGAACCGCTACCGCCAACGCCCAGAATGTAGTGTCGGCGAAGGCTGGCCTGGTCCACCTGGTGGAGGGCGAAGTCTACTTGAACGATCAGGAACTTCACCCCAAGATCACCGAGTTTCCCGACATGAAAGACAACTCGGTCCTGCGCACCGCGGTTGGGCGCGCCGAGGTGCTGCTCGCGCCGGGAATCGTGCTCCGCATGGGCGAGAACTCGTCATTCAAGATGCTCTCGAACAAACTGATCGACACCCGCGTCGAGGTCCTCACCGGTGAAGCCATGATCGAGGTGACGGAACTCGACAAGGACAGCACCCTGAACGTCGTCCTCAAAGGCACGTCCACTCAGCCGCGAAAGCCGGGCATCTACAGGTTCGATGGAGACGGCACGGTACGTGTGTATGAAGGTCAAGCCGCGCTGGCATCGAGCACGGGTCAGAACGTGACGCTGAAAAGCGGTAGGATGCTCGTTGCCGGCGAGGGTGGCCTGAAAGCGGAACAGTTCGATGCCGGCCTCGGCGACCCGCTCTACCGCTGGAGCAAGCGGCGATCCAGTTACATGGCGATGGCCAATGTGTCCGCGGCCAGTTCAATTGGTTATGCCCCGAGCAGCCGCAGGTGGATTTACAATCCGTACTTCAGTATGTGGACATATCTGCCGTATCGCGATCTGATCTATAGCCCGTTTGGCTGGACTTATTTCACACCGGGTACGGTCTACATGGCATACTGGCCGGGCTATGGCCAGGGATCGTCGTATTCGCGCGGCGGCGGCGGCGGTGGCGCGGTAAGCGCCCGGACGCCTACCTTTGACCGTGGTCTCGGCTACAGCACGTACTCGGGCCGCGGCATGGGCGGCGGATACTCCGGCTATTCGGGCGGTTACTCGGGCGGTGTCTCGTCCGGGGGTGGAGTTTCCGCGCCTTCGGCTGGGGCTTCCGGCGGTGCTCGTGGCGGCGACTCCGGTGGTGGACGTGGCTCCTCCGGCGCCGGTGGCGGCGGCCGCCAGTAGGAATTCACTCACATCCGCAGCGGCCGGGACACGCCCAACGGCTTTGGGCCGTTGTGGGTGTGGGCGGCCCCGGTCCGCTTGCGGATCTCGCAAAAACTCGAATCAGGACTTCTGCTTCGGCGGGTAGTTCTTCAGCAGTTTTGCCGCCGCCTTGTCAATGTTCTTCTGCTTCTTGTCGGGCTTGGCCTTCGCATCGAGTGTCTTGGACGCCATGCCGCGCCAAACCAGTTGCTTGGCGCTGGCATCGTACATATCCAACACCAGGCCGCCGATGTTGATGGTGTTGGTGGTGGAAGTCGACATACTGCTGCCCATGCCGCCGTACCAGCCTCCACGGAAGCCGGGGCCGTATCCATAACCGGTGTTCCACGAGGTGACTTCCTTTTCCTGGCTCATCGCCAGTTGGTATACCAACACCAGATCCGTGGGTTCGCTTTCCTTCCGCACAAGACCCTTTTTCGCCAGTTCCGCGTCGAAGCCCTTCGCCAGTTGACCCAACGTCAGGTCATCTACATCCAAGGACTTCGGATGTTTTTCCCAGCGGTAGGTCTTGTACTTGGAAAAATCGGCGTTTTGGTCAAAGTTGTACTTCACGTCTTGAGCGATCGCGAGCGCGGCGAACCCGGCCAGCGCGATCGACATTCCAATCAACTTCGTCATAAATCTCACTCCTTGAAATTCAATTAGGAATCGGCCTTGGAACTGAGTTCAAACGCGTTGTATCCCCAAGGCGGCAGATCCAGATACAACCCTTGCGAAGTCAGTCCCTCCATGTCACGGTAATAAACCTCCGGCCCCAGGAGATCGGTCAAGCGCGCCGTCTTGCCCGTTGTCTCGGAAAGCGGCAGCCTCACCAAGCACTGGCTTTGGTTCGGCGCGAAGTTGACCGCGACCAGCAACGGGTTGCCTCCAGGCATTTGCCAGAGAAAGCAGACAAAGCAGGACGACGTCCAATTCCCTTCCCAGGCGGGCGCGCAGTCGAGCAATTGCCAGGCGCCCTGACGAGCCTCGACGCGGCCGGCCGCGCGCAGCAGGCGCTCATAAAAAGCCCGAAGTTCGATATCACACGGCTCGGCCGGACCGCGGCTCAGGTGCACCGGGATTCGCCTGGTGTAGCCTTCCATCTGTCCCTGGTGGATGAATCGAAGTCCTGGACAAAGAAACGTCAAGGCTGCGGCCGCCCGGTGCTGGTTGGGAGAAAAAGCCGACGCGGCGCGCGGTTCATCGTGATTTTCGAGGAAACGCGCCGACCGCTGCTGATAATCAAGGTCAGCCCGGAAATGATCGCGGACCGGTTGCGCATGGCCTTCGATGAGGCGATCGTACAAGCGCTTGTCGTAGGTGTAGTCGAACCCCTGCTGCTGGAGCGTCCATTCCAGGTCCCAATAGACTTCGGCCATGAACAGGAATCCCGGATGCTGCGCTTTTACCTCCATAATCGCCGTGGGCCAGAAAGGCTCGGGGCGAAGCCCCCAGGTCCGCTCGAAAACGTCGGGAAGCACCAGCATGGCCATGTCGCAGCGGACACCGTCGCACATGCCTGAGATCTTCTTCAACTCCGACAACAACGCTTGCCGCATTGCCGGATCAGCGTAGTTGAGTTGCAGCGTGTCTGGCCAGCCGTCGAAATAGGGATCGCGGCCGTAGGCGAGGACGAGCGGCCCGCGAGACGTTTCGATGCGGGTGTAATTCCGCGGCTCGTTGGCGAGTTCCTCCACCGTGCCGGGAACGTAGTACTCGGGATGCTCTTCCACCCACGGATGATCCGGAGCGGTGTGGTTGGGCACGAAGTCCAGCAACAGGCGCATGCCGCGAGTCTGGATTCGCTGGCGCAACCGCGCCAGCGCGGCATTGCCTCCGAAATCGGAATGAACATCGTAGCGCTGCACCGCAAAGCAGGATCCGCACACGTCGGTTTCGTCGAAGTCAACCAGCAGTTCTCGAAACTCATGCCGCCAGCCGGCATTACTGCGGGAAATCCTCCGGCCCCACGGACCTGTCTGCCAGACTCCCAGGAACCAGATCCAGTCAAAGCCCAAACCGGCCAGACGATCCAACTCCGCATCGGGGAAGTCGTCCAAAGTCGCATCACGCCCCAGGGTGCGTGACAGACTCGCCAGCGTGACTCGCGTGTTGACTTGGTAGAGAGATGGGTAAGGTTGCCTCACGGTATTTGCCTCTTCGCCGAACCTCAGTGCGATCCAGCGTCTGAGGAATCCAGGTTCACGCCGACACCTCGTGCCACCTGCGGCCTAGAGTCCGGACTGGGAAGGATTCCCGGCGAGTCAACCAAACGGCAGCGCATCAAATTTCCTAGGACACGAAGACCGCCAATGAGGACACCAAACCTCTCACTGTGCAAATAATCTTCCAGCTTGCTCCGGTCAGTCCAGTCGGACGCCCAGAGAAAATGGCCGGGCTCTTCCCGATCCTCGAAGATGCTCGTCCGGATGTGGCCGTCTCCCTCCAGGTTGCGCAGATCCTCGATGGACCGGTTAAACTCTCGCCTCTTTTCGTACCTCAAGGTAAATTCAATCTCCAGCACGCAGGAGGCAGTGGATTCGACTCCCATGGTTCGCTCTCGGCCCTACGCACACGGACACCCGGCCGGCATGGACATGGGCAGGACCTGTGCCGAAGACATAGAGCATTTCCCGTTCCACGTTGTGAACGAAGCTCAGTGCTTTTGCAATCAGTTCGTTGTGAGCCGTTCCACAGCGTGGTAAACTCGCTGCCCGCACCCGCATTTCGTGCCGCCACCAAATACCGTGACACCCGGTTTGGTCAATGCTATCGTTTGTTGTGAAGGACTTTTGACAACGAGTGCCGTCCAACTTTTTCATCGATCTCGAGCTGATCGTGGGAGGTGCGATCCTGGCGGTCGCGCTCCTTCACGTGGTGCTCGCTGTGCGTGGCGTCCGGCCCAGGTTGAACTGGATCTTCGCCATCCTTTCGTTTTTTGCGGCGGGCGAGGGGTTGTCGGCGCCGCTCAGGTATCTTTCCACAACCGTAGGCGGGGCGTTAACCGGCATCCGTTTGGGCCAGGGGTCCATGCTGGCGCTGGGTCTCACGCTGGTGTGGTTTGCACGAGAATTCGCCGGGCTCAAGGGGCGCCGTATCCCGATTGGGCTGACGGCTGCCGGCTTGGTTGTCCTGGCCCTTCATTTGTCTCTGCCCAACACGCTTCGCTATAGCGACGTGACCGGACTCAAGACCTCGCCTCTTCCCGGAGGCGGCAGCATGTATACGCCGGTGGGGACGATTCACCCATTGCTCGGCCTCGCCCATGCGGTGGGTGCGCTCTGCATCATATACATCTGCGCGGCTGGCATTCATTTGTGGAGACGCCGGGAATGCCGGCGAAAAGCCATTGCCTTCAC
>JADZCI010000051.1 GCA_020851655.1 Bryobacterales bacterium
CGCCCCGCACCTGGCCAACGTTGAGATCGTCCACATGCTCACGCTCGGCACAGCGGGTTATGCGAAGCCGGAGTACCAAGGCTGTTTCCGGGCCAATGCGCTGTTTATCGGGTCCAACGTGCGCGGCGCCGTGTGTGAAGGGCGGGCTGATTACACGCCCATCTTTTTGCACGAAATCGAGCCTCTTTTCTCGGAAGGGCAGATGCCGCTTGATTGGGTGCTCATGCAGGTCAGCCCGCCGGACTCGCACGGGTACATGAGCCTCGGAGTCGGGATTGACTGCACGCTGACCGCCGCCCGGCATGCGCGCAACGTGATTGTCGAAGTCAACCATCACATGCCGAGGACACTGGGAGATTCCTTCCTGCACGTCAGCCAGGCGACCGCCATCGTGGAAGCCAGCCATCCCCTGGCGGAGTTGACGGCTGAGCCCGCCACCGCCGGGCAACAGCGCATCGCGCGCAATGTGGCGTCGCTCATTCCCGACGGCGCCACGCTGCAAATGGGTATTGGCGGGATACCGGACGCGGTGCTGGCCTGTCTCGGCGGGCATCGCAACCTGGGTATTCACACAGAGATGTTCTCCGACGGGGTGATCCCGCTGGTCGAATCCGGCGTGATCAACGGCGCGCGGAAAACGCTGCATCCGGGAAAGGTGATTGCGGGATTCGTGCTGGGTACGCGCAAGCTTTTCGATTTCATTCACGACAACCCGGCGTTTGAGTTCCACCCAATCGTCTACACCAACGACCCCTGTGTCATCGCCCGCAACGACCGCATGGTGGCCATCAACTCCGCGCTACAGGTGGACCTGACCGGACAGGTGTGCGCCGACTCACTGGGCGCCAAGCCGTACAGCGGCTTCGGCGGCCAGGTGGACTACATTCGCGGGGCGGCACACTCCCGGGGCGGGAAGCCAATCATTGCCCTGCCCTCGACCGCCAAAAACGGCACGATTTCCCGCATTGCGCCGGTTCTTGACCCCGGCGCGGGCGTTGTGACCACGCGCGCCGACGTGCATTACGTCGTGACCGAGCATGGCATCGCGAACCTGCACGGCAAGACGATCCGGCAGCGCGTTGAAGCCCTGATCTCCATTGCGGACCCCAGGTTCACGGACATGTTGTTCGACTTTGCGTACCGGGCCCGCTATCTCGAACCCAAATCCATCCCGGTGACTTCAAGGAGTGAACGATGAAACCCGGCGCCGGTCGCGGTCTGGTGGAAATCAACGTCGAAGAGTGCAAAGGCTGCGGCTTGTGCACCGATGCCTGCATACCGAAGGTGCTACGCCTGTCGGCGTCGCTCAACCGCTATGGCTACCACCCGGTGGAATACGAAGGGCGGGGCTGTTCGGGGTGCGGGCTCTGCTTTGTGGTGTGTCCCGAGCCCGGCGCTTTGCGTGTGCTGAAACTCGCCGCCTGAAGGAGAACCAGACAACCATGGCGAAACAACTGATGAAAGGCAACGAGGCCATTGTCAAAGGGGCGATTCTGGCCGGCTGCCGCGGCTTTTACGGTTACCCGATTACACCGGCCAACGAAATCGCCGAAGCCGCCGCTTATTTCATGCCGCTGAGCGGCGGCGTGTTTCTTCAGGCCGAAAGCGAAGTCGCCGCCATCAACATGGTGTACGGCGCCTCGTCGGCCGGGATCCGCGCCATGACGGCTTCCAGCGGGCCGGGAATCAGCCTCATGTCGGAAGGGCTCAGCTACCTGGCGGGGGCCGAACTCCCTTGCGTGGTGGTCGATATCTCCCGCGGCGGCCCGGGGTTGGGCAATATCGCGCCGGAACAGAGCGACTACTTCCAGGTGGTCAAGGGCGGCGGCCATGGCTGCTACCGCGGCCTCGTGCTGGCGCCCGCTTCGGCCCAGGAAATGGCGGACTTGACGCGCCTGGCCTTTGATCTCGCCGATCATTACCGGAACCCCGTGATCGTGCTGGCCGACGGCATCACCGGCCAGATGATGGAACCGGTCGAGTTCAAAGGCGAACCCGCGCTGCCGCCCGCGCCGGAGTGGTCCGTCACGGGTACGGCGGAAACCCGGGGCAACCTCGTGAGTTCCATTTGTCTTGAGCCGGACGACCTGGAACGCCATGTGCGCAAGTTGGAAGCCAAGTACAAACGCGCTGAAGCCGCCGAGGTCCGCTTTGAAAACTGGCGCGCCGATGATGCCGAAATCGTGCTGGTCGGCTACGGCATTGTGGGGCGAATCCTGAAATCGGTAGTCGAACAACTGCGCGGCTTCGGCATGAACATCGGCCTGATCCGGCCGATTACCCTGTACCCGTTCCCGGCGGCTGAATTACACCGGCTCGCTTATCACGCCCGCCAGTTCCTCGTCGTGGAGATGAGCACGGGCCAGATGATCGAAGATGTGCGGCTGGCCCTCAACGGCCTAGCCCCGGTGGAGTTTTTCGGGCGCTGCGGCGGCAATGTGCCCGCCGCGGAGGAAATCGCGGCGGTGGTGCGAAGGCTCCAAGCCGGCTCGCACCCGGAACATCGCCTGGAAACCGAATTGGACGAGGTGGCGCTCCATGGCTAATTACACAACCGTTCATGAAAAGTCCCCCGTTTTTTACCCGGAATACGAACGCAAGTCCGAGGCCCGTGGACAAACGCACTATTGTCCGGGATGCGGCCACGGCATCGCGCACAAACTGCTGGCACAGGCGATTGACGACCTCGGTATCCAGGACCGGACCATCCTCGTCAGCCCGGTTGGCTGTTCGGTGTTTGCCTACTACTACTTCGACACCGGCAACATTCAGGCGGCCCACGGGCGGGCGCCGGCCGTGGCGAGCGCCGTCAAGCGGGCGCGTCCCGGCAGCATCGTCATCAGCTACCAGGGTGACGGTGACCTGGCGGCCATCGGAAGCGCCGAGATTCTGCACGCGGCCAACCGCGGCGAAAACATCACCGTTCTTTTCGTGAACAACGCCATCTACGGGATGACTGGCGGCCAGATGGCTCCGACAACGCTGCTTGGCCACAAGAGCACGACGACGCCGTTCGGCCGGAACGCGGTGAATGACGGCTACCCTCTGCGCGTGGCCGAGACACTTTCCGTTCTCGATGGGCCGGTCTATATCGAGCGCGTGGCTTTAGGCAATGCCAAGCAGATCCTGCAAGCCGGGCGCGCCGTACGGCGGGCCTTGGAGAACCAGGTCAAGGGGCTGGGGTTCTCCCTGGTCGAGATCCTGTCTCCCTGCCCGACCATCTGGAAACTCGACGCTCATCAAGCACAGCAGCATGTGCGCGAGGGGCTTTCGAGCGTATTCAAGCCGGGCGTCTATTGCGACCGGACCAAGGAAGCGGTTCCAAGGCCGGAACCCAAGCCAGGGCCGGCGCTCACCGGGATCCCGCGCATACTCGGCATCGAGTTGAACGAGGGCGCCAGCGCGGCGCCGGTGGCGGCCGCATCCGTCGACCTGCGGATCAGAATCGCCGGCTTTGGCGGACAAGGCGTGCTGATGTTGGGGCAAGTGCTGGCCGAGGCGGGCATGGACGCGGGCCTCGATGTCTCGTGGCTTCCGTCCTATGGTCCGGAAATGCGTTCAGGCACCTCCAACTGCCATGTGCGCATCTCCTCCCGGCCCGTGGATTCGCCCCTGGTTACACGGCCGGCTGTGCTGCTTGCGCTGAACGAGCCCTCGCTCCGCAAGTTCATATCGAGTGTCGAGCCAGGCGGACTGGTGATGTACAACGGCCGCGAGGTTCCCGGGGATTGCCGGCGGCCGGATGTGGATCTGCTGGCGCGGCCGTTCACTGAAATCGCCGATGAGCTGGGCGAACCTCGGGCCGGCAACATCGTCATGTTGGGCGCCTTGCTGCGCAGGATCGAAGGGATTCCGGACGCCAGCGTCGATCGTGCCCTGGCGCGCGTCGTCAAGACCCAGCGCTGGCTGGAAATCGACCGCAAAGCGATCGCTCGCGGACGGGAGGTCTGTCATGTCTCATGAGAACGTCACGGTATTCTTCGACGGGCGGTTTGTTCCGCTGCGGGAAGCCAACGTCAACATCCTCACTCACGCGTTGAACTACGGCACAGGCGTCTTTGAGGGAATTCGCGGATACTGGTGTCCGCGTCAGGAGGAGCTGTACCTCTTCCGCCTGGAAGACCACTACCGGCGTTGGAAAACGAATGCCCGGATTTTCCACATGGACATCACGCAGACGGTGGCCGAGTTGTGCGACATCACGCTGGAAGCGGTTCGCAGGAACCACTTTCAGACCGACATCTATGTGCGCCCCCTGGTCTATATGTCATCGGCGCGCGTGGGCGTGCATCCGGACGGCAACTTTTCGTTTGCCATTGTGGCGGTACCCTTTGGCGTCTATATCGACAGCCGCCAGGGGTTGCACGCCGGGGTGGTTTCATGGCGCCGGATTGAAGACGCCGCCATCCCGTCCCGCGCCAAGGTCTGCGGGGCGTACGTCAACAGCGTTCTCGCCACCAGCGAAGCGCATCGCCACCACTACGACGAAGCCATCATGCTGAACGAAAGCGGCCACGTGGCCGAGGGCGCAACGTGCAACCTCTTTATCGTGCGGAACGGGAAACTGATCACGCCTTCGGTGAACGAGAACATTCTGGAAGGCATTACCCGCCAGTGCGTGATCGACCTTGCCCGCCGGGAACTCCACCTGGAAGCCGTTGAACGCCCCATCGACCGTACGGAACTCTACACTTGCGACGAAGCGTTTTTCACCGGCACGGCCGTTGAGGTCGCTCCCATCGTGAAGATCGATCACCGCCCGATCGGGGATGAACGGATCGGTCCCATCACGGCGCATCTACGGCAGCTTTACGCCGATGCGGCGCACGGCCGCATGACGGAGTATTTCCACTGGCTAACGCACACCTATCAACCCGCGCTGACGCCGGTGGACCGGTAGCCGCCGTCTTCATTCGGTCAGCCGGTCTCACGTCCGCCGGACAGGATGCGCTGGACGACTTCGACCACGTTGCCCGCGGTCCAAGGTTTTGGCAAAACGTCATCGAAGCCGAACTGTCGATACCCGGCCATCACGGGACCATCGGAATAGCCGCTGGTGGCTACCGCTTTGACTCGGGAGTCAATCTGGCGGATCTGAGCGACTGCTTCCTTGCCGCCGACTCCGCCGGGCACCGTAAGATCCAGAAACACGGCGGAAAAGGGCCGGCCGCCGTCGAACGCTCTCTTGAACAAGGCGATCGCCCCGGCGCCGTCCGGCGCGCACTCCACTTCGTAGCCGTTCCGGCCCAAGATCCGGCAGAGTACGTCGCGAACCGGCTCCTCATCGTCCATGACAAGGATTCGCGCCTTCGTGGGTGGCAC
>JADZCI010000052.1 GCA_020851655.1 Bryobacterales bacterium
GAGGAAGTCGAAGTTGTAGGGGTCCTTGAGAAGCTGCTGAGCCAAGTCAGATTGTGGCTTCGGCAGTGCGACCTCGAAGTTCGAGATCGCCTTTCCCTGGCGGCGATAGAGACCCGATTCGATTTGAAGGATCAATATGTTCCGGCTCCAGCCATTCGCGATGGTTTGCTCGGCGTACCAACGACGCTCCACTGGCGACTTCACATAGTCGAGGAGCCGGACGTTGTGTCCCCAAGGAATTTGTGCAACAAGCTGTTGCACAATTTGCTCGTCGGGCCAAGCGTCCGCTAAAGCCCTCATGTACTTGAGGTTACGGGGCGATAGCCCCTTCATCTCGGGGAATGACTGGTGCAGATCACGCGCCAACGAATCGATCACTTTTGCTCCCCAACCTTCCCGGTCCTGACGAACGAGAATCTCCCGGCCGATCGACCAATACAGCAGCACGAGTTCGCGGTTGACGGCCAGGCCCGCCCGGACCTGAGCCTCCTGGATCCTTCGCTTCAGGTCGGCAAGAAGCGCTTTGTAGGCGCTGGAGGGTGAGGTTTCCTTTGACATGGTGCTGACTCACCTTGCAGCGCGCCGTCCTCACCGCCAAACGAGTTGCACCACCCACGAGGTCCTCATGCCAATGACTTCCATCAACGACTACTTGCGGCGATACGGAAGTGCACTCGGACATCGAGTCCTCGCACAGTTCCCGCCTCTCCATGCCCCGGAAGACGCACTCGCAGATGAACTCCGGCAACTGAAACGGCGGCCGTTTCCCGCCCAAGCGCTGGCGATCATGGGCATCGTCAAGCGCTGGCGCGAGGCTCGCTGCGCCGCGGCCGTAGCCGAATGCGGCACCGGCAAGACCTTGATCTCACTGGGCAGCGTCTACGCCCACGCGGAAGGCCGGCCGTTCACGGCATTGGCGATGGTGCCGCCGCAGTTGGTCGAGAAGTGGGCAAGGGAGTGCTTCCTCACGATCCCCGGCGTGCGCGTCTTCGTCATCGACGGCGTCCGGAACGGCGTCGGGTCCAACGGATTCACCGGCGTCAATGAGGTCCGCCTGCGGAATGGACGGGTCGTGCGCGAGGGGCTTCGAACGACACTGAGCGAAATCCGCATGGCTGGCAGTCACCGCTCCGCCCGGGCGAAGTGGCAGGCCACGGTGCCGGGTCCGAGCATCTTCGTTGTGTCGCGAGAGCGGGCGAAGCTCGGCTACTTCTGGCGGCACGTCATCCGTTCGGCGGGCAGCGGACCGTTCCTAGGCAATGTCATCAACCCCGACACTGGCCGCCCGGTGATGACCAGCGACGACCAACTGCGGCGGGCCGACTTCCGCAAGGTGAAGCATTCCGAAGTGGTCATCCCAGAAACAAACCGGGACCGGCGGCCGTTCTTCAGTCCGCTGTGGCAGGCGGATCACAAGAAGATCCAGCGCATGGCGCCCATCGAATTCATCGGGCGATACCTAAAGGGCTTCTTCGACTACGGCATCGCCGATGAGGTCCACGAGCTGAAGGGCGAGACGGCGCAAGGCAATGCCTTGGGCACGTTGGCCGCGGCCTGCGGGCGAACGGTGATCCTCACCGGCACCTTGCTGGGCGGGTACGCGGATGAGTTGTTCAACATCCTCTACAGGCTCGATGCCCGCGCGATGCGCGAGGACGGCTTCGACCACGGCGAGGGCGGGTTGCGGCAGTTTGCGGAAGCCTACGGGGTTCTGGAGAAGGTCACGACGATTGAGGCATCCGAGAACTCCTGCTCCAAGGCGCGCGTCAGCACGACGGTGAAGCGCAGGCCGGGTGCATCGCCGCTGCTTTTCGGGAAGTACCTCATGAACATGGCGGCATTCGTCTCTCTCGAAGACATTTCGGACGCGCTGCCGAGCTACATGGAAGAGGTGATCTCGGTCGCTATGGACGCGGATCTCAAGAAGGCGTACGCGGATCTCGAGTCCGACATCCGGGAAGCCCTTCGAGAGCACCATGGAAACGCTTCGGTGATCAGCACCGCAATGAACGCCCTGCTGCTCTATCCCGACCGTCCGTTCGGCCTTGGCACCCTGTACGGCTATGCGCTCAATCCTGAGTCCGGAGAGCGAGAGCGGTTCGTGATCGCGGATCCGCCCGATCTGGATGAGACCGCCCACTACGCCAAGGAGCGGCGCCTGCTCGAAGAGGTGCAACGGGAACTGGCGCACGGGCGCAGGGTACAGGTCTATGTCGTGTACACGCAGAAGCGCGACGTCACGCGACGCTTGCAGAGCATTCTGCGTGAAGCGGGAGTTCGCGCCGAAGTCCTGACTGCGGACACCCCGCCAGAACAGCGCGAGGCCTGGTATGAGCGGCAACTCAGGAATGGGATGCAAGTTTGCATCTGCCATCCCAAGCTGGTGCAAACCGGCCTCGACCTTCTGGAATTCCCAACAATCCTGTTCTACGAAACGGGGTATTCGACCTACGTTCTGCGCCAGGCCAGCCGCCGCAGTTGGCGCATCGGGCAGAAGCGGCCGGTGCGGGTTGGCTTCCTGACGTACGCTGGCACGGCCCAGGAAAGCTGTTTGCGCCTGATGGGCAAGAAACTGCTCGTGTCGCTCGCCATGGAGGGTAAGCTCCAGGCCGAAGGACTGCAAGCGATCGACGAGGACGACGATGTCCTCACGGCGATGGCGCGCGAACTGGTCACCCGGCAAGGGGTGGGAGAGGCTGCGGCTGAGGTTTGGCGATCTCTCCAGCAACAGGCAACGCAGGAAAAGGCCACGACGCCAGCGATTGAGCCACTCATTGACCTCGGCTCAACGCCGGAGCCCGAAATGCCGATGCCGACGCCGGCGATGGGACCGGCAGTCCAACTCTCACTGTTCTGAAACCACCGCGGAGGTGACTCATGCCCGAGCAATCAACCGTTCGCGACCCTCGCTCGCTCTTCGACATCGACGAGCGGCTCGTCGAACTGATGGACCAGGTCGCCGATGCAGCCGCCGATGGACAGGATCCGCCCGCAGAACTCATCGAGGTGATCAACGAGTACATCGAGGCGTTCCAGTCCAAAGTGGACCGCATCGCCGGATACTTGCGCTGGCAGGAGTCGATCGCCTCGATCTGCAGTGCCGAAGCCGAGCGGCTCTCCGCGCGGAAGAAGTCGGCGGAAGGGCGTGTCAGCCGCCTGAAGAACATGTTGCTGCACTTCATGCTGTCCAGAGGGCTGAAGAAACTCGAAGGAGAGCGCGCGGCGATCGGGCTTCAGCCGAACTCGGCGGCCTCGCTGGTCGTGGACGATCCGCTCAAGATCGGCGAGTGCTTCTTCGAGCGATCCATCGGCTTCACGAAGACCGAAATGCAGGAACTGATCTACCAGTTGCCCGCAGGCGATCTGAGGGGCCGGCTGGAGGCACAACTCGCCGATGACGGGTGGCAGGTCAACGGCAACGCGATCCGCGCGGCCTTCGCGAACGGCGCAGAGATCTCGGGCGCCCGGCTTGTGAAGGGCCATCACATCCGGATCCGATAGGGCAACTCGCTCGCTCGGACGGATTGGTCGGCTGACAATTCGGGTGAACGGCTTTGTCGATGCACCTTGCAGGAATCGCATTCACACTCGGGTTGCTGTGGCTGATGTGGAGTGTCAGGGGAAAACTGACCTCCCACGGATTCGAGTACGTCCATTGGGTTCCCGCAAGCCGGCGGTCAATGATCCGGGCGGTTGCCGCGGGCGCCGGAGCGGGCATGCTGGTCGCGTGGCTGTTCGGTGGCTATGACAAGAGTGCCAGTCCGATGTTCACGGACGTCTGGATGGCGATCACGCTCGGGCCCCTGGCGGAGGAGTTGATCTTTCGTGGTTACCTCTTCTGGGTGATCGGTTCGCTTCTCGCGCGCCTGACCGCCCGCTCTAGTGCCGCGGCTGCAATCATTGTCGCGGTGCTCTTCGCCTTGGCGCACGCGTCGAAGTCTGGGATCACCGGACCTCAGCTCGTGGCCATCTTCGGCACTGGCCTGGTCTATGGCTGGTTGCGGCTCGATTCACGTTCAACGGTCCCCCCGGTCATCGCCCACATCCTCTTTAACGCGGTCATCTACCTGGCCGCTGTCTTCGTCTGATTCAACTTCCCATTCCAGGAGTGCCGCGCATGTCTCGTTCCACCGAGGAGTTCCGTAGTGTGTTCAAAGCCGCCCGGCGGGCTGGCACCCCTCTCGTTGCCGTTCGTACGGCCGACCCGGCCAGCGCCATGGCGCAAGTCATGGCCAGCCTGAACGGCAAGAGCGAAATCCCGGTTGTGGTCTGGGACATTCTCAATGGGCTGACCGGCCGCAACGAGCCTGGCAAGGCCGCGGTAGGCAAGATGGTCGGCGAAAACGCTGGACCCCTCGGCCCAGCCGATGCCCTGGCGGTGGCGCAGAAGATCGCCAAGGACGCCGTCCTCTTCTTCTTGAACCCGCAACGAGTCTGGGAACAGGTCGACGTTCTGCAGGGGATCTGGAACCTGCGCGATGTTTTCAAGGCGAGCGGCCAGATGCTCGTGCTGATCTCGACTCCTGGAGCATCGTCGCCAGCGGA
>JADZCI010000053.1 GCA_020851655.1 Bryobacterales bacterium
CGGACGTGACGGGCGTGATGACGTTGCCGGAAGGGACCGAGATGGTGATGCCGGGCGACAACGTGACGGTGACGGTGGAATTGATCACGCCGGTGGCGATGGACAAGGGGTTGCGGTTCGCGATTCGTGAAGGCGGCCGCACGGTCGGCGCCGGTACCGTGTCGGAGATTGTCGAGTAGGCGCTTTTAAGAGGCGCCTGAGAAGGGCGCCCGCGCGAATTTGAGGACTGGATTCACAATGGCGAGCAAGAGAATTCGCATTCGTTTGAAGGCTTACGATTACAGGCTGCTGGACCAGTCGACCTCGGAGATCGTGGAGACGGCCAAGCGGGCCGGCGCCACCGTTGCCGGGCCGATTCCGCTGCCGACGACGCGGAACCGGTTTACCGTGAACCGTTCGACTCACGTCGACAAGAAGTCGCGGGAGCAGTTTGAAATCCGGACGCACAAGCGCCTGTTGGACATTATCGAGCCGACGCCGGACACCATCGACGCGCTCGGGCGGCTGGACCTGCCGGCGGGAGTGGACGTCCATATCGAAGCGTATACAAAGGACGCGAAGTAGGCGGAGAGCGGGATCTTTATGAGCGGCCGCGAGGCTGGCGTGGGTAACCGAGGGAATATGAGCCCAGGAATCATTGGCAAAAAGATTGGGATGACACAGGTCTTCAGCAAGGACGGGCAGGTTGTGCCTGTCACGGTGCTGAAGGCGGGTCCTTGCGTGGTGGTGCAGCGGAAGACTCCGCAAACGGATGGGTATGACGCGGTTCAGCTCGGGCTGGTGGAGTACGCCAGGAAGGCCAACAAGCCGATGGCGGGGCACTTCAAGAAAGCCGGCGCCGAAGGCGTGAAAGTGCTGCGCGAGTTCAAGCTGCGGCAGGGCAGCGGAGACCCCAAGCCGGGCGACCGCGTCCTGGTGGACCAGTTCAAGCCCAACGACAAGGTGGACATCACGGGCGTGAGCAAGGGCCGCGGCTTTGCCGGCGTGATCAAACGGCATCATTTTGGCGGCGGCGATGGGTCGCACGGGTCGATGTTCCATCGCGCTCCGGGTTCGATTGGCGCTTCGAGCTTCCCGTCGCGCGTGTTTCCGGGCACCCGCATGGCCGGGCAGATGGGTGATGCGCAGGTGACGGTGCGCAATCTCGAGGTGGTCGACGTCGATCTCGAAGACAACGTCTTGATGGTCAAAGGCGCCGTGCCCGGACCGAATGGCGCCTACGTCGTGGTGCGAAGGGCGAAGAGGTAGCGGCGATGGCGAAAGTCGATATTGTCGATCTGACGAATCAGAAGGTTGGCGAACTGGAGCTGGCCGATGCCGTTTTTGCGGCTCCGGTGAACGAGAACTTGATTTACGAGAGTGTCCGTCATTATCTCGCTGGCAAGCGCTCCGGAACCGCCAAGACGAAGGTGCGCCGGGAAGTGGCCGGGTCGGGCAAGAAGCTGTGGCGGCAGAAGGGAACGGGCCGGGCGCGCGTGGGGTCGGTTCGCAGCCCGCTGTGGCGCCATGGCGGCACGATTCACGGGCCGGTTCCGCGGGACTACAGCTACCGGCTGCCCAAGAAGATGCTGTTGGGCGCGCTGCGCTCGGCGCTGAGCGCCAAGCTGCGCGACGGCGAGTTGAAGGTTGTGTCCGGGTTTGGCCTTTCCGATCACAAGACCAAGTCGATGGCGGGTGCGTTGAAGGCCATCGAGGCGGCGCGGACCGTGTTGCTGGTCAGCACGCCGGAGCCGAACCGGAACCTCGAGTTGGGTTCGCGCAACCTGCCGGGCGTCAAGCTGGTGGAGACCAAGGACGTGACCACGTACGATCTGCTGGCCCACAAGAATGTGGTGTTGAGCGAGGCAGCCGCCAGGAAGCTGTCGGAGGCGCTGTCCTAATGACCAAGTACGACGTGATTATGCGCCCCATCGTCACCGAAAAGGGCGTTGGGAAAAAGGAATCGGAACGGACGCTTTGCTTTGAAGTGCGGTACGGGGCCAACAAGACCCAGATCAAGCACGCCGTCGAGAGCCTGTTCAAGGTGAAGGTGGACGATGTCCGGACGGCGTCGTTTGAAGGCAAGCTTCGCCGGCGCGGCCGGTTTGCCGGCTACCGCCCGGACTGGAAGAAGGCGTATGTCCGGCTGAAGGCCGGGCAGAAGATGCCGGAGTACACGGAGTCCTAATTAGAGATGCCGATCAAGAATTTCAAGCCGACAACGCCGACGCGCCGGTTCCAGACGGTGGTCACGCGCGACGAGATCACCAAGCAGACCCCGGAAAAGTCGCTGACTGAAGGGATTCAGAAGTCCGGGGGGCGCAACAGCAAGGGAAAACTGACGATCCGGTTTCGCGGGGGCGGGCATAAACGGACTTACCGCATCATCGATTTCAAGCGGGACAAAGCCGGCGTGCCGGCCAAAGTGGCGGCGATCGAGTACGATCCCAACCGCAGCGCGCGGATCGCGCTGCTGCACTATGCCGACGGCGAGAAGCGCTACATCTTGGCGCCGGTGGGGCTGGAAGTGGGGCGGACGGTGATTTCAGGACCGTCGGCCGACATCCTGGTGGGCAACGCGCTGCCGATCGAGAACATTCCGGCAGGTACGGTACTGCACAACATCGAGCTGCGGCCCGGCAAAGGCGGCCAGATGGCCCGCTCGGCGGGAGCGCAGGCGCAGTTGGTTTCCAAAGAAGGTGGCATTGCGCTGCTGAAACTGCCTTCGGGCGAAGTGCGCCGGGTGCAAACGGTTTGTTACGCGACGGTGGGTCAGGTGGGCAACCTGGACCACGAGAACGAGTCGCTGGGCAAGGCGGGACGGACGCGCTGGAAGGGCCGGCGGCCGCATAACCGGGGCGTGACGATGAACCCGGTGGATCACCCGCACGGCGGCGGCGAAGGACGTACCTCGGGCGGCCGGCACCCGGTGACACCGTGGGGCCAGCCGACACGCGGCTTCAAGACACGCAACAACAAGCGAACCGATTCGATGATCGTGAACCGGCGCGGGAAGAAGAGCTAGGGCGAGAGTAGACCATGAGCCGTTCTTTAAAGAAGGGGCCGTTCGCCGATGACCACCTGGTAAAGAAGGTGGCCGCGATGAATGCCAATAACGAAAAGAAGGTGACCAAGACCTGGTCGCGACGTTCGACGATCCTGCCGGAATTCATCGGGCACACGATTGCGGTGCACAACGGGAAGAAGTTCATTCCGGTGTACGTGACCGAAAACATGGTGGGGCACAAGCTGGGTGAGTTTGCGCCGACGCGGACCTTTAAGGGTCACTCAGTCAAAGCGGAGAAGACGGCCAAGCCGGCCTAGAGGAAAAGCCATGCAGCAAGCGAAAGCGGAAGCGAGATATCTGCGGATCTCCGCGCAGAAAGCGCGGCTGGTAGTGGACATGATCCGCGGCCGGAAGGCTGGCGACGCGATCATGATTCTGCAGTCAACCAACAAGCGCGTGTCGCCGATGATCGAGAAAGTGTTGCGTTCGGCCATCGCCAACGCCGAGAACCTGTCCACCGACTTTGACGCCGACAAGCTGGTTGTCACCGAGGCGTACGTGAATGAAGGGCCGCGGCAGAAGCGGATCCGTCCGGCGCCGATGGGCCGCGCCTACCGCTACCAGCGCCGCACGTCGCATATTGTCGTGAAGGTGGGCGAGAAGGGTCAGCCTCTGGCCGGGAAACCGGCGCAGGGTGCGGAGGAATAAGAATGGGTCAGAAAACGCATCCTTACGGGTTCCGGCTGGGCGTGACCAAGAACTGGCGGTCGCGCTGGTTCCACAAGGCCGATTACGCCAAACTGCTGCACCAGGACCTGGATTTAAAGAAGTCGCTGCGCGACCGGCTGAAGGCCGCCGGCGTGAGCGCGGTCGAAGTGGAGCGTCCGGGCGGTTCGAAGATCCGCATCACGATCCACACGTCGCGTCCGGGCATTATCATCGGCCGCAAAGGCGCCGAGATCGAAAAGCTCAAGAGCGACCTGGCCAAGCAGACGGGCAAGGAAGTGTTTGTGGACATTCAGGAAGTCCACAAACCGGAGATGGACGCGCAGTTGGTGGCCGAGTCCATCGCACTGCAGTTGGAAAAGCGCGTGGCGTTCCGCCGGGCGATGCGCAAGGCGGTTGAGTCGGCGCTGCGGTTCGGCTGTAAAGGCATCAAGGTCCGCGTTTCGGGCCGTTTGAATGGCGCCGAAATCGCGCGCAGCGAGTGGTACCTGCAAGGGCAGCTTCCGCTGCACACCCTGCGGGCCGACATCGACTATGGTTTCGCGCAGGCCTACACCACCTACGGGGTGATCGGAATCAAGTGCTGGGTCTACAAGGGCGAAGTCTCGACTGACGGATTCAGCCGGAAGAGCCGCAGCGACGAGCCGCGCCGGAACCCGACGCGGGAGCGGCGCGAGCGCGCCGACCGCGGCGACCGCCGGGGCGCGGCGCCGGTTTCGGCTCCGCCGGTTCATCAAGCCGGACCGCCCGAGCAGACTCCTCCGGCCGACATGCCCTCGGTGGCCAGGGCGGTTCCCATCGCGCCCCCGGTCGCGCCCGTGCAGCCGGCCTGGAAGCAGGAACTGAAGACCGATGGCGCCGAGACGCCGCAAGGCGATGCCGGCGCGCCGCAAGAGTAGGGAGAGGAACAGACCGCCATGTTGATGCCGAAGAAAGTCAAGTACCGCAAGCAGCAGCGCGGACGCCGGAAGGGCAAAGCCTGGCGTGGCTCCGAAGTCTCGTTCGGGGATTTCGGCCTGAAGGCCATGAAGGTCGGCTGGGTGACGGACCGCCAGATCGAGGCGGCCCGCATCGCCATGACGCGTTTTATCAAGCGCGGCGGGAAGGTGTGGATCCGGTTGTTTCCGGACAAGCCCATCACCAAGAAGCCCGCGGAAACGCGCATGGGAAAGGGTAAAGGCGCGCCGGAGCAGTGGGTGGCGGTGATCCGCCCCGGCAAGGTGCTGTTCGAAATGGAAGGCGTGACCAAGGAACTGGCCATTGAGGCGATGCGCCTGGCGGCGGCCAAACTGCCCATCCGGACCAAGTTCGTGGAGCGGGGGCCGCAGGCCTAGTCCGGCGCGCCCGCCCGGGAGAAAGAGATCATGCAAGCAGACAAAGTCCGGCAGTTGGACGACAAAGAGCTGGGTGTGAAGCTGGCCGAAGCGGGCGAGCAACTGTTCCGGCTCCGGTTCCAGATGTCGATGGGGCAGATGGACGGTTTGAAGAAGTACCGCGAACTGAAGAAGGACCGGGCGCGGATGCTGACCGTGCGGCGCGAGCGCGAGCGGGCAGCGGCAAAGGACACCAAGTAAGCCATGGCCGAGCAAGCAGTCGTAAGAAAGAACGAGAAGGTGGGCCTGGTGGTTTCCACCAAGATGGCCAAGACCATTGTCGTCGAGGTCACCCGGCGCGTGTCGCACCCGCTGTACAAGCGGATTGTGTCCAAGCGGAAGAAGTTTTATGCGCACGATGAGCAGGGTCTGGCCAGGACGGGCGACATGGTTCGCATCATCGAACACCGCCCGCTGAGCAAGTTGAAGCGCTGGACGCTGGGCGAGGTCATCCGCAAGGCGGCCGACACGGCGGCGGCGGAGGAAGCGCAAAAGGCGCTCTAATCGCTTGAAGAGTTCGCAAAGGGTTTCGGGTAAGGAGAAAAAGCCATGATCGGGATGAGAACGATCCTCGAAGTGGCCGATAACAGCGGCGCACGAAAGTTGCAGTGTATTCTGCCCCGCGGCGGCGACCTTGGTCTGCAGGCCGGTTTGGGTGACGTGATCACGGCGAGCGTCAAGGAAGCGGCGCCGGATTCCAGCATCAAGAAGGGCAAGGTTGTGCGGTGCGTGATTGTGCGGATGCGCAAAGAGACGCGGCGCAAGGACGGCACCTATATCCGGTTCGACACCAACGCCGCGGTCCTGATCAATGAAGTGGGCGAGCCGGTCGGGACGCGCGTCTTCGGCCCGGTGGCGCGCGAACTCAGGGACAAGAGATTCATGAAGATCGTCTCGCTGGCGCCGGAGGTGATATAGGCCATGGCAAGAAAGAAGAAGCCGGCTCCTCCGAACAAGATTCGAATCCGGAAGGACGACGTGGTTCGTGTGATCACGGGCCGCGACAAAGGCAAGACGGGCCGCGTGTTGTCGGTGGACCGGACGACGGGACGAGCCCTGGTTGAAGGCGTGATGACCGTCAAGAAACACATCCGCCCGAATCCGGGCAAAGGGATCAAGGGCGGCATTGCCGAACGCGAGAGTCCGATTCACATTTCCAATGTGATGGTCCTGACCTCGGACGGGCAGGCAACCCGGATCGCCACCCGGATGGAAACCATTGGCGGCAAGACGCGGCGGACGCGGATTGCGCGCAAGACGGGCGAAGTGCTCGACAAGAAGGGCTAAACGCGAAATGAAGGCGAGACTGAAAGAGCATTACATCAAGACGGTGGCGCCGGCGCTGAAGAAGGAGTTCGGCTACGCCAACGTGATGGCGGTTCCGAAGCTGGACAAAGTAACCGTGAACATCGGTCTTGGCGACGCGACGCAGAATCCGAAGCTGATGGATGGCGCCATGGCGGAGTTGACGGCGATTGCGGGCCAGCGTCCGGTGGTGACCAAGGCCAAGAAGTCGATCGCGGCGTTCAAGCTGCGTGAGGGCATGGCTATCGGCTGCATGGTGACGCTGCGCGGCGAACGGATGTACGAGTTCCTCGACCGCCTGATGAGTGTGGCGCTGCCGCGCGTGAAGGATTTCCGCGGGGTGTCGGCCAAGAGCTTCGACGGCCGCGGCAACTACACGCTGGGCATGAAGGATCAATTGATCTTCCCCGAGATTGACTACAACAAGGTGGAGAAGGTCAAGGGCATGAATATCTGCATCACGACGACTGCCAAAACGGACGCCGAAGCGATGTCGCTTCTCAAGCTTCTGGGCATGCCGTTCCGAAAGAACTAGGGAGAAGACGAGTTCAATGGCCACGACCGCGAAAGAAGCAAAGACGCGAAAGAGCGCCGAGGCGATGACGCAGGCGCGCAACAAGAAGGTCAAAGTGCCCAAGCTGGCGGTGCGTCACCGGAACCGCTGCCTGCGGTGCGGAAGGCCGCGAGGCTATTACCGGAAGTTTCAGTTGTGCCGTGTCTGCTTCCGGCAATTGTCGCTGGCGGGCGAGGTCCCGGGCGTGGTGAAGGCGAGCTGGTAGACGGCCGCCGACAGGATTAGCAAAGAGAGAGATTCTGCAAATGAGCGTTTCATCCGATCCCATCGCCGATATGCTCACCCGGATTCGCAACGGGATGAAGGCCCGGTTTCCGAAGGTGGACGTGCCGGCATCGCGGCTCAAGACGGAGATTGCCCGCATCCTGAAGGATGAAGGCTACATTCTCAACTACAAGATCGTGGACGAAGGCCGGCACAAGGCGATTCGCGTGTACTTGAAGTACAACGCCGCCAACCAGCCGGTGGTTTCGCGCATGGAGCGTGTGTCGCGTCCTGGTTGCCGGGTGTATGTCGGCAAGGACGAAATCCCGAAGGTGCTGGGCGGAATGGGAATCAACATCCTGACGACGCCCAAAGGCGTCATGACGGGCAAGAGCGCGCGCAAGGAAGGCGTGGGCGGAGAGTTGCTCTGCCAGGTCTGGTAATTTACCGCCGGAGAACGGCCCGGAAAGCGGACTGGAGTTAAATATGTCGAGAGTAGGAAAGAAACCGATTCCTCTTCCCAGCGGCGTCAAAGTGACGATCGGCGAGACGATGCTGGTGGAAGGGCCGAAAGGCAAGGTGACGGTTCCGGTGCCCGCGGGGATCACGGTTGAGAGGCTGGACGGGCGGTTGGAAGTCCGGCGCAACGGCGATCAGTTTGCCGCGCTGCACGGGCTGACGCGGGCCCTGACGGCGAATGCCGTGACAGGCGTGTCGGCGGGCTTCACCCGCGAGATGGACATTGTCGGCATCGGCTATCGCGCCGACGTGAAGGGCGGCAACATCATTTTGTTCACGCTGGGCTATTCCCACCCGATCGAGTTCGTGCTGCCGCAAGGTGTGGATTGCAAGGTGGACAAACAAACGCACCTGATCCTGTCGAGCCATGACAAACAGGCGCTGGGACAGGTGGCGGCCAATATCCGCGCGCTGCGCCCGCCGGAACCCTACAAGCAGAAGGGCATCCGGTACACGGGCGAGACGGTGCGCAAGAAGGTCGGCAAGACCGGCGCGGGCGGCAAGTAAAGGCAGGGTGAACGAGAATGAACCGCATCATTGACAAAGACGCCCGGCGGCGCCGCATCCATGGCCGGATCCGGGAACGCGTTCGCGGCAGCGAACAGCGGCCGCGGCTGGCGGTGTTCCGCAGCCTCAAGCACATCTATGCCCAGGTGATCGACGACCGGTCGGGCCGGACGCTGGTGTCGGCATCGAGCCACGATAAGAGCCTTGGCTTGAAGAGCGGCGGCAACCTGGCCAGCGCAAAGGAAATCGGCAAGATAGTGGCTCAGCGCGCCCAGGACAAAGGCGTGAAAAAGGTTGTCTTTGACCGGGGCGGGTATCTGTATCACGGACGCGTGAAGGCGCTGGCGGATGCCGCGCGAGAAGCGGGACTGGAGTTCTAATCGCATGGCAGCGACAGTGACAAAGCGAATCGATCCGAAGCCGCTCAACTTGAAAGAGCAGGTGGTTTCCATCAACCGCGTCACCAAAGTGGTGAAGGGCGGCAAGAACCTGAGTTTTTCGGCGCTCGTCGTCGTCGGAGACGCCGAACAGAAGATCGTCGGCTACGGCACGGGCAAGGCCAAGGAAGTTCCTTCGGCCATCAAGAAGGGCATCGAGTCGGCCAAAAAGAATCTGCGAAAGATCAACGTGCTGCAAACGACGGTGCCGCACCGTGTGGTGGGCCGGTTTGGAAGCGGCGCGGTGATGTTGAAGCCGGCGCCGGAAGGAACCGGAGTGATTGCCGGCGGACCCGTGCGCGCGGTGATTCAGGCCGTCGGCATCAGCAACGTGCTGACCAAGTCGCTCGGTTCACACAATCCGCACAACGTGGTCAAAGCGACCATGGACGCGCTCGAGCAACTGCGCGACAGGAACGTGGTGGCCGAGATGCGCAATCTCAGTCCCGAAAATCTGTAGTTGGAGGCGATGATGGCGACCGAAGGAAAGACGATCAAGATCAAGCTGGTTTCCAGCCCCATCTGCACTCCGGAAAAGCACAAGCGTGTGGTGAAGGGCCTGGGACTGCGGAAGTTGAACCAGGTGGTGGAGAAGCCGGATACGCCCGGTTTCCGCGGCATGGTGAACAAGGTTCCGTACCTGGTGAAAATCGTCAACGAGTAAGGAGCGGCGATGAATCTCAGTGATGTGAAAAAGCCCGCGGGACAGGTAAAGAACCAGCGCCGCGTGGGGCGCGGAATGGGTACGGGCCGCGGCAAGTACTCCGGGCGCGGCGCCAAAGGCGCGCGTTCGATCTCCGGTTATTCGATGATGCGCGGATTTGAAGGCGGCCAGATGCCGCTGCACCGCCGTCTGCCGAAGCGCGGATTCTCCAACGCGGTCTTCAAGAAGCATTTCGCGGTGGTCAACGTGGGCGTGCTGGACAAACTGGAAGGCGACGCTTTTTCACCGGCCAGGCTGGTGGAACTGGGCGTGGTGAAGAAACTGGGCGACGGCCTGCGGGTTCTGGCCGGGGGCGAGGTAACCCGCCGGCTGGTGGTCGAGGCCAGCCATTTTTCCAAAGCCGCGCTGGAGAAGATCCAGAAAGCCGGCGGCACGGCGACCGTGATTGAGAAGGCCAAAGCCGAATAGGGTTCAACACGTCGCAGGCAGGAGCGTATGAACAAGTTTTTTGAAGCGCTGGCCAACATATTCCGGGTTCCGGACCTGCGGAACCGGGTGTTGTTCACGCTGGGACTTCTGGCTGTCTACCGCCTTGGAATCGCGGTTCCGATTCCCGGCGTCGACGCGCTGAAATTCGAAGAGTTCATGCAGCGGAACCAGGGCAGCTTTTTCGGCTTCCTGGACCTGTTCTCCGGCGGAATGTTCCGCCGGCTGACGGTTTTTGCGCTGGGCATCATGCCGTACATCACGGCATCCATCGTCCTGCAGTTGCTGACGATCGTCATCCCCACTCTCGAAAAGCTCCAGAAAGAGGGTGAACTGGGGCGGCGCAAGATTACGCAGTGGACGCGCTACCTGACCGTTGGTCTCGCCATAATGCAGTCGTTCTTTATCGCGATTTCTCTGCAGCAGGGCGGCAACATTGTGATCAGTCCCGGCGTCGGATTCGTGCTCATGACCATATTGAGCCTGACCACCGGTACGGCTTTCATCATGTGGCTGGGCGAGCAAATCACCGAGCGCGGAATCGGCAACGGCATGTCGCTGATCATCTTTGCCGGAATCGTGGCCGGACTGCCGCAAGCGATCTTCCAGATTTACCAGAACACGTTCGTGTTGAACACCTGGCATCCGCTGCAGTTGATCATCATTCTGATCGTCATGGTGCTGGTGGTGGCCTTCATCGTGCTTGTGGAGCGCGGCGAGCGCCGGATCCCGGTGCAGTACGCCAAGCGTGTTGTGGGGCGGCGAATGATGGGCGGCCAGCAGACGCACCTTCCATTGAAGGTCAACGCCGGCGGCGTGATTCCCGTGATTTTCGCCTCGTCGCTGCTGGCCTTTCCGCTGACCCTGTTGAACTGGGGTCCGGTGGCGAATAACAAATGGCTTTCAGGGCTGCTGTCTTCCATCCGGTCGGGTGAACCGCTGTACATCGCGTTGTTTGTGGCGGGGATTATTTTCTTCTGCTTCTTCTACGTCTCGATCATCTTCAATCCGAACGAGGCAGCCGACAACATGCGCAAGTTCGGCGGGTTCGTTCCGGGGATCCGTCCGGGAAAGAACACGGCCGACTACATGAACAAGATCCTGACCAAGATCACCGTCGTCGGCGGCTTATACCTGGCGCTCCTGTCGTTGATCCCGGAGTTGATGATCGGCGGAATTCACCTGCAGCACCTGCCGCCTCCGGGGTTGGGCAATTGGATTGACGCCAATTTCCCCCGCTGGCTGCTGGATGGACTCGGCGTGAACTTTGTATTTGGCGGAACGTCGCTGCTCATTGTTGTGGGCGTCGCCATGGACACGGTGAATCAGATTGAGGCGCAACTGATCATGCGCCATTACGAAGGGTTTACTCCGCGCTCCGGCCGGATTCGCGGCCGCCGAAGCTCGGTCTGACCATAAAGGAGATGCGCCGGACGCGCGAGCCGGAGAAGGGTGAACGTGTCAAGGGCGGGTGAAGCAAACGGACGGATGAACGGCAATTCAGGTCCGCCTACGGCTCTGATTTTGTTCGGCCCCCCTGGTTCGGGAAAAGGAACGCAGGCGAAACTGCTAAAGGATTCGCTGGGGTTTCCTCATATCTCCACTGGGGATATGTTGCGGGCCAAGATCGCCAGCGACGATCCGCTCGGCTGGCGGGTGAAAGGTTTGATGCAGGCCGGCAAGCTGGTTCCCGATGAAGTGGTGAATCAGTTGGTGACGCAACGAGTCCAGGATCCGGACTGCGAGCACGGTTTTATTTTGGATGGCTACCCGAGAACGATCGCCCAGGCCAGGGTGATGCAGCCGTGGCTGAGGGGGTTGGGTTACGACCAGGTGGTGATTCACCTCAAAGTGGATTACATTAGTATTATCACCCGGTTAACCGCCCGGCGCGTGTGTCCGAGCTGTGGAACCATCTACAGCGTCACATCGAGCCCGCCCAAGGTGGCTGACCACTGTGATTACGACGGCAGCCGGTTGCTTGTGCGTGAAGATGACAGGGAGTCTGTGGTTCGCGCCCGGCTGGAGAGTTACGACCGGCAGACGAAGCCTCTGTTGGATTACTTCGCCGCTTCGGGATTTCCGTTCCACGAGGTGGAGGCGACGAGCGCCCGGCCGCAGGAAGTGTTGTCGATGATTCGCGGTTTTGTAGAGCGGTAATGATCATTCGAAAGAGTCCGGCCGAGCTGGAAAAGATGCGTAAAGCCGGACTGTTGGTGTTTCAGATCCTGAATACGCTGAAGGGCATGGTGAAAGAGGGCGTCACCACGTGGGATCTGGAAGTGACGGCGGAGAAGATGATGAAGGATGCGGGCGCGCGCCCCGCCTTCAAGGGATACTATACGCCGGCGGCGGGCACGAGGTTTCCCTACTGCCTGTGCACATCGGTCAACGACGTGGTTGTGCACGGCATGCCGTCGGCCAAGCAGGTGTTGAAGCCCGGCGACATCGTCTCGATCGATACCGGCGTGCAGTTGAGCGGGTATTACGGTGATTCGGCGGTGACGGTGCCTGTCGGCGAAGTCAACGAGCAGGTCCGGAAACTGCTGAAGATCACCGAGGAATCGCTGGAGATGGCGATTGAGCAGGTGCGGGCGGGAAACCGGCTGTTCGATATCAGCGGCACGGTGGAGCGGCACGTCAAGGAGAATGGGTTTTCGATTGTGCGTGAGTTTGTAGGCCACGGGATCGGCGCGAGCATGCATGAAGAGCCGCAGGTTCCGAACTATATCGACCGGCGCAACGAGAATCCGAGGTTGAAAGAGGGCATGGTCCTAGCCATCGAGCCGATGGTGAACGCGGGCCGGTCCGAAACCAAAGTTTTGGGTGACCGCTGGACGGCGGTGACCAAGGATGGGTCGTATGCGGCTCATTTTGAGCATTGCGTGGCCGTGACATCGAACGGTCCGTGGGTGTTGACCCGGCCGTGAAGGAAGAACCGGTGAGCGGCGCCGGAGCGGTGGAAGCCACGGTGGTTGAGATTCTGCCGGCGGCCACCTACCGGGTGGAGCTGGCAAACCGGGAGCAGGTGACCGCGCATCTGACCCGGCCGACGGAAGCGAATTTTGTGCGCCTCAGGGTGAGGGACCATGTGCTGGTCAAGCGATCGGCGGCGGACCCGGCCCGGGGGCGCATCGTGAAGGTTTTGGAGAAACCCTAGACGGGACAGGCGCGCCGCGCGGCGCGCGCCCCGGCCGGGAGGGAAAAGAGAGACGTCGAAATGAAAGTCAGAGCGTCGGTCAAGAAGATGTGTGACAAGTGCAAGATCATCCACCGCAACGGCGTGGTGCGCGTGATTTGCACCAATCCGAAGCACAAGCAGAGGCAGGGGTAGGAGACAGAGAATGGCGCGTATAGCAGGTGTGGATCTGCCGGCCCGGAAGCGTAGCGAAATCGGGCTGACATACATTTACGGGATTGGCCGGACGCGTGCGAAGTCGATTTTGCACCGCGCCGGGATCGACTTCAACAAGAAGGTCGCCGACCTGACGGAAGAGGAAGTCAATCACATCCGCCAGATCCTGGAAGAGGAAGGCGCGGTCGAAGGCGACCTCCGCAAGGAAGCGTCGATGAACATCAAGCGCCTGATCGAAATGGGCGCGTATCGCGGATTGCGGCATCGCCGCAGCCTGCCGGTCCGCGGACAGCGGACCCATACCAATGCGCGCACCCGGAAGGGTCCGCGACGCGGCACCGTGGCCAACAAGAAGAAGGCCGGGCTCAAGTAAGGATAAAGGATTCATGGCTAAGGCACCCGCAAAAAGCTCCAAGAAGAAGTCTTTCAAGAAGAAAGAAAAGAAGAATGTCCCCATCGGCTTGTGCCACATCCAGGCCACGTTCAACAACACGATTGTGACGTTCACCGATCCGGTGGGCAATACGCTGGCCTGGTCAAGTTCCGGGTCCCTGGGCTTCCGGGGTTCGCGCAAAGGCACGCCTTTCGCCGCCCAGCAGGCGGCCTTGACCGCGGCCAACAAGGCCAAGGATAGCGGCTTGCGGACGGTTTCGGTCCGTGTGAGCGGACCGGGTTCGGGCCGCGAATCGGCCATGCGCGCGCTCTCGACGGCCGGCATCGAGGTGAAGGACATCAAGGACACGACCCCGATTCCGCACAACGGCTGCCGTCCGCCCAAGAAGCGGCGCGTTTGATTTCTGGTTTTTCGGCCGCACCCATAGAAGGTTGTGCGGCTTGGCAAGTCAATCAACGAAGCGGGATGAAGGCTCCTGCGGGGCTGTAAACCGCACCTCATTCAATAGACCGAGAAGGAGGTCCATTGGCTCGATACAAAGGTCCTGTTTGCCGGCTGTGCCGGCGAGAGGGCATGAAACTCTTCCTGAAAGGGGAGCGCTGCTACTCCGACAAGTGCGCCATCGAGAAGCGCAACTTCCCGCCCGGCCAACATGGCAAGGCCCGCAAGCCCAAGATTGTTGGCTACGGGCTGCAGTTGCGGGAGAAGCAGAAGGCGAAGCGGTATTACGGTCTGGGCGAAGTCCAGTTCCGGAACTCGTTTGAAAAAGCGGCGCGCATGAAAGGCGTGACGGGCGAAAACCTGCTCGGCATGCTGGAGCGGCGTCTGGACAACATCGTTCACAAGATCGGTTTCGGAACAAGCCGTTCCATGGCCCGCCAACTGGTGCGTCACGGCCACGTTCAGGTGAACGGCAAGAAGGTGGACATTCCGTCCTACCTGGTCCGCCCGAATGACGTGGTGGAAATTCGAGAAAAGAGCCGGGACAATGCCGCGATCATGGCGGCGCGGGACGCTACGGCGCATTTCCCGTCGCCCAACTGGCTTGAAGTGGACCGCGAAGGTCTCAAGGCCAAGGTTCTTGCTTCGCCCAAGCGCGAAGAACTGGTCCAAATCAAGCTGGACGAGCAGTTGATCGTCGAATTGTATTCGAAGTAGGTGGAAGGAGCGAACGATGTTCAAAGGATTCCAAAAACCCAAGCGTGTCGTTCCGCAGGCGGAATCGCTTACGGAGCGGTACGGCCTGTTCACCGCGCAGCCGTTCGAGCGTGGCTTCGGCACAACCATCGGCAACGCTCTGCGCCGCATTCTGCTGAGCTCAATCGAAGGCGCGGCCATTACGGCCGTCCGGATTGAAGGAGTTCCGCACGAATTCAGCCCGATCCCGGGCGTGGTGGAAGACGCAACCGACATCATCCTGAACCTGAAGCAGGTTCCGTTCAAGATGTCCGGCGAAGGTTCACGCACGGTCCGGCTGAGAGCCGACCAGCCAGGCGAAGTTCTGTCCGGAATGATCGAAACCGGCGCCGACGTCGAAGTCCTGGACCGCAACCTTCATATCGCGCATGTCTCGGAAGGCGGCAAGCTGGATATCGAAATGCGGTTGAAGATGGGCCGCGGCTATATCAGCCGTGACCGCAACTTCGACGAAGACCTGGCGCTGGGATATATTCCGATCGATTCGGTTCACTCCCCGGTCCGCAAGGTCAAATACACGGTGGAGGCCGCGCGGCTGGGACAGATGACCGATTACGACAAGCTGATCCTGGAAGTGTGGACCAACGGCGCGATCCTGCCGCAGGATGCGGTCGGCATGGCCGCCAAGCTTCTTAAGGACCACATGACGATCTTCATCAACTTCGAAGAAATCGCCGAGACGGCGCCCGAGGAGATGGTGGAGCGCGCGCCCAGCGCGGTCAACGAAGTCCTGAACAAGTCCGTCGAAGAGCTGGAGTTGAGCGTCCGTTCCTACAACTGCCTGAAGAACGCCAACATCCAGACCATCGGCGACCTCGTGCAGAAGACCGAATCGGAAATGCTGCGCACCAAGAACTTCGGGCGGAAATCGCTCAACGAGATCCGCGAGATTCTCTCCGGCATGGGCCTGTCGTTTGGCATGAAGATCGATGCGCAAGGCAGGGTTGTGGGTCCGGCCAGCCCTTCGAGCGAAGCCGAAGGCCAGTACCAGCCGCAGGAAATCGAGGAATAAGGAGACGCCAGTATGAGACACTTACGTTCCGGTTCAAAACTGAAACGCGACATGCCGGCGCGCCGCTCGCTCCTCCGCGGCCTGGTGACGAGCGTGATCGAGACCGAAGGGGAACGCATCATCACGACGGTTCCCAAGGCGAAGGCGGCCAAGCCGATCCTGGAGAAGATGATCACGCTGGGCAAAAAGGATACGCTGCATGCCCGGCGCCAAGCGGCTTCCTACCTGGAAACGCCAGCCGCCGTGAAGAAGCTCTTCGACAAGATCGGACCGCGCTTTGCGCAGCGCAACGGCGGCTATGCGCAAATCATTCGCGTGGGCTTCCGCAAGGGTGACGGCGCCGAGCTGGCCATCCTGCAATTGGTGGGCAGCCAGTTGATCAAGCGTGCCGAGGATCGCGCCAAGCGCCGCGAAGAACGGATGAAAGCCGTGCGCGAAGGCCGCGAGGAAGGCGGCAGCGAAGAGCAAGGCTCGTAGTTTCGCGGCGAGCAACCCCGAAAGGACAACAAGGACAGGCTTCGGCCTGTCCTTATTGTTTTTGTAGCCGAATTCGAATGAAAACAAGGGGTTAGATAGTGCCAGGGGCCTCAGTGAATAAATATGAGTGAGTTTAACTCACTTGTCCTTGACATTACGATAGTCATTCCGTATACTGAAATCGTAGATCGAACCGAAACGATTTCAAGGAGAGGTGAAAGAGACTATGACACTCATTACGCGACGCAACTTCCCGGCTCTGGAGGATGTCCCAGCCACGTTCCGAACTCTTGAGGATACTTTTAATCGCTTCTTTAACGAAGCGCCCGCCTCCCGTCCGTGGACGCCGGCGGTGGATATTCAGGAGAACGAGAACGAACTGTTGCTGACCGCCGATGTGCCCGGCATTAGCCTCGAAAACATCGACATCAGCATTGAGGACGGCGCGCTGACTCTCAGTGGCGAGCGGAAGTTCGAGAATGAGGAAAACAAGGGCGGCTACCACCGGATTGAGCGCAGCTTTGGCGGGTTCAAGCGCGTCTTCACGCTGCCGGACTCGGTGGACGCCGAAAAGGTATCGGCTGCCTACAATGCCGGGGTGCTCAAGGTGACGCTGCCGAAGAAGGAAGCGGCCAAGCCGCGGACGATCAAAGTCAACGTCAACAAGTAAGCCGGCAGTCTTGCCTTGAAGCAGGGCTCTTCCGGGCGCGCGGTGTCCCGGCCTAAACCGGGACGCCGCGCTATTCTTTTTCTTATGCCTCTGCTCATTGCCTCGTCCACGCGCGTCGCCGCCGCGGGCAACAAACCCAAGCTGATTGATGAATACTTGGGCCGTGTGAATACGGGCCATGCCGAGTTGTCCGTTGCCAGGATGCACAGTCCGGAAGGCTGGCAGGAGCCTGGGCAAACACCCGAATTTGACGAACTGACGCTGGTTCTGCGGGGGATGGTTCGCGTGGAGCATCGCGATGGCGCCCTCGAGGTGGAGGCGGGGCAGGCGGTTCTGGCGCGAAAAGGCGAGTGGGTGCGCTACAGCACGCCGGATGGCGCCGATTATGTGGCCGTCTGTTGGCCCGCGTTTACGCTCGCCGGGGCGCACCGCGATGACTAGAGGCGCCGGTTAACTTATGCGAAACTCTTGAATGTGCTGGAGATCAGCGCTCAAACCGCAAAGCCTGGCGTGGGGGTCGTCACTCTCCTGGGCCGTTTCACCATCAATACGATCGGCGACCGGCTGGACGCCAGCATCCGTCAACTGCTGGACCAGGGCTGTAAGACGATCGTCATTGATCTGGCTGGAGTCACGCATCTCGATTCAACCGGGATTGGCAAGTTTATCCAGTACCTAAACCTGATCATGGGTGTTGGCGGAAGGCTCTCGATGGCGGGCGCGCAGCCCACGATCCGGGAATCGTTCCGGGTCACGCGTCTGGACACGGTTTTCCGTTTCTACGACTCAGTGGAAAAGGCGTTGGAGGCGTGAGATAGTCTTTGCCGGGGATGGTTCCAGTTCCTAAGTTGGATTGACCTTGCCGGAATCCCTTGGATACACTAAAAAGGAACTGGCCCGCCTTTACATCCCTTTTTCAGGGACCCTGCAAGAGCCCCGCACTGGAAGCTGACTCGTGCAGGGGGCAAACAAAGGCCACGGAGAATTGAACTTGCCCGACGCCAACCGACACATTTTTACTTCGGAATCCGTCACCGAAGGCCACCCGGATAAGATTGCCGATCAGATCAGCGATGCCGTGCTCGACGCCGTTCTTACGGACGATCCGACGGGACGTGTCGCCTGCGAAGTCTTTGTCACTACCGGCCTGGCGCTGGTGGGCGGCGAAATCACCACCCAGACCTACGTTGACATTCCGCAGTTGGTGCGCAGCGTGATCGCCGAGATCGGCTACATCGACGCGGCCATGGGTTTTGACGCGCACACCTGCGCGGTCTTGAACACGATTCAGCGGCAATCGCCGAATATCGCGATGGGCGTCGATACCGGCGGCGCTGGCGACCAGGGCCTGATGTTCGGCTACGCCTGCGATGAAACGCCGGAGTTGATGCCGCTGCCGATCATGATGGCGCACAAGCTGGTCCGGCGGCTGAGCGACGCCCGGCGCTCCGGTGATCTGCCGTGGCTGCGTCCCGACGGCAAGTCCCAGGTGAGCGTGGAGTATGCGAACGGCAAGCCGAAGCGCATCGATGCCGTGGTGGTCTCGACGCAGCACGACCCCGGTGTCTCGACCGCTGAACTGCGCGCGCGGGTAAAGGAATGCATCATCGATCCCGTGCTGCCCGCCGGCATGGCCGATTCCGGGACCAACTATCACATCAATCCCACCGGCTTGTTCATCATCGGCGGGCCGCATGGCGACACGGGTCTGACCGGACGCAAGATCATCGTCGACTCCTATGGCGGGATGGGCCGTCACGGCGGCGGTGCTTTCTCGGGCAAGGACCCCACAAAGGTGGACCGCTCGGCGTGTTACACGGCCCGCTACATCGCCAAGAATCTCGTGGCTGCGGGCCTCGCTTCGCGGTGCGAGGTGCAACTGGCGTATGCGATCGGCGTGGCGGACCCGGTTTCGGTGCGTGTGGACACGTTCGGAACCGGTGTGGTGGACGAAGAGCGTCTGACCGAACTGGTGCGCGGCAACTTCCAGTTGACGCCCAAGGGAATGATCGAAAGTTTGAGGCTGCGCCGGCCGATTTACCGGCAGACGGCCGCCTTCGGCCACTTTGGCCGGACCGAGGAGAGTTTCTCCTGGGAAGCCGCCGATAAGGCGGGTGTGCTGCGCGAAGAAGCGCGGGTTGTGGGTGCGCGAGCGTAAATAAACAGTTCGAACAACAAGGGGAATAGCAAATTTCATGGCCACCAACGCTGTAGCTGTGCAGGGGGACGTCAAGGACATGGCTCTGGCCGACCAGGGCAAACTTCGTATTGAATGGGCCGGCAACTCGATGCCGGTGTTGAAGACGATTCGCGCGGACTTTGCGCGGCGCAAGCCCCTCAAAGGGGTGCGCATCGCGGCCTGTCTTCACGTCACCACCGAAACCGCCAACCTGATGATCGCGCTGCGGGACGGCGGCGCCGATGCGGTGCTGTGCGCTTCCAATCCGCTGTCGACGCAGGATGACGTGGCGGCGTCGCTCGTGCGGGACCACGGCATTCCCACCTTCGCCATCAAGGGGGAATCGAACGAAGTGTATTATTCGCACATCCTGTCGGCCATCGACCACAAGCCGCAGGTCACCATGGACGACGGTTGCGACCTGGTTACGATACTGCACACCAAGCGGCAGGACGTGTTGGACTCGGTCATCGCGGGTACGGAAGAAACCACCACCGGCGTGATCCGCCTGCACGCCATGGCGAAAGATAAAGTGCTGCGCTACCCGGTGATCGCCATCAACGATGCGCTCACCAAGCACCTGTTTGACAACCGCTACGGCACGGGGCAGTCCACCTTGGATGGCGTGATTCGCGCCACCAATGTGCTGCTGGCCGGACAGAACGTGGTCGTGGCCGGCTATGGCTGGTGCGGCCGCGGCACGGCCATGCGCGCCCGCGGCATGGGCGCCAATGTCATCGTCACGGAAGTGGATCCGACCAAGGCGCTGGAAGCCATGATGGATGGGTTCCGCGTTATGCCCATGCGGGAAGCCGCGCCCATCGGCGACATTTTCATTACGGTGACGGGCTGCAAGAGCGTGATTGACGGACGCCATTTCGAGAACTTGAAAGACGGCGCGATCGTCTGCAATTCGGGCCACTTCAACGTGGAGTTGGACCTGGAGACACTGGGCAAGACGGCCCGGAGCAAACGTGAAGTTCGCGCGTTTGTCGACGAGTATGTGATGCCCAGCGGCAAAAAGGTATTCGTTCTCGGCGAAGGCCGGTTGATCAACCTGGCGGCCGCCGAAGGGCATCCGGCTTCGGTGATGGACATGAGTTTCGCCAACCAGGCTTTGTCGGTCGAGTATCTCGCCGCCAATTACAAGAGCCTGGATAAGCGTGTTTATTCGGTGCCGGCGGACCTGGACCGCAAAGTCGCGGCGATGAAGCTGGAGGCGATGGGCGCCCGGATCGATGTGCTCACCGCCGAGCAGGAATCCTATCTCGGCAGTTGGTCCGAGGGCACCTAGAGTTTCGGTGCGGCCCCGCGCGGGCCGCGCGCTCTTCCGATTGGAGGAAGTTTCGTTTTGTCTCTGATTGAAGGCTGTAAGCACTCCCTCGAAATCGAGATACCGATCGAGGACGTCTCCGCCGAGACGGAAGCCGTTGTCGAAGAAATCCGCAAGAAAGCTCATTTGCAGGGATTCCGGCCGGGCAAGGCGCCGGACAGTCTCATCCGGCAGCGGTTTCAGGGCGACATCCGGCAGCGGGTGCTGGACCGGCTGCTCCCCAAATTTCTCGACAAGGCGGCGGCGCACGAGGGCCTCAACATCGTCAGCCGTCCGGAGGTTACCGACCTGCACTTTCACGAAGGCGAACCGGTCCGGTTCAAAGCCGAGTTCGAAGTCTCGCCTACGTTTGATCTGCAGGAGGCTCGCGGGCTTACCGTGACCTATGCCGAGCCGCTGGTTACCGATGAGGACGTCGAGAAGCGTCTCGATGAACTGCGCGAGCAGAAAGCCGAGTACGTCAATCTGGATCCCCGCCCGGCTCAGGATAACGACCACGCGCTGGTCGACATGGAGAGCATCTCGGGCACGGAAGGCGCGGCCGTCAAGCAGCAGGACGTCAATGTCGCCATCGGACACGCGGACACCTTTGCCGAACTGACCGAAGCATTGCGCGGCGCCGTACCGGGCGATGTCCGTGAAGCCGAGATCAGTTACCCGGAAAATTACGCGTCCGACAAGCTCGCGGGTAAGACGGTCCGGTTCCGGCTTACGCTGAAGGCGCTCCGGCTGAAGGAACTGCCGGAAGCCAATGATGACTTCGCCAAGGACTTGGGCGACTTTCAGAGCCTCGATGAGTTGAAGGAAGAGATCCGGAAGTCGATCTTCCGGGAGCGCGAGTATATGGCGCAAACCGACGCGAAGAATGCGCTGCTGGACACGCTCGTTGGCACGCACGATTTCCCTGTGCCGGAAGCCTATGTCGAGCAATCTCTCAAGGGGATCGCCGAGCGGCGCTTGACCATGCTGGCGCAGCAGGGAATTGATGTCTCCAAGTTGAAACTCGACTGGAGCAAGCTGCGCGAGGCCAACCGCGACCAGGCGGTCAAAGAGGTGAAGGCCTCGCTCCTGCTCGAAAAACTGGCGGACCGCGAAACGATCTACGCCACCAACGAGGAAGTGGACCGGGAGGTGCACCGGATCGCCAAGCAGGAGCGGGAGCCGGTTGCGGCGACTCGCAAACGTCTGCAAGAAAACGGGACATTGGGCCGGATCGCCAGCCGGATCCGGACCGAAAAGACGCTCAACTGGCTGTTTGAAAATGCACGCAAGGAGGCGCCCGCGGCAGGCAGTTCGTAAATGGCTGATTGCCAAAGGCTTCGATTTCGGTAGATAATGAGGGCAACCCGGCTGAACCAGGGCCGGCCAAGGGAGTACCCGAAAAGGGCAAGGCAGGAACCGCTCACGTGAAACGCTCAGGATCGGACGAGACGCTCAGATGCTCGTTCTGCCATAAGAGCCAGGAGGTCGTCGGCAAGCTCATTTCTTCGCCGAGCGACTATCCGCGAGCTTACATCTGTGACGAGTGCATCGCCGTGTGCAACTCGATACTCGAGGACGACCGTCCGGAAAAGTCTTACGGAGCGCTGCAGAAGCTTCCGAAGCCGTTGGAATTGAAGGAGTATTTGGAGCAGTACGTCATTGGCCAGGAGGCTACTAAAAAGAAGCTTGCCGTGGCCGTATACAACCACTACAAGCGGATTCAGATGAACCGCCAGCGTTCGGGCGATGTCGAGGTGGCCAAATCCAACATTCTGCTGATTGGGCCGACCGGGACCGGAAAGACACTGCTCGCGCAGACGCTGGCCAAGATCCTCGATGTGCCGTTTGCCATCGTGGACGCGACCACGCTGACCGAAGCCGGCTACGTGGGCGAGGACGTGGAGAACATCATTCTGCGGCTGTTGCAGAACTCCGACTGGGACGTCCAGCGCTGCCAGACGGGAATTATTTACATTGATGAAATCGACAAAATCTCCCGCAAGGACGAGAACCCGTCGATCACCCGGGACGTTTCCGGCGAGGGCGTCCAGCAAGCCCTGTTGAAGATCCTGGAGGGAACGGTGGCCAATGTGCCGCCTCAAGGCGGGCGGAAACATCCACACCAGGAGTTTACCCCCGTCGACACCACCAACATCCTTTTCATTTGTGGCGGCGCGTTTGTCGGCTTGGAGAAGATCATCGCCAAACGTGTGGGGCGCAAGATGGTGGGATTCCAGGGTTCGGCCGAAGCCGACACCGGGCGCCGCGGCGCCAACCGCCGCGACATGAGCCTGCTCGAGCAGTTGCAGCCCGAAGACTTGATTCGCTATGGATTCATCCCCGAATTCATCGGCCGCATGCCCGTCTGCGGCGTGCTGGAAGAGTTGGATCGCTCGGCGCTGGTGCAAATCCTGACGAAACCGAAGAATGCGATCATTCGTCAATACCAGAAACTGTTCGAGTATGAAAATGTTAGACTGAAGTTTACGGACGATGCGCTGGAAAGCATCGCCGAGCTGGCCTTGGCGCGCAAAGTCGGAGCCCGCGGCTTGCGCATGATTCTGGAAGAGCTGATGCTCGACCTGATGTACTATCTCCCCTCCTACAAGAAGGTGCGCGAGTTTATCGTCACCAAGGAGATGGTTTTGTCCCAGAAGATCAACTGGGCATTGCTGGAAAAGGCGGGCTAGCGCCACCTGGGCAGCCAGGCGGGGTCCGGCGTGAAGGGCCGCGCACATCCGAGCCGGCGGCACGGAACAAAGTTACAATTCATCGTCACCAGACTGGGGTCCCGTTCAGCATGAGCACTAGAGAGAGATCCGAAACGCGGCGCGTTCCGATGATGCCCATCCGCGACGTGGTCATCTTTCCGCATATGATGACGCCGTTTGTCGTCGGACGGGATTCGAGTGTACGGGCGCTGGAGGAAGCGCTGGCCACCGAGAAAAAGATCTTTCTCGCGACGCAGCACGATGCCGCGGTCGACGAACCCCGCCCGGAAGACATCTACACGGTGGGCACCATAGCCAACATCGTGCAGAGCGTCCGGATGCCGGACGGCAACATCAAAGTGCTGGTCGAAGGCGCCGAGCGCGCCAAGGTGGTTTCGGTCAACGACGACGACGGGTTCTTCCGCGCAACCGTGCGCGTGTTTCCCAGCCGCATCGATCCGGCCGCCAATGTAGAGGGCGTGGTCGCGCGCGTAACATCTCTGTTTGAGCAGTACGTCAAACTCAGCCAGAACGTCAACTACGAGACGATGGTGGCCGCGATTCGCGTGGACGACCCGAGCAAGCTGGCCGACACGGTCGGGGCGAACCTGCAACTGACGATCGAAGAGAAGCAGGAGTTGCTCGAGATTTTCGACCCGCTGGACCGGCTGACGCGTGTCTCCGACCTGCTCGATATCGAGATCGAGAAGCTGAATGTCGACCGGCAGATCCAGGGCCGCGTGAAGCGGCAGATGGAGCGGGCGCAGAAAGAGTACTACCTCAACGAGAAGATCAAGGCGATCCAGAAGGAGTTGGGACGCGGCGAGAAGAGCGAGTTCGACGAACTTCGCAAGAAGATCGACGATGCCGGCATGACGAAGGACGCCAAGGAAAAGGCTTTGACGGAACTGCGGCGGCTGGAGCAGATGCCGCCGATGTCGGCCGAGTCCACCGTCTCGCGCAACTACCTGGACTGGATGCTCGCCGTACCGTGGAAGAAGAAAACCAAGGAAATCCGCGACCTGCGTTACGCCGAAGAGGTTCTTGAGTCGGACCACTACGGGCTGGAAAAAATCAAGGAACGCATCCTGGAGTTTCTCGCCGTCCGCAGACTGGTGAAAAATCCCAAGGGCTCGATCCTGTGCTTTGTGGGCCCTCCGGGCGTGGGCAAGACCTCGCTCGGGATGTCGATTGCCAAGGCGACCGGGCGCGAATTCGTGCGCCTTTCACTGGGCGGCGTCCGTGACGAGGCTGAAGTGCGCGGCCACCGCCGCACATACATCGGCGCGCTGCCCGGCCAGATTCTTCAAATGATGAAGAAGGCGGGTACCCGGAATCCCGTCTTCATGCTCGATGAGATTGACAAGATGTCGACGGACTTCCGGGGCGACCCGTCCGCCGCCCTGCTGGAAGTGCTCGACCCGGAACAGAACTTCATGTTCATGGATCACTACCTGGACGTGGAGTACGACCTGAGCGAGGTGTTCTTCATCGCTACGGCGAACGTGTTGCACACGATTCCGCCGGCCTTGCAGGACCGCATGGAAGTGATCCGGCTATCCGGTTACACCGAGTTGGAGAAGATGGAAATCGCCAAGCGATTTCTGGTGCCGAAGCAGATGAAGGCCTGCGGGCTCGACGAGCAGTGCGAGTTCACCGCCGCCGGCCTGATGACCTTGGTGCAGGGCTACACGCGCGAGGCCGGCGTTCGCAACCTGGAACGCGAGATCGGCAACTGCTGCCGCAAAGTGGCCCGCCGCATCGTGAATCACGAATCCGATCAGGCCAAGGTGGAGACGCGCGACCAGGCCGGTTTCGAGAAGGTCGTCGTGGACGAGCCCAAAGTGGTCGAGTTGCTGGGCCCGAGGCGGTTCCGCGATCTGGCTACGGAGAAGAAGCCGCAAATCGGCCTGGCGACGGGTTTGGCATGGACCGAAGTTGGCGGCCAGATGTTGACGACCGAAGTCACCATTATGGAGGGCCGCGGCAGGTTGACCACCACCGGCAAGCTGGGCGACGTCATGCAGGAGTCGGTGCAGGCGGCAATGTCCTTCATCCGCTCGCGCGGACAGGCGTTGAGTTTGCCGAAGGACTTCTACCGCCACCTGGACGTCCACGTGCACGTGCCGGAAGGCGCCATTCCGAAAGACGGACCGTCGGCGGGCATTACCATTGCGACCGCTATTGCGAGCGCGCTCACGCGGATTCCCGTGCGCGGAGACATCGCCATGACCGGTGAGATTACACTGCGCGGGCGGGTGCTGCCGATCGGCGGCGTCAAGGAGAAGCTGCTGGCGGCGCACCGCCATGGCATCTACGAAACAATCCTTCCGGGCGACAACGAGAAGGATTTGGCGGATGTCCCGGACAACGTCAAGAAAGAAATGAAATTGCACTTTGTCGAGTCGATGGACGAAGTGCTGAAGTTGGCCCTGGCGGGAGACTTGAGTTCTTTCGACTTGAAGTCGCCGCAGGCGGTCGATGTGGCCGCGATAGTCAAATCAGCGGAGGAAAACCGGCCTCATTAGGCGGCGTGCCTGATCACGCCAGTTCTAAGGCCGGGCGGGAGAAGAAACGTGGCGCCGGCGGAGTTTCTGCGGAGCGCATCCGCGCCGGGGCAATTTCCTGACGTGGATTTGCCGGAGATCGCGTTTTTGGGCCGGAGCAACGTCGGAAAGTCGTCGCTGTTGAATGCCCTCGCCGGAAAACACCGGCTGGCATTCACCAGTTCGACTCCCGGGCGGACCCGGAGCATCAACTTCTTCCGGGTAGACGGCAAATGGATTTTCGCCGACCTGCCGGGGTACGGTTTTGCGAAGATTTCGCAATCCGAGCAACGGCTGTGGCAGCAGTTGATTGACAGTTATCTGTTGGACCGGAAGTCCCTGGCGCTGTGCCTGGTCTTGCTCGACTCACGGCGGGGATGGATGGAGAGCGACCTTCGTTTGAAGGGCTGGTTGGAACATCATCAGAAGCCCTACGCGGTTGTCGCGACAAAGGCGGACAAACTGAACCAAAAGGAAAGAAACCAAGCCGAACGGGCGATCCGGGCACACTATATAGCCGGGGACCCGCTCTGGTTTTCGGCCCTGACGGGCCAAGGAGTAAAAGAGCTTTGGCAAACGATTTCGAAAACAACGACCCGGTGACAACCGAAACGGCTGCCACGGAGGATAAGACCGTCGAGGCAAAGGCGGGTGAGGCGGCGGCCAAGCCAGCCGAAGGTCCGGGACGGGAAGGGCGCAAGAAGCCGCCCCCGCCTCCGGCGCCACAACAGAACGCGGGTGCGGGCGCGACGCCTCTGGCGCCGCCAGTCGAAAAGATCGCGGAGAAATCGGAGAAGGGCGGCGCCACCGTCAAGAACGGGGGCAACCTCGACTTGGGCGTCCTCAAGGAGATGAGCATCGGCGCGCTCAACAAGATCGCGCGCGATCTCGAAATCACCGGCGTCGCCGGCATGCGCAAGCAGGAGCTGATCTTCAAGATCCTTCAGGCGCAGGCGGAAAAGGCCGGCCTGATCTTCTCCGAGGGCGTGCTGGAGTGTCTGCCGGACGGCTTCGGATTTCTGCGCGCTCCGGAATACAACTACCTGCCCGGACCGGACGACGTCTATGTGTCGCCGTCGCAGATCCGCAGGTTCGACCTGCGCACCGGCGACAGCGTGTCGGGCCAGATTCGTCCACCTAAAGAAGGCGAGCGGTACTTTGCGCTGATCAAAGTGGACGCGATCAACTTCGAGCCGCCGGAGCAATCGCGCAACAAGATCTTCTTCGACAACCTGACGCCCCTGTACCCTCAGGGCCGCGTCAAGCTGGAGACGACGAAGGACAACTTCACCGGGCGCGTGATGGATATGTTGACGCCCATCGGCAAGGGCCAGCGCGGCTTGATTGTCGCGCCGCCCCGAACAGGCAAGACGATGATGCTGCAATCCATCGCCCACTCGATTACGGCCAATCATCCCGAGATCATCCTGATCGTGCTCCTGATCGACGAGCGTCCGGAAGAAGTCACCGACATGCAGCGCTCGGTCAAGGGCGAAGTCATCAGTTCGACATTCGATGAACCGGCGCAACGCCACGTTCAGGTGGCCGAGATGGTCATTGAGAAGGCCAAGCGGCTGGTCGAGCATAAGCGCGACGTGGTGATCCTGCTTGACTCCATTACCCGCCTGGCGCGCGCCTACAACACGGTTGTTCCGCCTTCGGGCAAGGTGCTCTCCGGCGGCGTGGACTCAAACGCGTTGCAGCGTCCAAAGCGGTTTTTCGGCGCGGCGCGCAACATCGAAGAAGGCGGATCGCTGACGATCATCGCCACGGCGCTCATCGACACGGGCAGCCGCATGGACGACGTCATTTTCGAAGAGTTCAAGGGCACGGGCAACATGGAAATTCACCTGGACCGCAAACTGGTGGACAAGCGCGTGTTCCCGGCTATCGACATCAACAAGAGCGGAACGCGCAAGGACGAACTGCTGATTCCGCGGGAAGAATTGAACCGGATTTGGGTGCTGCGCAAGGTTCTGGCGCCGCTGTCGCCGGTCGAGTCGATTGAACTTTTGCTGGACAAACTGGCCAAGACTCAGTCCAATGTCCAGTTCCTCAATTCGATGAGCGCGTAAAGAGCTTCCCATGCTCCCGCCGGAGACTCAGTCGGGCTGAATGGCCGTCTCGTAGGAGACCTGGGCGCCCGGCTGGAGCGTCAGCGGCCGCGTCCAAACCGCCAGGGTTGCCCGCGGAGCGCCTTTGGCGTTCCACCCGGCGGCGGCCCGCGCTGTCTGGTCCCTGTCAAAGAGCATCACCGCCCGCACGCCGGACGCGGCGGCGATTTCCCACCGCCCATCGGGCAGCCGGTCATTTTCAAAGGCCGCTGTGCCATCCGGTGGAAGCCCTGGCCGCACCGTGCTCTGCTCCACCGTTTCGCCTCCCACCGATTTGAACCGGACACTCAGCGTGTCGATGTCTCCCGGATCGAAGTTGGCCGTCGTGCGAACAGCGGTTTGAATCACCTCTGCGCCGCGGTTCTCGGCGCGCAGGCGAATGCGGAGGCCGTTGGCGGAGGGTGTCAGCGTTTCGATGAGGCGCAATCCGTTGTCGAAGTCAGCCTGCTGCGCCACTTCGTTCGGAGAAGCGGAGACGAGGCTCCAGGTGGCGGTCCAGGGGCGTGTGACGAAGTCTGGACCGGCTTCCACGAGCACCCCGCCCACGGCGGGGTAGCTGCCCTCGCCGGGGTCGAGGCGGCGCAGCAGGTCGCGTCCGGTTTGACGGTGAACCAGGCGGACGACGCGTCCGGAAAGCTCGGGCACGATGCTGGCGCGGAACGGGCCGCCTTCCAGCGTCACAACGCGGAGGGGCTTCATCCCGTCCACCATGGCCTGATCCCATTTCAGGTCGCGTCCTTCGTGAATGCTGGTGATTCCGAAGCCCGGCAGCTTGGCGAGCAGCGCATTCCACGAGGCTTTGAGCGCGGGCAGATTCACCGGCGAGTACACATCGCCTTCCACACGGTACTCGCGAGCGTGGGCT
The DNA here is from genome assembly GCA_020851655.1 of Bryobacterales bacterium. Classification (GTDB taxonomy): domain Bacteria; phylum Acidobacteriota; class Terriglobia; order Bryobacterales; family Bryobacteraceae; genus JADZCI01. Next base: position 28,617 of record JADZCI010000053.1, read on the forward strand.
ACTCTCATATACTCGAGCGGCAAGTGCGCTTTGTCGAGCCGCCGCTTGACCGCCGGGTCGCCAGCCGCCGACTGTGCTTCACGAAAGAGCGCCTCCGCCTGATCCAGGAATGCCGGCGAAAAGGCGGGCAGGTTGAAGATCCAGATATGCTGGCCCAAACCTCGCGGCGGCATGCGAACTTCGCGGTGCAGCAAATCGAAATACCGGCGCATGGCGGGCGCGGCGGCGCTGTAGACGCCGTCGAGAAAATCGTTGATCTCACGATCGGCGTCGATGCCGGGATTCCACAACAGCCGGCTGAGGACATAGGCGCGCAGTTCCGAGTTCTCGCCGCCTCCGCCGGGTGCGTAGGCGCCCTGCATAAAGAGTCCAACGACGCCGTTGCGCTGATAAACGCCGATGCCGGTCCGCAGTTCGTCAAAATCGGGAACCGGTGCGAGATAGTGCGAAAAGTTGGTGTTGTAATGCCAGATGTAGAGTTGATTGGTGATGCGGGCCCAGGCTTTGAGATTTTTCACAAAGTAGGCGCTGCGCGGGCACTCCTCCATAGGATGTGCGATGCAGATGCCGATGGGACACAGGCGAATGCGCACGTTGGGCGCGGGCTTGACGTGCAGCGGCGGCGCTTCGGTGTACCAGTAGGCGAGCGTGTCGATGAGTTTGTCCGGGTGGGTTTTGCCGATCTCAGCAGCCACCGCATTGACAAAGCGGAGCATGGGACCCGAGTGGACGCCGCCTTCTTCCTGCTCGACGCGCAGACAGCGGTCGCACTCGCACCAGCCTTCCCAATCGTTCTGCGAGACCGAAAAGATGGTGGTGTCCGGGCGCGCTTTGATCCACTCCTCCACGCGCTGAATTGTGAGTTTGAGAACGTCGGGGTTGGTGAGACATAACTGGCTGCGTTCGGCGCGGCGCTTTCCCCCGATGAGTGAGAAATACTCGGGGTGCCCGGCGAAATACTTTTCCGGCGGGATGAGCTCATTGAAGCTGTGGACAAACGGGTAGTAACTCACCTTTCCGCCGGCTGAAGCGTCGAGCTTCGTGTGATCGCCGTTGGTGCGGTTGCGCGCAGCCCAATCGCGGTCCCACGCCTCGGTAAAGAACGGTTCGCGGTACTCGAACGCCGGCTTGCCGGTCTCGTTCAATGCCGGCAGAGGGATGGTGGCGAGGCGCGGTATGCGGCTCACTTCGGCGGTGAACCAGCGGCATCCGAGACGGTCGAGGAAGGCGTACACGCCGTACATGGTTCCGCGCAGCCGCCCGCCCGCGATGACAAGGCGTTCGCCCACGGTTTGGAGGCGGTACTCTTCATTGCCGGCGGGGACCACGATCTTCAGCGCCCGGGTTGCGGGCCCTTCACCGATGACGATCGACTGAGCGGCGGCTTTTTCGCAGTTCGGTTCCACGTTGAGGCTCGCGCCCGACATCTGTTGGAGGAACCGCCGCAGTTCCTGGGCGGCGTGCTTTTCCGAGAGCGACGCTTGCGGCGAAAGACAAATCGAGTAGCGGCTGCCGCCGTTCCTGACGAGGTCGGCTCCAAACAGGGGAAGCACCAGAAGAAACAGGACAGGGAGTTTCACCGCCGTCCACTATATGCCAAAGCTACATGGGGCGGCTATGCCCTTGGCGGCGGTAGTGGGCCAGCAGGCCGGTCAAACGCTTCACCGTTTCCGGATTCTGCCGGTAGACGTTGTCGTCTTCGTGGGGATCCTTGGCGAGATTGTACAACTCGCCTTCGGGTTCGCCCGGCGCAGGCTTGATGGCGGCGGGCTGGGTGAAGCCGCCCGAACCGCGTCCCAGAATGAGCTTCCAGTCCCCTTGGCGGATTGCGAACAAGCCCTGCGCGGAGTGGTGGACAATCGCTTCACGGACCGGCGCCGCCCGGCGCGGATCCAAGAGCGCGGGTAGAATGCTGTAGCTGTCTTCGGCCGAATTCGAAGCGAGAGCCACACCGAGAGTGCCGGCTAGCGTCGCAAAGATATCCGTCAGGCAGATGGTCAGCCGGCTTACCCCGGGCTTGAAGCGCGCCGGACAATGCACGATAAACGGAACGCGATGGCCTGCTTCCTGGATGTCGGCTTTTTGGCCACGCCAGGAGGCATTGGCCCGGTGCCCGCCCGCCGCTTCGACATCCTGCGCCGACCACGGCGCACCGTTGTCGCTGGTGACGATTAGAAGGGTGTTTTCGAGCGCACCCTGCTTGCGGAGTTGTTCGGTTATGGCGCGCACGCTCCCGTCCACCTGCCCGATGAAATCGCCGTAGAGTCCCGCGCTCGATTTCCCCTTCCACTCCTGAGACGGAACCCACGGCGTGTGCGGCGCGTTCAGCGGCACGTAGGCGAAAAACGGCTGCCCGGCGGAATGAGCCATGAACCGGCACGCCCGCTCCGTGATTTTCGGCAGCACGTCCTCCATACGGAAACCTGGCGCGATTGCGCCACCCCGCCAGAAAGGACCCCGGGGAGGAGCGCCATTTCCGGCAATCTGCGACGTAGGCGCCTCCAGGACTCCCCGGTTCTCGAAAAACAAGTAGGGCGGCATGTCGAGCGATGCTGGAATGCCGAAGTATTCGTCGAACCCGAAATCGTTGGGTCCGGGACGGAGTTCGGCCGAATAGTCGGTCTTGCCCGCTGGACCAAGTCCCAGATGCCACTTGCCAAAGCCGCCAGTCCGGTAGCCTTGCTTCTTCAGCAGCGAGGCCAAGGTCTCCCGGCCGGGTTCGATCAGGCTCGGGGATTCGCCGTTCAGGACGCCACTGGTCAGGCGCGTTCGCCAGCAGTAGCGGCCAGTAAGGATTCCATAGCGGGACGGCGTGCACACTGAAGACGCCGAATGGGCATCGGTAAAACGCACCCCTCCAGCGGCCAACTTGTCGATCGCGGGGGTGCGTGTCCGCGCGTCGGGGTTATAGCAGCCCGCATCGCCCCATCCGAAGTCGTCGGCGAGGATCAGGACGACGTTGGGCTTCTCCGGCGGCGGTTGCAAGTTTCCGGCGCCGAAGGAAGCGGCGATCCAATGACGGCGAGTCCAATCCATGGCTGGTAGTCTATCGTGCGGACGGGGCGTGCGAGGGAGTACCATGATAAGAGGATCGATTTAGTCCTTTCCTTTTAGGTGCTTCGGCGAGCTGAAACAACTTTGGCTCGGCCGTATAACCTTTACCGTTGTACACTCGTCATATCTAACGACAGCCCCGTCAAGGTATGAGGAAAGACTCTGCCTTTTCAAGAGGTTTCACGCGCTATGCAGCCTAGTTCACAGCCTGAGCAGCAGGGACCGAAGATTGTCCACCCACCGGCCCCGGCGGCCGCTTCGAATCGTGGCCGTAATGCGTTGATTTATCTAGCTTTAATGTTGTTCGGCTTGGCTCTTGGCGGTTACGCGTTGCGAGATCGCTGGATGAAAAAGCCCACCACGGGCGGCGGAACGGTCCAGGCGGCTGTAAGGACGGCTGTGGTAGGAGTCGCGCCCCTGGAAAAGACGATTCGTCTGGCCGGGATGACCACCGCGGAACGGTACTCCTCGCTGATCGTGCCGCAGTTGCGCGGCGGACGTGGCGGCGGTGTTCAGGTCAGCGGCGGCCGTGGCGGAGCGACAATTCAGATCACCTCCGGTGGCGGTGGTGGAGGCGGCGGTGGCGGTGGCGGCGGGTCCTCCAGCAGCGCTTCTTCGTCTTCCAGTAGCTCGTCCGCGCAGAGCGCGACGTCATCTTCAAACCCGATGATGTCGGCGAGCGGTTCGGGCACGACGGCGCTACGCGGCGCGACAAATCGATTCGGCGGCGCGGGTGGTTCTTCCACGAAGTCCAGCAGCTCGGCATCAGCTTCCGCGTCGTCTTCGGGTTCGTCCTCTTCCAGTGGGGGAGGCGGCGGCGGAGGGGGTGGCGGTGGTGGCGGCGGTGGTGGTGGAATGTCCGGCGGCGCCTCGGATTTCATGCAGGTGATTCAGAACCTGGCCAAGCCAGGTTCCCTGCTAAAGAAGGGTGAGACGGTCGCCGAATTCGATAAGCAGTATCAACTCACCCGCCTGGATGACTACAAAGCGACCGTGCTACAGAGCGAGCAGAGCTTGCGGCGCATGGACGCCGAACTGGAAGTCAGCCGCAAAGCGCACGACCAATCGATCGCGCAGGCGCAAGCCTCCGTCGATAAGGCCAAGCTGGATATCCAGACCATCCCGGTCCGGTCGGCGATTGACGCCGAGCGGATGCGGCTTGCTTTGGAGGAAGCCGAAGCCAGTCTCAAGCAGTTGAAATCGGAAGTGCCTTTTTTCGATACCAGCCAGAAGGCCGACCGGCGCAACAGTGAGATTGGCGTTGAGGCCAGCCGCGTGGAATTGCGGCGCGCCCAGCAAAACGTGGACCGGTTGTCGGTGATCGCGCCGATTGACGGCATGCTGGTGATGCAGAATACGATGCGCGGCACGGAGTTCGCCCAGATTCAACAAGGCGACCAACTTTATCCCGGGCAGATGTTTGCGCAGATCGTCGACCCGCGAAGCATGTTAGTGGTGGCAAACGCCAACCAGGTCGATGCGGAAATGATCCATGTCGGCGCCGAAGCTCATCTGCGTTTTGACGCCTACCCGGGTCTGAAAGTGCCCGCAAAGGTGATTTCGGTTGCGGCCATCACGCGACCCGGCGGCATGCGCGCCAGCTTCTACAAAGAAATCCCGGTGTATCTGAAGATCGAGCAAATGGATCCGCGGATTATTCCTGACCTGTCGGTCAGCGTTGACGTCATTATTGAATCGGTTCCGAGCCAAGTGATTGCTCCGCTGGAATCGGTCTTTCAGGACGGTCCCAATGCCGAACCTTACGTGTTCGTCAAGTCCGGCAGCCGTTTTGAACGCCGGGCGGTTCAGCTTGGGCTTCGGAATTATATAGCCACGACTGTGCCGGAAGGTTTGAAGGCTGGAGAAGTGGTTGCGCTCGAGCCGCCGCATGCAGCGCCGGCAGGATCAGAGTCAGGAGGGCCGGAAGAACGTGTCCAAAGATCTTAAGCCGAAACAAAAATTGGGGCAGACCGCCGGGTCGCGGCGCGTCCGGGTGATTCTGTGGGTCTTTTTGTTGCTGCTGGTGGCCGGCGGAGGCTTTGCGGCCTACCGCTATAACACGCAGACTCCGGTCGAAGTTCCGACGGCCAAGGTACGGCGTGGCGAGTTTGCCATCACCGTGAAGGCGCGCGGCGAGATCCGCAGCACCCGGTCTGTGGTCTTGTCCGCCCCGCAGGTTCCGAGTCCCCGAATCACCAAGCTGGCCGAATCCGGAACCATGATCAAAGCCGGAGACACAGTTGTCGAGTTCGACGCGGCGCAACTGGAACAGTACTACCTGAACTTTGTCACCACCGTGCGAACAACGGACAGCGAAATTGTCCAGCAGAAGGCCAGCCACAAGATGGTGGACGAGCAGGACGCCATGAGCCTGATGACTTCCGAATACAACGTGCAGCGCGCGGACCTGGAAGCGAGCAAGGCTGAGATTCTGTCCGAGATCGAAGGCGCCAAGAACCGCATTGACGTAGGAATTTCGAAGGGCGAGTTAGGACAGGTGAAGGCGAGCATCAAGTCGCACGATGTCCAGCAGCAGGCTGATCTCGAGCGCTTGAACATGAAACGCGACAAGAACGTTCGAGACACGGAGCGCGTGAAGGGCTATCTGTCCAAGATGATCATCAAGGCTCCGACCGACGGAATGGTGAATATCCTGCCGAACTTCCGTGCGCAGGGATCCTGGGGTTCGACGCCCCCGGCGTTTAAGGAAGGCGACACGGCTTGGACGGGTGCGGCGATTGCCGAAATCCCGGACCTTTCCGAGATGCGGATTGAATTGAAAGTGGACGAGGTGGACCGGGGCAAGATCCAACTGGGTCAGTTGGTGAGGGTTCGCGTGGACGCGATTCCCGACCGCGAGTTTACCGCCAACCTCGATTGGATCAGCCCGATCGCGTCGCTTCAGTTCAGAGGATTTGGATCGAACGAAAAGACGTTTCCCGCGCGCGCGACACTGAAGAGCACCGACCCGCGGCTGCGCCCCGGGATGAGCGCTTCGGCCGATGTCCTGATTGAGAGCGCGCCGAACAGCCTCTTGATTCCTTTGAAGGCCAGCTTCACCGAGAAGGGCAAGCCCGCGGTGTGGATTGCCAAAGGCCACAGTTTCGAGAAACGCATCATCGAAGTCGGCAAGCGGAATGAAAGCGACCTGGTCGTTCTCAAGGGTCTGGTCGAGAGTGACCGGATCGCCCTGGAGAATCCGGAAGAAGTGGCCAAGCGGGCCAAGAAGTTCTAGGAGATTGGAACCGAGACGGTCATGAAAAAGTGGATCTTTCGCCTCATCGGCTTGGCCCTGGTTGCGTCCGCGGGGTGGTATGGTTACCAGTTCTTCCAAAAGATGCCGGGCCGGCTGTCTCAAGTGCCGACGACAAGGGTTCGCCGGGGTGACGTGGTGGTTCGCACATTCACGCGCGGCGAGTTGCGCGCCGTCCGCAGCGTGACGCTCACCGCACCGAACCTGTTCGGAACGGTGCAGGTGACCAAACTCGCGCCGCTCGGCTCGTTCGCCCGCGAGAAGGACCTGATCGTTGAGTTCGACGACTCCGAAGTGCAATCACGCCTGGATTCCAAGGAGCTCGAACTGGAACAGATTGACGAACAGATCAAGAAGGCGCAGGCGGACCTGGCGATTCGAAATAACCAGGACCAGGTAGACCTGCTGCGCGCCCGCTATGCGGTGCGGCGCGCCGAGCTGGAAGTGAAGCGTAACGAGTTGTTGTCGGACATCGACCAGAAGAAGAACCTCCTCAACCTGGAAGAAGCCCGCCGCCGCCTGAAGCAACTGGAAAGCGACATCAAGTCGAAACAAGAACAGGCGCAGGCTCAGTTAAACGTCCTGCGCGAGACACGCAACAAGGGCGTCCTGGAACTGAACCGCGAGAAGATGCGGCTGTCTCAGGTGAAGCTGCTGTCTCCCATCAGCGGGTTGGTGGCCATTAAACAGAACCGCAGCGGGTTTTCGGGAATGTTCGGCACGCAGGTGCCTGACATTCGCGAAGGGGACCAGATTCCGCCCGGCTCGGCTGTCGCCGATGTGCTTGACCTTTCCGAGTTGGAAGTGATCGCGCGCGTCGGAGAACTGGATCGAGCCAATTTGCGTGTTGGCCAGGACGTTTTGATCCGCCTGGACGCGGTAGCCGATCACGTGTACAACGGCAAGATCAAGGGGATGAGCGGCACGGCGAGCGCCAATGTGTTCTCGTCGGATCCGGGCAAAAAGTTCGACGTGATCTTTTCGATCGATATGAAGCAGTTGTTGACATCGCTGGGCGCCAAGCCGGACCAGATCGCCAAGATCATGGCGACAGCCGAAGCCAACCGTAAGAAGCCAATCGCTCAGACATCCGGGTCGCTCCTGGCGGCGATGGGCGGCATGCAGGCTTTCGGTGGCGGAATGCCCGGCACGCAGGGAATGCAGGGCGGTGGAGGCGGCCCCATGCAGGGCGCGCCCGGAATGGGCGGGCAGCAGATGGGGACGATGGCGGTGCAGGGCGGCATGCAGGGTGGTCCGGGAGCTGAAGCCGGACGCGGCAACGGCGGTAACGGTGGCGGCTCGCGCGCTTTTGGCGGCCAGAACATGACCGACGAACAGCGCCAGAAGATGCGCGAAACGCTTCAGAAGCTGACCGGCGGGAAAAACATTCAAGACCTCAGTCCGGAAGAACGGCAGAAGGTCTTTGCACAGATGCGGGAAACCATGGAGAAGGGCTCCGCGGCAGGCGCCACCAAGGGTGGAGCCGAGAAGAAAGGTCCTGACGCGGCGAGCGGCGCTGAAGGCCGGCGCGGGAACCGTGGCGCCGATGCGGCTGGACCTGGCATGGGCGGCGGGATGGGCGGTGGCCAGTTCTCGGCCAAAGATATGGAGAGCGCCAAACTGCCTCTCGCTCCTGGTGAAGACTCGCAGTTGGAAGTGCTTTTGCGGCCCGGATTGCTGGCCGACGTTGAAATCATCGTCGAGAAAGTGCCGGAGGCGATCTTCGTTCCGAATCAGAGCATCTTTGAGAGCGAGGGCAAGCCTGTCGTCTATGTCAAGGAGGGCGACCGGTTTGAGCCTCGTGTGATTCAGATTGCGAAACGCAGCGAGACGGTGTCGGTCATCTCATCCGGTTTGAAGGTCGGAGACACGATCGCGATGTCCGATCCCACGGCGAAGCCCGGCGACAAGAGGGGCGGTGCGAAAAAGGGCGCCGCGGGTGGCGGCGCAATGGGCGCGCTCCCCGTCGGCGGATCAAAAGGAGGCCAGTGAGCCGGCCATGATCGCGGTACTGCAAGCTTATATTCCAGAAATCTACATGGGGCTCTCGAGTCTCCTGGTGCACAAACTGCGCACCATGCTGACCATGCTCGGAATGATCTTCGGCGTCGGCGCCGTGGTGGCGATGCTGGCGATTACGGCGGGCGTCGAGAAGGAGATGCTGAGCTATATCGATCTGCTCGGCGTCAACAACATCATTATCGAAGCCAAGGAGGCGACCGACCGGAACGAACTGCAACAGCGCCGGGCGATTTCTCCAGGACTCTCCTATCGCGACTTTCGAGCCATTTCTGAAAACACGCAGGGCATCGACAAGATGACGCCCCGCAAACGCTTCAAGCCCATGAAGGTCCTGCCCAAGACCGCGGCGGAACCGCCGGTCGTCATCGGCGTTCTGCCCAATTACAAGGACATCCAAAGTCTGAAGATTGTCGAAGGCCGCTTCTTCAACGAAGAGGAGGATTCACGGTCCGCGCCGGTGTGCGTGCTGGGTGAATCGGCCAAAGTCAACCTGCTGGGTTATGAACCCGCCGTGGGCAAGTACGTCAAGGTTAACGATACGTGGCTTCAGGTCATTGGAGTGATGGCGCAGCAGGCGGGCGCCGACACCGACGTGGAAGGCGTGGAAATCCTCAGCCGCAACAACCTCATCATCGCCCCGCTCAACACCGTCATGAGACGGTTTGAGGACATGAACAGCTACTTGAAAGACGAGATCGATGGCATCTACCTGCGCGTCGTTCCGGGAACCGATTCCATCGAAACCGCTTCGGTCATCACCGCGATTCTGGCCGCGACCCACAAAGACGCGGGCGACTTTACCGTGACCGTGCCCGCGGGCCTGTTGGAACAGAAGAAGCGCACCTCGGACATCTTCAAGATCGTCATGATCTGCATTGCCGGCATCTCGCTGCTCGTTGGCGGCATCGGAATCATGAACATCATGCTGGCCACGGTCCTGGAGCGGACGCGTGAGATCGGAATCCGGCGCGCCATTGGTGCGCGGCAGGCCGACATCGTGCGTCAGTTTTTGACGGAGGCCGTGATGATATCAATCCTCGGCGGCCTTATCGGCATTGCTTTCGGATTCACGTTGTCGCAGATCATCGCGGCGGCCGCCGGATGGTCTACCGTTGTCACCGTTACGTCGATTGCGGTTGCCTTTGGCGTGTCGGTGGGAATTGGTCTGTTGTTTGGAATTTACCCCGCGGTTCAGGCGGCGAAACTCGATCCCATCGAGGCCATCCGCTACGAATAGTCTCTATCCGAAATCATTCACATGCGATTCTTCTACGGTTTGATTCCTCTGCTCGCGCTTGCGCCGCTTTCCGCGCAGCATGCTTTTGTGGTGAACCCCGACTTGGCCAATCCAACCGCGCCTTGGGTTGGCAGTAGCAACTACATCCGCAGGACGTTCAAAGCCCAGGACACCAAGGTTACCTTACGCGGACCGGTGAAGTTGCGGGACTATGTCGTCGGCGACAAACTGGAGTTATCGCTCAAGGCATATCTCGACCTGGTGCTGGCCAACAACACCGACGTCGAGGTGCAGCGGGTGACGCTTGAAGTCCCGAAGAACGCGATCCAGCGCGCTTTCGGCATCTTCGATCCGCTGGTGAACGCGTCATTCAATGCGACCCGCGCCACGCAGCCCACCACCAACACTCTGCAAGGCGCCCTGGTTCTCAGCAACCTGAACCAGCCGTTTTCGGGACGTTACCAGCAGACTATCTCCACCGGCACGCAGTTCTTCAGCGCCCTGGGCTGGACCAAGCTGTCGACCAACGACTCGTTTCAGTACTTCAATCCGGCATACAGCAACACGTGGCAGTCCGGGTTCATACAGCCGTTGCTGCGCGGGCGGGGCGCCTACATCACCAGGCTGCCCATCTCCATCGCCAGAAGCACGTTGCGTCAAAACGAGTACGTTTTCGTGGACCAGGTCCAGCGGTTGATCGTCACGGCGGAGAACGCTTACTGGGACGTGATCAGCGCCCGCGAACGGCTCAAGGTTCAGGAAAAGGCACTCGACATCGCCGACCAATCGTTGAAGCGCGCGCGCCGGGAGGTTGAACTCGGAGCGACTTCGCCGCTGGAGATCTTCCAACCCGAGCAGAACTACGCCTCCGCTGAAATCGCTTTGACGCAAGTCAAATTCCAGTTGCAGCAGTCGGAGGATATCCTGCGCCGGCAGATCGCGGTGGACCTGGATCCCGACATCCGCAAATTGCCGCTTGTTTTGACCGAAGACGTCGACAAGAAGCCGGATGAGACTCCGATAGACCGGGAAGAGATGGTGCAGGTGGCCCTGAGCAAACGGTTTGACGTCAAGGCGCTCAACCAATCGCTGGACGTTAGCGATCTCCAGATCGCGTCGGCGCTGAACGCCTTAAAGCCGGTCTTCAACCTGACGGGCAGCTATCAGTCATTCGGGCGTGGCGGCCCCGCTCACCTCGCCGGCGCGAACCGGCCGGGCGGCGCCGGGGATGCCTGGGCGCAGATGTTCGACTTCTCCTATAACACCTGGTCCATGGGCCTGACGCTCAACCTCCCGCTCCGCGACCGCCGCGCATCGGCTGACCTTGCCGATTCGGTGGTCAATAAGAAGCTCGGAACTCTGCGCGTGCGCGGCATCGAGCAACAGGTGCGGCAGGAAGTCCTGAACGCCGTCACTCAAGTTGAAAACAGCCGCGCCAGCGTGCGGTTGGCGCAGGTGGCCCTGGATTATGCGCTGAAGCGCGCCGAAGCCGACCAGAAGCGCTACGACCTCGGCGTCATCAACATCTTCTTTCTGTTGTCGGCGCAAAACGACCTGACACAGGCCCAATCGAACCTTGTCAACCAGACGGTCCAATATCGCCGCAATCTTCTCACGCTACAGCAGCGCGTCGGGACACTGCCGGAAGACAAGGGGATCGTGATCCAATAGTCGTTTGGGGCGCATCCGCGTACTATCCGACAACGTCGCAAACAAAATCGCCGCCGGGGAGGTTGTTGAACGCCCCGCATCCGTGGTCAAGGAACTGCTTGAGAACGCGCTGGATGCCGGCGCCACCGAAGTCCGGGTCGATTCCGAAACGGGCGGGCGGAGGCTCATACGGGTAGCGGACAACGGGTGCGGCATGCTCCGCGACGATGCCTTGCTGGCGTTTGAACGGCACGCCACGAGCAAGCTTTCCGATGTCAAGGATCTCGAAGCCATCGCCACGCTGGGATTTCGCGGCGAGGCGCTGCCTTCGATCGCCTCCGTCTCAAGGCTGGTGCTGGAAACGCGTTCCATGGACGAACCTACCGGGGCGCGCGTCGAAATCGCCGGCGGCAAGATCCTGAACTGCAGTGAGACAGCCATGGCGGGCGGCACCACCATCACCGTGCGCGACCTGTTCTTCAACGTGCCGGCGCGGAAGAAGTTCCTGCGTTCGGAACAGACCGAACTCGCTCATATTGCCTCGCTGGTGACGCACTACAGCCTGGCGCATCCGGAGAAGTCGTTCAGTCTCACGCACGGCGGCAAAGAACTGTTGGGGGTGACCCCGGCCGGCGAGTTGCGCGACCGCGTGTTTCAGGTATTTGGCTCGCAGACCCTGGACGAACTGGTAGACCTGGGTGCGCGCGAGAAACAGCTTCTGCTGGCCAGAGACGAAAATGACGGGGAGCCTGAATCCGCGCTGTTCGTGTTGCGCGGCTTTGTGTCGCGGCCGCAGGTTCAGAAGATGAACCGGAACTCGATCTTCCTGTTCGTCAACCGCCGTCTGATCAAAGACCGGCTGTTGCTGCACGCGGTTTCGGCCGCCTATCACAACCTGATTCCGCCGTCGACGTACCCGTTCGCATTGTTGTTCGTAGATTGTGACCCGGGCGAGGTGGATGTCAACGTCCATCCTTCGAAAACCGAGGTCCGGTTCCGTCACGGCACTTTCGTGCACGACTTCGTGCGGGACTCGATCCGGCAGGCGCTGATTGAGACACGTCCGGTTTCAGCGCTGCCGCTGGCCGCATCTCCAGCACAGCCGGGCGCACGCCTGCCGTATTCGGAATTCACGCAGACCATCGAGAACACGCGCTTCGACGAAGTGCGGTTGCCCGAGCCGGGAACGGTTCCACAGACGCTGGAGCCGGAGAAGCTGCCCGAGTTTACGCTGCGGCAACCGAGGGCGCCCGACCCGCGCTTTGACTTTGGAGGGGCGTCGATCCCGGTGGGCCAGGAGCGGGCTCAGCCGCCGGCCGGACCGCGTCTGCGTGTTCCGGACACCCACGGTGGTTTTCCCGCGGACATGCCGGAGCCGCCATTCACACAGGCGCCGCTCGGAAACCTTCGTCCGCTCGGGCAGATGCAGGACAGCTTTATCGTTGCGGCCGGGCCGGATGGTCTGTGGATCATCGATCAGCATGTCGCCCACGAGCGAGTGCTGTTCGAGAAGCAGCTTGCGGCCCAGGCCGCCGGCCGGGTGGAACAGCAGCGGCTGTTGATGCCGGTGGTGCTCGAACTGACTCCGGCACAGCAGGTCGAGTACGGACGGCTGGCGCAGGATCTCAATGCGGCGGGGTTCGAAACCGAGCCGTTCGGCAACCGGACGATTGCCGTGAAGGCCGCTCCTTCCGGCATCGGCCCGGCCGACATCGAGCGGGTGATCTTCGAAATCCTGGAAATTGCCGAGGACGAATTGCGCCGCGTGACCGTCGATCAGATCCGCCGCGGCATCGCGGCCTCCATCGCATGCCGGGCGGCCATCAAGATCAATATGCGGCTGGATCAGGCGAAGATGGAATGGCTGCTCAACGAACTGGCCCGGACCGATTGCCCGATGAGCTGCCCCCACGGCCGGCCCATCGCGCTACGCTATTCCACCCGTGAGATCCTGAAGGCCTTTCACCGGATCTGAACCGGGCGGTATTACTCCCACTCGATCGGTCCCGGCGGCTTGTGTGTGAGGTCGCAGAAGACGGCGCAGACCCCGTCGAGTGCCAGTAGTCCGGCGGCCATGCGCTCCTGCAGATCAGCGGGAATCCTCACCGATTGCGCGGTCATCCCGTCAACGGAGTCAACCGGCCGGAGCACTACAGAATCGGGGCGATCCTCTGTGCCGAGGGGGATCAGGATGACGGGGAACTGCCAGACCTTCTGGTCAAAGCCGCTCTCGTGGGAGATGCCGCGGACGATCGCGTCGGCCTGGCGCAGCCGCTCCAATCGCGTGGCGCACATCACTGCCCGGCCAACTTTCATTTGCTCAAGGGGGACCGCTGACCGCACCAGGCCGACGACCCGGTTGATGTCGTCATAGCGGTTGATCAACTCCGTGGCCCGGTCCTGTCCATGCGGGTCCTCGATGATCAGCACGGGCCGGTAGCTGCGCGAATCTCCCTGGACGCCAACCGACCGCACGCGTGCGAGGGTCCCCCCACCATGGGACTGAACCGGATGCTCGGCGGTCGAGCACAAGCAGCGGATGGCGAGGCCAGGTCCCGGGAACGGATGCCGCTGGAGCATCTCCGCCGGAAGGCCGAGTTCGGCGCCGACCTCGCGAACTTCGTCCTTGTAGAGCAGATGAAGCGGCTCGATGATGCGGCCTTCGTCGATCAGCTTTTGAATTCCGGCGACCCGGTTGTGATGTGTCTTGATGAGGTCGGCTTTGGCGGTGCCGCCGGACTCGATTGTGTCCGGGTAGATGGTTCCCTGTCCCAGGATCCACTCCGCGCCGGTGTAATGCCCGGATTCGAGGATCTGCTCCTGTACCTCCACGAACTTCTCGCCAATGATGTGGCGCTTTTGTTCGGGCTCGGAGACGCCTTCGAGCGCCGCCAGGAAACGCGGCGCGGCGTGCTCGATAGAAAAAACGCCTTTGCCCAGCGATTCGAAAACACCGCTCACAAAGCTGGTTTCGCCGGCGCGCATCAAGCCGGTATCGACGTACAGGCCGCGTACGCGTTCAGGTCCCAGCGCGCGCAGGCACAAAGTAAACGCCACTGTGGAATCAACGCCGCCGCTGACGAAGAAAAAGACACGGCGGCCGCCGGCAACTTTGCGAATCTCATCTTCAATCCGGGCAACCTGCTCGTGCGGGTCCCAGTCCTTCCGGCAGCCGCAGATGTCGAAAAGAAAGTTCGATAGAATCCGCTTCCCGTTGTGGGTGTGCGCCACCTCGGGATGAAACTGCACTCCGTACAAGCGCCGGGCGGGATCCGCCATGGCGGCTACCGCGCAGGTTCCGGTCGAGCCGGTGACCTCGAATCCGGGTGGCGCCGCAGTCACCGTATCCCGGTGGCTCATCCAGATCTGCTGGGAACCCTCGGCGCCACGAAAGAGCGGAGTGGAGGCGGTGGTCTGGAGCCGCGCCAACCCGTATTCGCCCTTGGTTCCGCGCTCGACCTTGCCGCCGAGATGGTAGGCCATCAGTTGCTGGCCGTAGCAGATTCCGAGAATGCCCGCGCCCGATTGGAAGATGGCGGGGTCCACCACCGGACTGCCGCTTTCATAGACACTCGCCGGACCTCCCGATATCACCAGTCCCCGGACCCCAGCCAGTTCAGCAGCGGGAGTTTCGCTGGCCCGGATCTCGGAATACACCCCCAACTCGCGAATCTTGCGAGTGATCAGGTGGCAGTATTGACCGCCTGTGTCAAGGACGACGATCTGGGGCAGCTTTTGCCCGGGTGAGTTCAATCCCGTCCGATCCTGGTATCGCGTTGAACGATCTGTTTTTTCGCCGTATCCAGCAGCGCCTTGGCCTTGGGCAGAGCCTCGACCGCTTTCTGCACCATCGGGTCGCTTTCCACCGCGAAGCGGAGAGACTCGTCCAGACTGAAAGCCGTGATGAACGCCTCTCGCTTCAACTGCGTCTTCATCCAGTCGTTGTTCTCGGCGAACTCGGCTTCGGTGAACTGCACATTGTTCTTCAGCAGATAGGCGTGAAACTCGTTCATCATGGCCAAGTCCGGTTCCCAGGTCTTGGTCAGGTGAGTGTCATGCGAAGCAAAATACTTGGGCACGAACTCGAAGAACGCCCTGCGCCGCGCCAGGTCCAATTGGAACCGGTTGTACTTGGGTACATACTTTTCGTCCGGAGTGATCCCGTTGCCGCCGTAGACGGCGCGGCCGGAGTCGGTCATCTTGGCGTCGTTCAGGTTCTTCGCATCCGAATCCTTGTGGAAGTAGTACTCATAGAACGAGCCGCTGCTGTAGTCGCGCTGGATGAGGCGTCCGCTCGGTGTGTAATACTTCGCGGTCGTCAAGGCCAGGCCGGTATTCTCCGCCAAGGGGAAAACCGTCTGGACGAGACCCTTGCCAAAAGTCTGGTCTCCGAACACCCAGGCCCGGTCATGATCCTGCAATGCTCCGGCGACGATTTCAGCCGCCGACGCTGAATAGCGGTTCACCATGACGACGATTGGGTAATCCCACTTATTGGTGCCGTTATTGGCGACATAGGGCTTCTCCGGCGATGAACGCCCGCGATGGGACACCACTGTCTGGCGAGGCTTCAGGAACCGTCCCGCCACAGCCACGCCCTCATTCAGCAGCCCGCCAGGGTTCTCTCGCAAGTCCAGGATCAAGCCTTTGATATTCTGTTCGCCCAATCCTTTGATAGCCTTTTCGAGTTCCTGGGAGGTGTTCTCGTTAAAGCTCTCGATGTCGATATAGGCGATTCCCGGCTTCAGGAAAAAGGCGTTCTGGACGCTGAAGCGAGGGATCTCGCCACGGGTAATGTTAAACACCAGGGGTTTTTCGGCGCCTTCGCGCGCCACCTTAATCTGAACCTGAGTTCCCTTGGGACCCTTGAGGAGGTCAGCCACTTCTGTGGTGGTCAGCCCGTCGCAGCGCTTGTCGTTGACCTCGAGGATGATATCGCCCGGGCGGATGCCCGCCTTGTAGGCCGGGGAGCCCGTAAAGGGCGCGATAACAGTCGTCTTGCCTTCGCGGTTCGGTCCCACTTGCATGCCGACGCCATAGTAGGCGCCACGCTGGTCTTCCCGGAGAAGCTGGAAATCGCGAGGGTCAAAGAAACTGGAGTGCGGGTCGAGGGTTCGCAGCATTCCGGGCACGGCGCCTTTATATATCGCCTTGTCAGGATTGACTTTATCCGCGTAGTTTTCTTCGACGAGCCGGTAGATGCTGGTGAAGCTCTTCAGCCCGGTGGTGAGATCGTCTTCTCCGCCGGCGGACTGCGCCGGCGTGACCAGCCCCCCAAGCAGGGCGCAAGCCGCAATGAGCAACAACGACAAAAAGACAGACCGGTAACGGCGCGTCACAATAGGCCTCCCAGACCTGACTATCAGTATAGCTCCAGGGTTGACGCCCGCCGGGAGGGCGGGCCAAAGGCTTACAGAGCCTTGGCTTTTCGCACAGCCCCACTTGTTTCGACGCGTGGCGGCTTCTTTGGTGTCACCGAAAGACGCTTCACCTGGTCGGTGACGCACACCAGGAACATAGGTTGCTTGGCGCCCTTCAGGATGTCGACAATCTGGTCGTTGCTGGTTTCGAGAAAGATCGACTTTCCGTCGGTTAGGAGGTGCAGTTCCGCATCCCCGCTGAGCACTTCAGACAAGCGGCGGCCCATTTCGCGTTGCAGAAAGCGCAGCACGCGCCGGATTTTCTGGAGTGAGAAGCCTTTACGGCGAAGTTCGGCGATAACCGCCACCTCCACGACTTCCTCCAGGCCGTAGAGCCGCTTGTGGCCTTCGTGCTTGGGAGACACAACCTTCTTTTCGTCCCACCACTGCAACTGCCGCAGGCTGACGCCGGCCGCCCGCGACACATCTGTACTGGAATAGACCTTGAGCCCCGAAGCTTCAGAAAGCGCTTTTTTTGTTTTGAACATTACGTTTACTCCGTGTTTAGGATGCGCCATAAGGGATTTTATCGTAAATCGGCTTTGAGTCAAGCGGATTTCGGGTGTCCACACAATAATGGCCGCACCTCACCCACCAGATACAGAGAACCGGTTATGAATACAACGTCTTGCGGCGGAACGTCCCGTATTAACGCCAGGACATCGAGCGCTGACGGGGCGAGAATGGCTGAGGATTGGCCGGTGAGGTCGCGCAGTTCGGCGGGGAGGAACGCCCGGGGATTGGCCGGGGCGGTGAAGATCAACCGGGCGGCCAGGGGAAACAGTAAGTTGCCAATCAGGTTCACGTCCTTGTCGCGCATGGCGGCAAACACGATCCAGATCTTCTTGCCCGCGTGAAAGCGCTTGATGTAGCGGGCGAGCGCCTCCGCCCCGGCGGGGTTGTGGGCGCCGTCCAGAAACACGCTCGGGCTTTGTTGGACCAGTTCCAGCCGCCCTGGCCAGCGGGTCCCGGCGATACCCTCCTCGATATGCCGCGGTGACAGGCCGGCCAGGTGCAGCGCGGCGGCCGCGGTCAAGGCATTCTCTACCTGGTGTTCACCGATGAGCGGGCAGGTGATGTTCAGATCGCTCGGGCCGTGAACTCGAAAGCGGCTCCCGTAGGCGTGGACTTCACAGTCTTGCAGCGTCCAGTCAGAGGCTCGCGTCACCGGCGCACCCAACTCGGCGGCGCGGCTTTCCAGAACATCCTGCGCCTCGGGACGCTGGCGGGCCAGGACGACCGGACAACCGGGCTTGATGATGCCCGCCTTCTCCCAGGCGATTTCTGGAATGGTCTCCCCCAGAAACTTCTCATGGTCGAAATCGACCGGAGTAATGACCGCCAGTTCAGGCGTCACGATGTTGGTGGCGTCCAGCCGGCCTCCCATTCCGGTCTCCAGCACCACGCGTCCGGCGCGCAGACGGCGAAACAACACCAGCCCCATCGCGGTGATGGTTTCAAAGTAAGTGGGGTGCATGTCGATTTCACCGGCGGCAAGCATTCGTCCAGCCGTATAGTGGACTTCCTCAAACGCCTCGTTGAAGTCGCCGTCTGAGACCGGTTCGCCGTTGATTTGAATCCGCTCGGCTGGTTCGACCAGGTGCGGGGAGGTATAAAGTCCGGTCCGGTACCCTGCGCAGCGCAGGCCGGATTCGATCATGGCGCAGGTGGAACCCTTGCCGTTGGTTCCGGCGACATGGATGAACCGGCACGCATCCTGCGGGCGCCCCAGAGCGTCGAGCAGCGTCTGGATCCGTTCCAGGCCGAACTTGATGGTCTTGAACTCGTTGCCGAGGGCGTAAAGGAACCGGACGGAATCGGGGTAACCGGTGCTCAGACGTGCTCCTGTGGGAATTCTAGCAACCGCGAGAACCGGTTCCACTTAATTAAGACAGGGGGAGGTTACTTGTCGGGCACGTACACCACTTCGCCGCTCGCCAGGCGATACGCCGTTCCCAGGCGTTCGCCGTTGCCGCTGAGTTTCTCGTTGGTCGGGCGGTAGCGCTCGATCCTGACGTTGTTCTTTTGCACCATGTCGGGCGAGATTCCGGCCTTGGAGTAATAGCTCACTGTGGCGAGCAGCAGGGCGGCGGCAAAGGCGATCCAGACGTCAAAAAGGTTGAGCAGCCCGGCGGCGGGATCGTCTTCCATCAGTTCATCCCAGTGACGCTTCTTACCGAACATAGCTGCGCTCCTCGCTGCCGACCGAGGACAGGCGGTCGCAGATAAACTCCAGGTCGGTCAGGTCGCGCGCATACCAGGTTCGCCGCAGCAAGCCCATGCCAAAGGCGATTCCACTGATCAGAAGGCCCACAACCGTCGCCGTGAACGCCACCACCAGGTTGCCGGCCAGGGCCTGCATGTTGCCGTTGGCCAGACCCGAAAGAGCGGGTCCCAGGGGAATGAGTGTGCCCATGAGCCCGAGCATCGGGCTGATGCGGGTGATAAACGAGTGCCGGGCGATGGAAGAGGAGATGCAGGCTTCGACATTGATGACGGCCTGCCGGAGCATCCGCTCCTCCGACGTCGGTCCGCCCAGGAACTGGACAAACCGTTGCGGGAGCCCGGCGCGGGCCGAGGAAAGCGGGATCCAAACGCCGGACTCGTCGCCCCCCCGCCGTGCCAGATCGACCGCGGCGTCGAGCGAGCGCCGGACGCGGCTCCGCTCGAACGACTCCTTAGCCAATCCTCCGGCCAGGACCAGCACCCAGGCGAGAAAGCCGAGCAGCAAGAGAACAACGGGACCCAGCAGGGCGTTGGAAATTACATACAAAAGGTCGGTGAGCGCAGTTAACATAGCAAGCCTTTGCGACGGCGGTAGCCGTAGAGAATGAGCATGGACGAAATGAGGGCCGTGGACCAAACCAGGATGGGAGAGGTCTCGACGGCTTGCATGGCGGACAGGGCGGGCCGCGCCAGCGCGAGGCGGGTTCCGGTGATGGCCTGAGCGGGTGGCGCGCCCGGCCGCGGCGCCGTGCCCGGCGGATCGATCTTCGCCCGGAACGGCGTCGCCCCGGCACGCCGGATGATGGCCGACATCCGGGCAGCCAGCGCCGTGCCGGTGGCGCCGCTGCCGGGAGCATTGAGGTTGCCGGTGACGTACTTTTCGAGCGATTTGTTGCCGCCGGAAACCAGTCCGCCCGAGTCGCCGTGAGCCGCGACCAGTTCAGCGTAAAGCCGCGATAGAGATGCGACGGCCTCGCCGCTCGCTTTCCAGTAGCCTTTGCGCGACGCCTCGAGCATGGTCGCCGCGATCTCTTCGAGCGCATGGGCGTTGTCCTTCTCCATCCACGCCCGAACGCCCAGGTTGTACTTGTCGCGGACATAGACTGAGTAAATCTCGTCCCAGACGCTTTCATCCACGCTGGAGGAACGGGTGACGGCCCAACCGAACGTGTTCTTCACGAGTTCGGCGGCGTGCCCCGCTCCGGCGTAGCCGTGTTCCTTCATCCCCGCCACCCAGTTCTTGTTCAGCAGTTCGGAGCGAAGGTTGGAGGCGAGCACCTCGTGGAAATCGCGCATCTGCGCTCCCCCCGGGTCGCGGACATCGGCAATGAGCGCCTCCGGTTCCTTCCCGGTGAGCTTCTTGACCGCAAGGCTCAATCCGCCCAGGTATTCGTAGGCGTGGTGATTGGAAAGCTGGCTGGTCATGTTCGACGCCCAGACGCGGATCAGCGTATCGGTGCCCTGGATGTTCTGTTCGTACAAGCCGTCTATCTTCTCGCCCCACTTATCGCCGGTGTAGACGTAACTCATATTGTCGATGTAGACGCTGGCGACCTCGTCATCCTTTTCCCATACACCGGACCGGGGGACCATGTAGAGGATATTGGTTCCGGACATGTTGCCTGGCTTGGTGCCGAAGATTCGCGCCACGGCGAGCTCGCGGGCCTTTTCGGCGGCAAATCCCTTGGCGCTGAGCCGGCGCTCGTTGTCGAGTGTTCCTTGGCGGACCCAGTTTTCGTCTTCCTTGAGTTGGGAAACGAGCCGGACGGCTTTGTCCAATAGTTTGACCCGCGTGCCGAAGTTCTCCTTGTATAAGCCACCCATTGCCAGGAAGATGTCGACACGCGGCCGTTTGAGTTCCTCTTTGGGGATCAGTTCGACATCGATGGCGAGATTGTTGCGGTCCCACACGGGCCGCACTCCCATCAGGTAAAGCGCTTGCGCTTCGATGACGCCGAAATCGCGCATCGTATCCATGCCGCTCAGGTCAAGGCCTACTTTGTGGGGGTGGCGTTTCCGCAGAGTTTCGTCGATGAGTTGAACCGCCACTTCCCAGGCGGCTTTCGTCGGAATCTCTTCCGGATTGAGCGCGTAGAGGTTGCGTCCGCCGGGAATGGAGTTGGGATTGCGAATCGGCTCGGGCCCCGGACCGGGAGGGATGAACCGGCCGTCCAGGGCGCGGAGCAAGCCGGCGGTCTCCTGGCGCGCGTCGAGCAATTTCGAGCGCATCTCCCGGGCAAACTCGAGGTCTTTGACCAGATCGGTGGTCTTTGGCTGAGGAGCGTTGGCGGGCAGGTGTGCCGCCAGGAAGGCTTCGCCTTGTTCGCGCAGCCAGATACGCTTGTCCGAAGCCGTCTTCAGCTCCGCCGGTGGAGGGGTGGCCGCCGCCAGGTGATCCAGGAACTTTCCGCCCAGAATCAGCGTGAGATAGGGGTTGATGAACTTCTCTTCCAAGGGCTGCCCCAACACGTGCAACGTCTGCGGGGTGCGGTCCTCGTACAGATGCTGAATGTGCTCGGATATGGCGGCGACCTGCTCGTCGTCGAGCGCCGGAGTCTGTGGCGGGATTCTGGTGGACTCCAGCATCTTCTCCGCTCGGGCGGCCGCGGTGATCGTCTTGCGGAACTGTTCGCGAAGCAATCCGGGTTCCAGCGCATTGAACTTCTGAATGTCGCTGCGCAGGTTGGCGTAGGATTCCGGAAAGCCGGAATTGATCGTTGGCGGAATCGCGTGATCGACGAGCTCGGCGAACGACCGGCGCCGCGACAGTGTCGCCTCCGCCAGGTTATCCATTATCCAGACGTTGACGACGGGCATCGCGCCGGTGCACAGCGAACTCCAGTCCTCGGGCGTCATGCCGGCTTCCTTGCCCGGCAGCAGTTCCAGGCTTCCGTGTGTGCCCCAGTGCACGATGGCGTCGGCTTTGAAGCCGTCCTGCAACCACCAGTAGAAGGCCAGGTAGTTGTGCGGCGGAGGAATGTCGCGTGAGTGAAGCAGCTTCTCGTCCACTTTTTCGCCGCGTTCCGGCTGCGGCATCATGACGACGTTGCCGAGGTTGATGCGCGGCAGGACGATGAACTTCACGCCGTCTTTTTCAACCACCATGATGCGGCCGGGGGGTGGACCGAAGTGTTTGACCATGAGCGCCTGCTGCGCCGGGGTCAGCCGCGATTCGAACCATTGGCGGTACTTCCGCAAAGGGATCAGCACGGGGTCGCCGCGCTCGACCATCTGCTCCAGCGCACCCTGATTCCACGGGCCGTGATTGCGTGCTCCGGTGCGAATCCAGTTGATCAGATCCGCACTGTCCCTGGGCAGGCGGGTCAGCGTGTAGCCGTGCTCCTTCATGAGCGGCAGAAAGCGGACCGCGCTCTCCGGTCCATCGAGAAACGCCCCGGTCGGGCTGCCGCGCATCAGGTCATCCTGCCCCAGGCCCTTGTTGTAGTAAATGAGCGCGATCTTCTTTTCCGAGTTCGGCTTCTGCCGCAGCCGGATCCAGGAAGCGGCGCGTTGGGCAAAGCGTGTGACGCCCGCTTGGTCGGGCTCGTGCAAATGGAAGCCGCTGATGTTCACCTTCATCCCGCCCACCACGACCGGCTCGATGGTGCCCCACGACTCTTGCAGCGTCATGAACATGCCCACGTCGCGGAAAGAGAGTCCGCGCGGGTCCTTTCTCCATTCGTCCAGCGTGTACCCCAACATCGACACCGGCCGCAGGTAGGGCACATCGAGCAGCTCGAGAGTATTTCGCGAGTCCCACATGGCGCCGTGGCGGTCTTCAATCAGAAGGTCCGGATGAACCTGCCGGATCAGACCGTCCACGAGAGTCTGCCGTTCGCCGAAGATGACGGCGGCGTTGATTCCCTGTTTTTCGAGCGCTTTGACCTGCGCGTCGATCACCTTCAGGTCGCGTGTCACCCAGAACGACTGCTGGATCAGCATCGCCGCGACGGGCGCACCTTCTTTCCACCGCCCCTTGCCGAGCTTGTAAGTCTTGAGAGAAGCGAAATCGGCGAACGGCTCGACGCGGGAATGGTCATACAGCCCCTGGTCGGGCACTTCCACGGGTGGTTCGACTTTACCAGGCCTGCCCAGGTACTTGCTGGCGGCGTAGACGAGCATCCGGCCTATGTTGACGCTCCCGTTGGCGCGCCAATATTTCTGTATCGCCGGGTCGGTCTCCAACACCGAAAGCCGCTCCAGTTCCGCGTGGCTGGACCGCTTGTCGAGCGCCACAATTCGGGGGCCGCGTTTGGCGCCCTGGAGTTCGGCGGCCCACTTCGCCACACGCTGCGCTTCGGCCGGCTCGATATTGAGCACGAACAGGATCCGGCAGGATTCCGCCTCGGCCTTGCGGCTGCCGCCGCTTACCTCGGCCGGCTTGATGAACGACGCGGCCAACCCCAATTCGCGGGAACTGGAGTCGAGCATGGGTTCGGCCCGCTCCCACACCCCGAGGAAGCACATCCGCGAGGATGGTTCGGCGGCTGAGGCGATCGAAATGAGCGCGGCAAGGAACAGCGAACGCATCGTGATCAGAACCGGAATTTTGTGCCGATGAGCGTGGCGAATCCGGGCGCGCGCAATTGCTGCTGCGAGTAGGACTCGCGGTAGTCCTGATTCAGCAGGTTGCTGAAGTTCACAAAGAAGCCCCAACCCGCTTTCCGGTCCTTGAACAGATCGTAGCCGAGGCGGAGGTTGGCGATGGCGTAGCCCGGAATCTGGAATCCGGGGCGATAGGCGGGGTTGGTGGCGCTGGGCGAGCCGTAACCAGGGTCACGCGAGAAACCGGCATCCAGTTCGTCGTCCGGGGCGTGGTGGCGAAGCCGGTCCGCCATGTTTACGCTCGCGTCCACCCACCAGTTCTGGCGCTTCGGCGTATAGCGGAATCCAGTGGTTCCGAAGGCGGGCGGGATAAATCGCAAACGTACATTGCGGATCGTGTCCATGCCGCGCGTGTAGGTGAAGTTGCCGTACCACAACAGTGTGGGGTGGACCTGATAAGCCATGTAGCTCTCGATGCCGCGCACATAGCCTTCGGCGCCGTTCACGTTGTTGCGCGCCACCACCACGCCGATACCCGGAATATTGATGAAGCCCGTGGCCTTGGCCAGAAGGAAATCCCGCAACTCGTTCGTATAGAAGGTGACCGAGGCGGTCAGCCGGCGGCTCGCATAACGCGACCCAACTTCATAGCTTGTGCTCCGTTCAGGTCCGACATTCGGGCTCGGCACCGAGGCGATGCCGGACGCAAACACCGGCACGCCCGTGCTCAACGTGTCGTTGAATGTCGGAGCCCGGAAGCCGGTGGCGATGTTGACGTTAAAGCTCAGCTCGTTGGTGGCGTGGTAGACCGCGCCGGCGTTCCAGGTAACCGCATTCCAACGCTTGTCGAGCGTCAGGTCCCGCACGGTGAACGGTATCAGCGCGTCTTCCGGACGAGGAAAGGAGATCAACCGCGTGGTCTCGTAGCGGACGCCGGCCGATGCGATCAGGCGGCGGACCACTTGGATCTGCGCAATCCCAAACATGTCATAGACGTTGTAGTTGCCCGGCGGAACGTTGCCGTTGGGTATCGTGACCACTTCGCCGCCGGTGCCCTTGCTCGTGGTGTACAGGCGCTTGTCGGATTTCAGCGACTCCGTGTGGTAATCCGAGCCGTAGATCAGCTTGACCTGTTTCCAGCGGCTGGCGTTCTGCGCGCCTCCGCCCCACACGTCCTGCCCCGCGTCGGTCCGCGTCCGTGTGAACGCCTTTGCGCTTTCGACGGTTTGATCCCGTACCCCGCCGTAGAACTGCGAATAGGCGTATAACCGGAGTTCGTCGCTCCAGCGGCCGGAATTCGTCCGCACATAATCGATTTTGGCGATGCCTCGCTGCTCCAGGGGTCCGGTGATGCGCGGAACCCCGCTGGGATTGAGCTTGGACTGTGAATAGGTGGCGACATCGACGCGCCGGTTCTGTATGTAGGAGGCGTGAATCGAGTCCTTGTCTGTCAGCTTGAAGCCGAAACTGACGCTGCCGCCATAGGACGCAAAGCCAGTGTTCTTCATGATGCCGAGGTGCGGAACCCGGTAATCGTCAACGTCCTGTCCGCTGAAATTCGCCATTAAGGTGAACCGGCGCGTGGCCAGCCAGTAGTTGGCCAAGCCCGTGTTTTCATGATCCACGGCGCCGAAGCGATATTCGAGTTCGCCGCCTTGTTGTACATCGTGCGCGAAATCCTGGGGTCCGCGGGTCATCACGTTGATCACGCCGCCAATCGCGTCGCTGCCGAACTGAACCGCGCCCGGCCCCCGGATGACCTCCATGCGTTCGACCGACCCAACCGGAACCTGGTTGAAGAATCCGTTCGGTCCTCCAAAGATCGCTCCATTGTTAATGCGTATGCCGTCCCAGAGGTAAAGCACGCGGTTCCCAATCTGCCCGCGCACAATCGGTGAACCCTGGGCGGCAACCTGAACGGAATAGATGCCTGGCTCTTCGCGGAGCATCTGGTTGGGAGTCCTTGCCTGGAGCCGCACAATCGAGTCCGCCGGCAGGATGGTGATCGCTTGAGGCAGGTCCTTGACTTCCTCCGAGGTTCGCGTCGCGGTGACGGTCACTTCCGAGAGCAGAATTCCGATTTCGGGTGCTGGAGAATCTTTCGCTTTTTCTTTACTACTCGCGTTGTTTGGTTGTGGTGAAGTCTGCCCGAAACCCTGCAATACTACGAACCAAAGAGCTAAGACGAGCCTTTTCATTCTCTCCTCCACGGATCGGGTGGAACTGAAGCCCCCGCCGTAGACTTAATGTTAACTGCAACTTTCTGTAATCTTCCAGACCGCTAACCGTCAATTAGTACTAATCCGGACTAGGCCGAACGGTTTATTGGCGCAAAAAAAGCCGCGCAGAGGGCTGCGCGGCGCAAGGGTGATTGTGAAAAATGGAATGTCTCGGCAACTAGGCCGGGTTCGCTGGCTTCATGATACTGCAAGTTTCATGTAATCTTCCAGTACATTTTTTGCAATTTAGTACCAGGCCGTCGTAGCCGGATCGCAAGAGTCCGTCTTTTTGCGAGGGCGGAATCGTCATAGAATCAGCAGAGAAGAGAGCCGGATTTGATCTTCCGGGACGTTGAAGACCGGGACTTGGTGTTGAGCGCCCAGCAGGGAAACGTGGACGCGTACAATACGCTTGTATCCCGCTGGGAGAAAAGGGTTTACAACTACCTTTTCCGGCTGTCCGGGAGTTCGGAAGACGCCTTTGATCTGAGCCAGGAGGCGTTTCTGAAGGCCTACCAGAGCTTGCGGAGGCTGGAAGATCCTGGGCGGTTCGGCGGCTGGTTGTTCCGGATCGCCCACAATGAGGCTATCTCATTGCATCGGAAGGCGCGGCCGGAAGCGGAGTTGAACGAATCCATCTATGCGCTGCCGTCGCAGCGGATGGCGCCGGTGGAGATCAGCCTGGCGGTCGAGACCGCGCTGGCGAAGTTATCGCCCGACCAGCGGGAGGCGGTTTTGTTGAAGGTTTACCAGGGATTCAAGTTCGAGGAAATCTCGGAGATCCTGGGATGTCCGGCGTCGACGATCAAGTCGCGCGTTTACACCGGATTGGAGATGTTGAAAGAGCTGCTGGCGCCCGTTGCGGGCCGCCGGGAGGATCGCACATGAACTGCGCTGCATTTGATTGGAAGGCCTATATTCTGGAAGAGCTTACCCCCTCGGACCGCGAGGGGTACGAGCGGCACCTCGCCTCGTGTCCGGAGTGCGCGGGGGAGGCCGGCGAGCTTGGCCTCACCCTGGTTGCGCTGCGCCGCTTGCCCGAGATGGAGCCTCCGCGCCGGATTTCGTTTGTGGCCGATCCGGTCCTTCAACCCTCCTGGTGGCAGCGGTTCTGGCGTTCCGGTCCGCAACTGGGATTTGCTTCAGCGGCCTTGCTGGCGGTGGCGCTGGTCGCAGGCGCCTGGATTCTGCGTCCCCCGGTTGGTCCGGCCGCGGCGCCGGTTGCTTCGCTCAGCGAGAGCCAGATTGAAGAGCGGGTGCAGAAGGAAGTCGACAGACGCCTCCCGGTGCTGCTATCGGAATCGCAGAAACAGAACCAAGCGGCCTTGGCGCGCATCGCCGGACTCGAAAAGCGGGTCGAGGATCAGCGCAGCAAAGACTTGAAAGATGTTCGCGAATCCTTTGGCTACCTCGAGCGCCAGTTGGGAACGCTGTACCGGACTACCAGCCAGGTGGGAGGCGATGACTGATGCGCCGCGTGTTGCTGGTGGTGTTGCTCGGTGTGTTGACTGCCACGGCGCAGAAGCCCCAGGTATCGCGCTCCGAGCTGACGGCGATGGAAAAGAGCTTCGATGAGCGGATCAAGCGCTTCAATATCGACAGTCCGATGGAGATTCTGGGGCTCACCCGGGGGGTGTACCTGGAAGGATACGGCGCCGTATTTACGGCGGAAGTGAACCTAGTCCAGACTCCGGGACTGTCGCCGTTCCGTCCGGCGGAGTTCAGCAAAGAAGAGATTGCCCGGGTACGGCAGGCAAAACTGCAGCGGATGCCTCAAGTGCGGCAGATGATGCGGGACTTTCTGGTGGCCTCGTCACAGTCACTGGACCGGGTGCCGCCACAGGAGCAGATTGCCGTCGCGTTGTTTCTGCTTTCGAAGCCCTGGGAGGATAAGACCGGCCTGCCCCAGCAGATCCTCATGCATGCCAGACGCCAGGCCTTGCTGGACGTCGCCACCAACCGTGCGGACCGCTCCACACTGGACACGGCGATTCAAGAGCGTACGTTCTGATGCGGCTGGGCGAGATTCTGATTGCGCGTAAGCAGCTTGCGCAGGAAGACCTGGACCGGGCGCTCGAACTTCAAAAGGAACGGGGAGACAAGATTGGCCGCATCCTGGTGGACCTGGGGTTCGTCGCCCAGCGCGACGTGCTGGCGGCCTTATCGGAGCAATTGAACCTGCCGCTGGCCAACCTGGAGGCGCCGCCTCCGGTGACGCC